>JAJQCV010000088.1 GCA_021202525.1 Akkermansiaceae bacterium | reverse complement strand
GTCATGTTGTACCGTTTTTTATTCCATGCCGTCTTCGCCTGCGGCCTGATAACGCCGTGTTTTTCTTCCGGAGAAGAATCCGTTCCGGAGCCGTCTGTTGACTCATCCTTTTATCAATGGTCCACGAACACGTCTTTTCGGCAACCGCCTCCCGGGGAGCGCAGGGAATTCCGGCTGGAAATGAAGGTCGCCGGAAATTCACCCTGGAGGGTAATCTATTGTGAAGATAAAGAACATGAATTGAGCCTGAAGGATTCCACCGGTTCTTCCTGTTCCGGGGTGGAATGCAGGTATTACGCTTCCCAGACGTCGGAGAGGGACAGGAGGGATGGCATTGTTTACATAACTGCGGATTCCTGGCTTCCTTCCCCGGACGCTGTGTGGACGGAAGTGAAGGGCGGCATTCCCTGTGTGGTGTCTTGTGCCACAGCTGATTCGGAAAGCGTGAAAATCAAGCTGGAGAAGGGATTTTCCATTCCTGTGGTGCTGAAGAACGCCGGAATGGAACAGGGGGGAGGGAAAGGCGGCAGTGATGTGGAAGCTGTGCTGGAGGTGGAAAATTATCAGGCAGGGAAAGGGGAAAACTCCGGCAGCTGGCTGGTGCTCCAGCTGACTTCCTCTGAAAAGATAGGTTTTCTGGATTTTGAATTGAAGGCGGCTGATGGTACTGTGTTATCGGCTAGAACCTCCGGGCGGGGATTTGGAACGGCTAAAGACAAGTATGAATGGAATCGATATTTGTCTGTGGAGGAAATAGAGGGCAATGAACTGTCCGTAATTGTCAGGCATGCGGTGAATTTGAGGAGGATCATGGCTCCGGTCGATATCCGGAGCGGCCTGTTCGGACAGATGGAGAAGATGGAGAAGATGGAAATGAAGAAAGAGGGAGATGGCCATGAATAGGAAAAGTGTGGGCAACATGCTGCTTGTTCTGGGTGCTGCCGCTGCCATGGGCACGGGAGCATGGGGGAAGAGGCGGCGGAGAAACCCGTAAAAGCCAGATTTATCTCCGTGAAGGTGGGAAGCGAGGAATCATGGGTGAACGGGCAGTTGGAGGAAAGTCCTTTGCAGCTGGTTTTTGAGATAAGGCTGGATATCAAGCCCCCTTTGTCTTTCCAAAGGAATTCTGATTCCATTCAATATCTGGAAATGACGGATTCCTCCGGAAGAAAGCTGGCTCCTGTGGAATTCAATCTGGGCTATCTTTATCAGCAGGGTTATGATGGAGAAGCATATGCATGCGTGTTCGGGAAAGCCGGGGAATTGCCTCTTCCGGATGTCGCGTGGTTCCGGCTGAAGGGGATGCTGAAGGTTCCCGTCGCTCGGCTGGTGACGGGGCCTGTTTATGAACTCGTTTCAAAAAAGGGAACGGAAATGCATGTTCCGCTGCCCAGGGAGACGGATGATGGAACTGCCGCTTCCGAAGACATCGTAGTGGCCGGAGCTCCCTCCACGGCCAGGCTTTTTCTGGATGAATATGAGGTAGTTGAAAAGGAGGGCAGGAAAACGGTTACGGCAGAGATCGGGCTGGAAACGGATGCTCCTTTTGAGCTGGAAGGATTTCAGGTTCTGGATGACAAAGACGCCGTTCTGAAAACCGATTTGAGGGGCAGTTCTTCCGGAAGGTCGGGAGATTCAAGGAGGTGGAGAAGATCTCTCCGGTTTGAGGTTCCGAAAGACTTCTCGAAAATGAGAATAAGAATGGTGTACAGGGTTCCTGTGGAATCCGTGGCCGTTCCTGTGGATGCCAAAATAGGCATGAGGGGGGAAATCAGGAAAGGAAAGTGAACCTTGGCTGCCGGGTATGGGAAGAACCGGGGCAACGCACAGGGTGTGTCCGGTGTGCTTCCTGGCCGTAGGAGGGGAGTAGGGAGGAAACGAAGTTTTCCGTAGCCGGAGGACGGCGGGCAGGGACGGGAGGGGCCTGTCCGGGGACCGAACTGGAAAAACGATGCGGAAGCCGCTTGTATTCATTCATATATAAGTTACAATGAATGGAGAATCTTTCTTTGCCGTGATGTTCCGTTCCTTGTTTTCATCCGTACTGGCGTGCGTGCCGGTGTTGCTTCATGCGCAACCGGTTCCCAATCCGGCCGTGAAGGCGGTTCTGCACTCCGTAAATATATGGAGCGGCGAAGGCCGGTTCCGTGGAGAAGACACTGTCCCGCATCTGACCATGCACATGCTGTTCCAATGTACGGCTCCCTGGAAAATCGCCTCTGTACATTTGGGGAAAACGCGGCTGGATTTATGCGATTCCCTCGGAAGCCGCCCTCCCGGCGTGCAGTTGTTCCATCAGGCTTCCGTGACAGAACGGTGGATCGTAAGCCCTCTCCGGCCATGGCTTTCCGTGGAGGGAAGGGATTGGACGCCTGGGCGGGATGCCCGCTGGGTGGAAGTTCGGGGAACTGCTGCCGTCACGGTTTCAAGCATGGACAAGGATTCGGAAGTGGTATCGGTTCCATTGGAAAAGGGAGCCGTGGTTCCTGTGGTGCTGGAAAAAGCCGCGCTGAACCACGGGAAGGAGGAGGACGTGCACACGGAGCTGACCGTGACAAACTGGGGCTTTTCCATTCCCGGTCAGAAAGATAGTGTATGGGTGGAGTTGAATTTGGTTCTTCCGGACGGAAGCGGAGCCCGCGGATTGGCATTAGTGGATCAGGACAGTCCGGAGGAGAAGAACAATCAATCTCTTCTGCCGGGAGATTTCAGGAACGGGAAGTCCGCATGGGCGGCATTCTTTGTTCTGAAAAGACCGGAAGACGGCCGGTTGAATTTCAGGATCCGGTATGCATCGGGATTGAAGGAAGCGGAAGTTCCCGTTTCATTCAGGATTGGCATGGCGGGAATGGTTCTCCCTGCGGGGAGGCTGGGGAAACTGTGAAATAAACGGGAACGGGAAATGATGATGAAGAAAAGTTGCGGCATATTTTGGATGACAGGCTTGGCGGCGTTTGCCGGAGCGCAGGATGCGGGCGGCTTGAAAAGTTCCGATGTAAAAGTGGAGTTCCCGGTAGTCCAAATAGGGTTGATGGATAGAAAGGGAGAAGCCCTCCCGGTTCCGAAATTGATATTTGGGGTCATGCTGAGTGTCCCTTCCCCCCTGAATTTTGAAGCTGACGACAAGGTTCAGGAACAGGTTCTGACGGCGGAGGACTCCACGGGGAAAAAGCTGGGCGCCGTGACGTTTAATCTTGGTTTCCTTGGCGATCCGTCCAGGGAGAGTAGGAACAAGGTTGTGGTTTACGGCGAGTGCCCCCGCCTGCCGGCTGCAGGCGCGGCATGGGTGCGTTTGCGGGGAACGCTTCGTGTACCTGTGGCGCGTGACCGGGAGACGCCCCTTTATGAATTTCCGCTGGAGGAAAAGGAAGTCAAAAAGGATGTCCCTTTATCCCCGTATGCTGAAAGAGAGCAGAAAGGAGACATCATCGTTGCAGAGGAGGAACCCGCCTGTGAATGGACTGTAAGTCTGGCGGAAAGGAAGGGTGGGGAGTTCTCTGTGCGTGTGTCACTGGGCAGTGAGCACCCTGTCATGATTGATGAATGGCAGTTGTTTGATGGAAAGGGAAGGAAAATTGATTCTGCGGTGTTATCCTTTTTCGGGAGGCATTCGGAGAATTTTCATGAGGATGGCTATGTTCTGCAATTCCCTTATCAGGGAGAATTGCCGGTATTGAAAGTCAAGCTGCTGTACAAGCAGCACGCTGATATCGTCACCGTGCCTGTGGATGTCAGAATAGGTTTGGGAGGCCAAAGAAAGTAATGGAGGCCTCCGGGAGCAGAAACTCCATGGCCTCTTGTGGCGGTTGCTCCGGCTGGGGCGGAGGAATGGTTCCGGAAGCATTTTTTGTGTGAATCCATGCTCCGGATGGGCAGGGACGCGGTCTTTCCTGATTCCGGGCTGTCCTTCCGTTTAAAGTACCTTGGAGAAGAATTCCTTCAGCCTGGGATGGGACGGATGGTCGATGACCTGGGAAGGGGAGCCTTCCTCCACGATTTTTCCCCTGTCCATGAATATAATACGGGTGGCTACTTCCCGGGCGAATCCTATTTCATGGGTGACGACCACCATCGTCAGGCCGCCTTTAGCCAGCTCCTTCATCAGGGAAAGGACTTCCCCCACCATTTCCGGGTCCAGGGCGGAAGTCGGTTCGTCAAACAGGATGACGTCCGGATTCATGACCAGGGAACGCACGATGGCAATGCGCTGCTTCTGTCCGCCGGAGAGCTGGAGGGGATAGGCATGCCGCTTGTCGTACAGACCGATGCGCTGAAGCAGGGCTTCCGCCTGGGCCGTGGCTTCCTTTCTGGTGGCGCGGCCCGTCTTCACGGGAGCGATCGTGATGTTTTCCAGAATGGTCAGATGAGGGAAAAGGTTGAAATGCTGGAAGACCATGCCTACGTGCTGCCGGAATTTGTTTACATTCGCATGGGGCGCGTTGATAAGTTCCCCCTTGAACCGGATTTCCCCGGAGGTGGGCTCTTCAAGCAGGTTCAGGCAGCGCAGGAAAGTGCTTTTTCCGGAACCGGAGGGGCCTACGATGAACACCACTTCCCCCTGGTTGATCTGAGTGGTGACATTGTGCACTGCATGGACGGAGTTGAATTTCTTCACCAGATGGCTGATTTCGAACATGGGCATGGGCGTATGTTGGGGCAGCTCATTCATTGTTTTTCAGTCTCCTTTCCAGTTTGCCCAGCAGCCAGCTGAACAGCATGACCATGGCCAGGTAAATCAGAGCCACGGCTATCAGGGGCATGAAGGCGGTGTAGGTCTGGCTGCGGATGATGTCGCCGCCTTTGGTCAGGTCCTGAAGGGCGATGTAGCCGGAGACGCTGGTTTCCTTCAGGAGCACGATGAATTCGTTCCCCAGGGAGGGCAGCACGTTTTTAAATGCTTGCGGAAGAATGATGTAAATCATGGTCTGCGCGTACCCTAGGCCCAGACTGCGGCCTGCTTCAAACTGTCCCTTGTCAATGGCCATGATGCCGCCGCGGATGATTTCCGCCACGTAGGCGCCGGAGTTGAAGCCGAAGGCGACCACGGCCACCAGCACCTTGCTGATGTCCACGGAACCGAAGATGATGAAGTAAATGATCAGCAGCTGCACGACAACGGGGGTGCCCCGGATGACCGTGAGGTACAGCTTGCAGAGAGCGTTCAGGAAACGGAGCTTTCCCGTCTTGTCGTGGGTGGCGCGGATGACGGCCACCGCGAAGCCCATCAGGACACCCAGAAGTACGGAGAAGAAGGAAACCTCCACCGTAACCAGAAAGCCGTTGGCCAGGTACTTCCAGCGCCCTTCCTGAATGAAATTGGTTTCGAACGATTCTTTCAGGTCCAGCCACTTGCCTTCCAGCCAGCCGGTGCCTGCGGCGTGGGCGCCGGATGAACCGGGGGGCCTGACCTGCATGTCGGCGTATTTGGCCCGTATCTCTTCCAGCTTCCCGGACGCCTGCATGTTGGCAATGACCTTGTTGACGTGCTGGAGGAGCTCCGTGTTTCCCTTGCGTATGGCAATGGCGTACGTTTCCGAGGTCAGGGGTTCCGGCAGTATTTCCAGCTCATCATGATTTGCCAAGTACATCTTTGCCGGGTCCCGGTCAATAACCACCAAGTCCACCTTGCCTGCCGCCAGCGCGGCCACGGCCAGCGCCCCGTTGGGAAAGCGTTCCGGCTGCTGAATGTTGCGGGTGACGTAAATATCCCCCGTAGCGCCGTGCTGAACGCCGATTCTCCGGCCCCGGATATCGTCCCTGCTCCGGATGGAAGAACCTTTGGGAACGATGATCACCTGGGCCGCTTCCACGTAGGGAATGGAAAAATCCACTTGCTTCCGGCGCTCCGGCGTTACCGTGATTCCTGATGCCGCCACGTCTGCCTTGCCGGAAACCACGGCCGTAATCACGGAATCGAAGCTCATGTCTTCAATCACCAGTTCCTTCCCGGCGCGTCTGGCTACTTCCCGCATGATCTCCGGATCAATGCCCATGATGGCGTTTTCCTCCCGGAATTCATACGGAGGGAACGTGGCCTCCGTCACCATCAGGATTTTGCCGTTATCCGCCGCGGAGGCTCCGGAGCACAACAGGCACCAGCTTGTCAACAGGACTCCGAGGCATTTCAGAAGATGGATCAGCGGCATGGCAGGGTGAATGGTTGCACAATGGCGGTTGAACCGTTGGGGTATATGACTTACCAGCCAGGAAGGCAATATAAAACTGACGCAAGCCCCTATTCTGCCTGCATGGAAGACGGGTGACGGCCGCCCCGTGCCGTGGTTGATTCAGCCGTCCTCCGGATTGTCTTGTAAGGTGCATCCTCTTAACCCGTTCCCGGCAGGCACGGGATGACCAGAATTACACCGTCTTAAGCAGCGTATAGCCCAGCCAGACGGCCAGGAAGCCGCCTGCCAGGCTCAGGACGGCATAGAGAAACAGCGTGAAGAATTGAGCGCCCTGCGCCATCAGGAAATTTTCATTCATGAAGGTGGAAAAGGTGGTAAAGCCTCCGCACAGCCCGATGGTGAGAAAAATGCGCAATTCCTGATTGATCAATGTGCCCCGGTCAAAAAAGCCGTACAAAATGCCGATCAGAAAACATCCGGACAGATTGACGGCCAGCGTGCCCACGGGAAACCCCTTCACGACGGAATCATTCAGGCAGCAGGAAAGAAGGTGCCGGAGTACTCCGCCGATGAAGCTGCCCAAGCCGATCAGGAGGATGCTTTTCACGGCGGGAATATAAGTAATGCCCGTCAGCGTGTACAGGCCTTTGATGCCTTTCCGGAGTGGAAAATGAATAAGGCCGGGTCTGATACCGCGCAAAAAGTCATCGTTTCTGTCATTGTTTCGTTATGAAGCGGAGGTAAAAGATACCGGGTAAAAACCGCTGCAAGCTTGTCAGCTTGCAGCAGTGGAGATGATTTGGAATAATAAATCGGATTGGTGGCTGTTGCTGTCTTGCATGTGTCCATATCGGATCATTGAGTGACAGCATCAGGCATCTTCATTTGCCATTTTTATCAATATTTGATAAGAGGCATCAATGCAATATTGACAGGACGGTTTTCTTCTGCAGTTGGAACGGCCGCCGACGTATCAAAAGTGATTTCCGATGTGGCGGTATAGGTATTAAGTGTCAGTTTTTTCATCGGATAACTAATACCTGCATTGGTTTTATAACCAAAAGGCCCGGACAGGGTCTTTGACCATGTAGAATAATCAAGGTCGCTCATCTGTCCAAAACTGCCCCTGATTTGCCGCATGGCATCACCCTGCACAGTTCCGATTTGCCTGGTTGCAGTAGCGGCACGGATAAACAAGCCTGCATCATTGTTTGTCAGATCAGGAAGGGCAAAGGTAGTCGTGCCGTTTCCTCCGTAAGTAGTGCCGATGGCTGCGTGAAGAGCCGGGTACTGGCTTATCTGCAACAGTGCTCCGTTGCATTCCAGCCAGCCGTCCGGCGGTGTAGAGCCGCAAAACCACATGAAGCAGCCCGGAGCAACTCCAGATCCGCCCGGGCCTTCCGGACCGGCGGGGCCGGGATCTCCCTTGTCACCCTTCGGACCTTGTGTCCCGGCAGGTCCCGGAGTTCCCGGTTCTCCTTTGGGCCCCTGTGGTCCCTGGGGGCCTGTGGCTCCGGGATCGCCTTTGTCCCCTTTCTCCCCCTTGGGGCCCTGGCCCCCAATGTTCCATTTCTCCTTTTCCTCCGCGGTGACATGGATGGCCGTGTTTTCGGCATGCTGGGAAAATTCATCCTGCATTACCATCGGAATTCCGTTGATAGTAGTGGTTTTACTCATGATTATTATTTTTTGGTGGTGAAGTGTGGGAAAGCTCTGCTGCCGCCCATGGGGAACAGGGATATACGGGATGTATCCATTTGCCCGGAGGCTTTTTTCTTTTGCCGGATAAGCGGGAGCGGCTGATAACACTTCAATGGGAATCTGCCCTCATTCCGGGAAAAGATCATCCCGCGTGAAACGTTAAGAGAGCTGAAGACGTTCCACTTCTGAAGCGTGGAACCTGTGATGACGGTGGCTGATGTTTTCTGCCGTAGAATGATATGAAGGTATTCGGTGGACAGATGAAGGCTACGGTTGCTGGAATGCGTATTGATCCGGTTTGGAGAGCATGTCTGCCTGTGACCTGTCTTTCAGCGGGAAACGGGAGGACGCTGTCTTAGGCTGGCATATTTCCCGCGATGGTCGGCATATGTTGAGAAACAGGAAAACAAAAAACCGCTTTAAGTGTTTAAACTTAAAGCGGTTAAAAGTGGTCGGGTTGACAGGATTCGAACCTGCGACCCCCTGCACCCCATGCAGGTGCGCTACCAGACTGCGCTACAACCCGATAAAATCGGACCGACCGGGGCCGTGTCTTGCGACGGCGAGGTGTATATAGGAAAACTTTAGTGTTGGCAAGAGTCTTTTTTCAATGCATACCTTTTTTGTCATGAAGCAAGTTCAAGTAGCAATTGTCGGGGCCAGTGGCTATACCGGGCAGGAGTTGTTGCGCATTCTGCTGAATCACCGAGGGGTCAGGCTGGTATGCGCTACGTCCCGTCAATATGCCGGACAGCCGCTGTGGGAGGTGTTTCCCCGTTTCCGGCAGGTGCCGGGTTCCGATTTGAGGTTTACGGATTCCGATGTGGAGGCCATTGCCGCCACCGGGGCGGAAGTGGCGTTTCTTGCCCTGCCGCATGGCGTGGCCGCCTCCTATGCCCGCGGGCTGGTGGACCGCGGCGTGCGCGTGATTGATTTGAGTGCTGATTTCCGACTGAATTGCCCGGATGTGTATGAGGAGTATTACGGAAATGCCCATCCGGATACCGCCCTGATGCAGGAGGCCGTGTACGGGCTGCCGGAATGGCGTGCGGCAGAAATTGCCCGGGCGCGCATCGTGGCGTCTCCCGGCTGTTATCCCACCAGCATCCTGTTGCCGCTCATCCCTCTGTTCAAGGCCGGGATTCTGGAACCGGAAGACGTGGTGGTGTGTTCCGGCAGCGGCGTGAGCGGCGCGGGGCGCAAGGCGAGCATTCCCCTGCTGTTCTGCGAATGCAACGAAAGCTTCCATGCCTACGGCGTGCCGAAGCACCGCCATTTGAGCGAGATTGAACAGGAGCTTTCCTGGGCTGCCGGGGAGACGGTGGTGATGTCCTTCACCCCGCATTTGATCCCTGTGAATACCGGAATTTGCTCCACCATTACGGCCAGAGTGAAGGAAGGGGCGGACCCCGATTCCGCCGGCCGCCTGCTGGAAGAAGCGTATGACGGGGCTCCGTTCGTGCGTCTGCTGGGCCGCAACCAGCCCGCGGATACCAAGAACGTGACCCGCACGAATTGCGTGGACATCGGCTGGGCCTATGATTCCCGCACGAAACGCGTGATCCTGATGAGCGCTGAGGACAACGTGGTGAAGGGGGCGGGCGGCCAGGCCGTCCAGTCCTTCAACATCATGTGCGGGTTTGATGAAACGGAAGGCTTGTGGGTACTGTAGTTTTTTGTTACGCTGAAAGGCACTTCAAGACGATGAATGATTCATCCTATATTCCGGTTGACGGGGGCGTTTGCGCGCCTCAGGGCTTTCTGGGCAGCGCGGTGAGCTGCGGCATCAAGAAGCCTGAGGCCACGCGCCTGGACCTGGCCCTGATTTATTCCACGGAACCCTGCGTGTCCGCGGGCACGTTTACGACAAACCGCGTTCAGGCGGCCTGCGTGAAAGTGAGCCGTGAGCATCTCCGCAAGGGTGATATCCGCGCCATTGTGGCGAACAGCGGCAACGCGAACGCCTGCACCGGAGCCCGGGGGTTGGAAGACGCCAGGGGGGAATGCACGCGCATTGCGGAGATTCTGGGGCTGAAGCCCTGCGAAGTGGCTGTCTGTTCCACCGGGGTGATCGGTTTGCCGATGCCCATGATGCGTATTTACCCGAAGTTCCCGGAACTGGCGGAAGGCCTTTCCCGCGACAAGGGGCACGAAGTGGCGCAGGCCGTGATGACAAGCGACACGAAGGAGAAGATTATCGCCATTGAATTCATGGTGCAGGGCAGGCCCGTGCGCATCGGCGCCTGCTGCAAGGGGGCCGGCATGATCAACCCCTGCATGGCTACCATGCTGTGCTTCATCACGACGGATGCGGGCATTTCCCGCGACGTGCTGGAACTGTGCGTTCAGTCCGGAGTGAAAAGTTCTTTCAACTGCATCACGATTGACGGCGACATGAGCACGAACGATACGGTGCTGGTGATGGCGAACGGAGCGTCCAGCGTGACGCTGGAAGCCCCGGAGGACATTTACGCATTCCAGCAGGCCCTGGCATACGTGATGCTGGAACTGGCCAAGCACATCGTGCAGGACGGGGAACGCGTGACGAAGTTTGTGACCGTCCACGTGACCGGAGGCCGTACGGAGGATGAGGCGAAGAAGGCGGCGGAAGCCGTTGCCAAGTCCTCCCTGGTGAAGAGCTCCTGGAATGGGAATGATCCCAACTGGGGGCGCATCATCCATGCCGTTGGCTATTGCGGCGCGAAGGTGGATGAAGAGAAGATCGACATTGATATTGCCGGGCTTCCCGCCTGCCGGGGCGGCGTGCAGGCGGATACTCCGTCCGACGATTTGCGGCAGGCCGTGCAGGTTCCGGCGTTCCAGGTGGACATTAATCTGAACCGCGGCGAGTTTTCCCACACGGTGTACACGACGGATTTGTCTCCGGAATATGTGGATTTCAACCGTTCCGAATACGCATACTGGAACCAGGCGAAGGCCGACGGCCTGACCCGGTAGCGCTTATCGATCATGGCGTCAGGCAGGTGCCGTCATGGAAGGACGGAGGGGAATGCCCCCTCCGCCGATGTTTTAGCAGCGGTGCGCCGGCTGCTGGAGGAAGGCGCCCGGCGTGCTTCCCTTGCGCAGCGTTTTTGTACGGGTATGGCGGACTGCTGCCGCTTCCGCCTGACGGGGGAGACGCCGCACGTTACCTTGGGCGAGGCATGGCTGGCCTGGAAGGCATGGCGCGCATCCGGCCGTACCCGCGTGGAGCTGCCGGACGACGGAAGCTGCCCTTTTCTGAACGGACAGGGCAGATGCATGATTTATGAGGGAAGGCCGCTGGCCTGCCGCACCCATTTTTGCGTTTCCGCAGGCGGAGCCCTCCCGCGCCGGGATGTGATCGACTTGATTCATGGCCTGGAAGACCTAGATGTAGCACTGGGCGGCGACGGCGCCTGCCGCCTGCCTGAAGCTGTGGAACGACTGTCCAAATACGGTGTGGCTTGGTATCGGAAAAAAAGGCGTTAGTAATCCTGACATTTATAGGAAATTATAAATAAATGGAT
>JAJQCV010000012.1 GCA_021202525.1 Akkermansiaceae bacterium | reverse complement strand
CGGTCAAAGTCCAGAATGGCCGTCAGCGTATGCACGTTGCCGTTGTCCCTGAGCATGTTCGCGTGGGGGCGGGAGGCTCCTTCCGGAGCCAGCCCCGCTAGGGGGATGCCCATTCCCTCCACGGTGACTGTTTCCCGCAGGCGGTAGGTGGGGTCCACCTCGTCGGACATGAAGATGGCCTCGTAATGCCAGGGGTTGCTGTCTCTGGCGTAGGGAGATTTTTCAATAACGAAGGGGAGGCTTTGGCGCGTGGCTTCATCCATGCCGCCGTTGCGGCTGGCCTGCTTGAGGTGGGAGGCCAGTTTCCGGATGCAGGCGTTGTATTTTTTTCTGGCTTCCGGCCATTCCCGGCTGCGCTTCGGGGAGGAAAGAACGAGCCATGCCTCCCGGGCTTCCTGAATAGCCAGCGCATCATCCTGATAATGGGTGTAGGGGGGCTTCTGCAGCTGACTGTGCACGGAACAGCCGGAGAGTCCCAGCATGAGGCCGAGGAGGATGACGAGGGGGGCCGTATTCATGGCGGGATGGAGAGAGGGAAGGTGAAGAATGAATCAGGAAAGCATTTCCAGCGCCCTGTTCATGGAGTGGAGGAAGGTTTTCACTTCCTCCTCCGTGTTGTACAGGGCGAATGAGGCGCGGGTGGTTCCCGTGGTTCCCAATGCGCACATGAGGGGCTGGCAGCAGTGGTGCCCGGTGCGGACGGCGATTCCCATCTGGTCCAGAAGGGTTCCCAGGTCGTAGTGGTGAATGCCCTCCGCCAGTACGGAGACGACGGCGCTGTGCGGCACTTCCGGGGCCAGCACGGTCAGCCGCGGCATGGCCTTGAGTCCCTCCACGGCCATGTCCGTGAGTTTTTGTTCATGTGCGGCGATGTTGTGCAGCCCCAGCCCGGAGACGTAGTCCATGGCGGCGGCCATGGCAACGGCCCCTTCAATGTTGGGGGTGCCTGCCTCGTATTTGAAAGGAATGTCGTTATAGACGGTTTTTTCAAAGGTGACTTCCTTGATCATTTCCCCGCCGCCCATCCACGGCGGGAGCCGTTCCAGCAGTTCCCTTTTCCCCCACAGGGCGCCGATACCCGTGGGGGCATACAGCTTGTGGCCGGAGAAGGCGTAAAAGTCGCAGTCCAGTTCCTGAACGTCAACTTTCATGTGGGAGACGGCCTGCGCGCCGTCCACCAGGACGATGGTGTCCGGCCTGTTTTGCCTGGCCAGGGCCGTGATTTCCCGGACGGGGTTGACCGTCCCCAGCGTGTTGGAGACATGTCCGATGGCCACGATGCGGGTACGGGGGGAAAGCAGGTTCCGATAGGCTTCCATGTCCAGTGTCTGGCCCGGCGTCAGCGGAATGACGCGGAGGACCGCGCTCGTGCGTTCGCAGAGCATCTGCCACGGGACGATGTTGGAATGGTGTTCCGCAGCGGACAGGATGATTTCATCCCCGGGCCTGATCATCCCGGATTTGGCAATTGTGTCCGCCGCCAGGTTGATGCCCATGGTGCAGCCGGAGGTGAACAGGAGTTCCGCCGTTTCCGGAGCGTTGATGAATCTGGCGGCTGTTTCCCGTGCCTGTTCGTGCGCTTCCGTGGCCAGCTGGCTCAGGTAGTGGGAGCCGCGGTGGACGTTGGCGTTCTGTGTTTCATAATAGCGCCGGGAGGCGTCCAGTACGGCCAGCGGCTTTTGAGTGGTGGCCGCGTTGTCCAGGTAAATGAGCGGTTTGCCGTGCACTTGGGTTTCCAGAATTGGAAACTGGGCGCGGATGGTTGCTGTATCAAGCATGGTCATTGTACAAGTGAAGGTTCTTTGCGCAGTTCGTCCCAGCCGCCTTCCAGAATGAAGACGGGCGCCCGGATGCCGTATTCCGGCTTTTTCAGTTCATTGGCTACGGCTGCGCTGGAATTGCAGTCCCTGCTGCAGAAGATGACGATGCAGTACCCCTTGTCCTGCGCCGTCATCAGGGCCTCTATGGCACCGGCAAGCAGTTCCTGGTAATTGTCGTCCGCAGGACGCACGGGATAGACGGGGGCCTGCGTGATGGTGTGGCGTTCGAAGTCGTCCTGATTTCTGGCGTCTATCCAGACGATTTTTCCCGGCCAGTCCTTCAGCACCTGGGAAAGACAGACATGCCCTTCCTCCAGCAATTCCGGGTTGCAGGGAGGCGTGCGCAGCGGCTGGATGACGCGCAGATCCAGCAGGGCTATTCCTACGGCCAGCAGCAGTATGACCAGCAGGAGTTTCAAGGCGGTGGAAAGGGCGTCTCTCATGGCGGAGTATGAAGGGGATTCAGTCTTCCTTGATGGTCAGAAACCCCATCTGCCGCTTGTAGCGCGGAACGGTGGAATCCGTCCGGACCCAGATGGTGTTGAAAGCCGGCTTGTCCGTGGATTTGGGAGTGATGATGATTTTGTATTCCCTCCCTTTTTGAATAGTGACGGGCTCGTAGTCAAAAGCGTCCCCTGTCAGGTCCACCGTTGTCAGGTTGACGGGCAGTTCCTTGGAGATGGTGATGTGGATGGTCTTGGGGGTAGCGGGAGCCCCCTTCGTCCATTCCAGCTTGCGGGGCTCCATGCGGATGACGTCCGGAATCTGCGCCCGGATGACCAGCTTGTAGGCGGAGCCGTTGGCGTGTACGGTCATGTCTTTGTCCACCGTACCGGAAAAATTGCCGGTTTTCATCACGGCTGTCACGGTTCCGGATTCTCCCGGAGCGTAGGTCAGCTTGTTGTCCCTGACTCCGGCGGTGGTGCAGTCGCAGGAGACGTTGATTTTGCTGATGGTGACGGGAACGCCGGAAGTGTTGGTGAAGGGGAACGCCGCCGTGATGCTGTCCTGGGCCGGGGCCACCTTGACGGGGACGACCGTTTCCTTGAAGGACAGTTCATCCTTGGCGGAAGCGGCGCTTCCGCACAACAGCAGGCCTGACAGGATGAAAGTCCGCGCGGTCATGATCGTTTCAGGATGGGGTTTCCTCTTTGCTGCGGGAAGAGAAGATGCTGGCGATGAAGAAGATGATCGCCGCCACGAAGATGCAGGAATCCGCCACGTTGAAGGCTGGCCAGCGGTAATTGATTACGGGAAGGGTGACGTCGATGAAGTCCACCACATAGCCGTTCAGCAGCTTGGTGAAGAAGCCGTGCGGCTGTTCGTAGGGAAGCAGGAAGCCCTGCACGAGGCGGTCCGTCAGATTGCCGGCCACGCCCGCCAGCAGGAGTACGTACGCAAGCTTGAGCCATACCGTATGGAAAAAGTTTTTCCGGTATAGGACAATGAGGGCGATGATCGCCAGCACGGGGATGCCCAGGAAGACGTAGCTGGACCAGGCTGTTCCGTTCCCCAGGCCGAAGGCCACTCCCGTATTGTGCACCCTGGTGATGTTCACCATCCCGTCAAGGAAGGTGATGGGTTCCAGATCCCGGAGGCGGTTCAATGCATCCGCCGTATTCTGATTCAGATCGGTATACCTTGCCATGTCTTCAACCGGTATGCGGCCTTTGGAGAAGAAATCGATAATGCCGCCGGCATGAATGTGCTGGAATCCCGAAAAATCGGGTATGTAAGCATACTTGTGAGAATGCTCGTCCACATAGTTCAGCGGAAAGCGGTGGATGATCCACAGCTTGCTGACCTGGTCCAAAATATACAGTCCCACGCCCAGCAGGCTCCACCAGAGCCAGCCGAGGCTTTTCTTTGTGCGGGGGGCGGAATCCGTTTCCGTCTGGTTGTCCATGAGTCAGGGAGGGATTGTTTACGGTTCAGGAAAGTACTTCCGAGCAGCGTTCGCAGATGGCTGCTCCTTCTTCTTCAGGTTCGTACCGGCGGCATCTCGGGCACATGGCGTGTTCCGTTCTAAGGGCAGTAGCGGCCAGTTCCGGTCCGGTCTGGACGCTCAGGTCCGCAATGATGAAGAATTCCGTGCAGAAGGCGCGGTCTTCCAGCAGGGCCACCACGTCCTCGCTTTCGTTGGAGGGGACGGTGAGCCGGATGTCCGCTTCATTATTCTTGGAGAAAGTTTTGGCCTTCACCTGCTCTTCAATCGCCACCTGGATGACGGATTTGATTTCCAGCAGGCGGGAGACGACGGAGGAGGCTTCCTGCGTATCGTATTCCGGCATGGGAGCGGGGAAGTCCTGCTCATGCACGCTGCCTTCATAACCGGCATATTCCCAGGCTTCGTCCGCCGTAAAGGCCAGGATGGGGGCCAGCAGACGGCACAGGGCCTTGAAGATGATGGTCATGGCCGTCAGCGTGGCGCGGCGGCGCACGGAAGTGACGGAGTCGCAGTAGAGGCGGTCCTTCGTGGTGTCCACATACAGCGCGGACAGGTCGCTCGTGCAGAATTGATTGATGACGCTGAAGGCCTTGCGGAAGTCGTAGGCTTCATAAGCCTTGAGCGTTTCACGGATGACGGCGTTGAGGCGTTCCAGAATCCAGCGGTCCAGGATGGGCATGTGTTCCGGGGAGACGGCCTGCGTGGCAAAGTCGAACCCGTTGATGTTGCCCAGCAGGATGCGCAGGGTGTTGCGCAGGCGGCGGTAGGGTTCCGTAACCTGCTTGAAGAGGTCTTCCCCGAAGGGGACTTCATTCTGCCAGTCCACGGAGGCGGCCCACAGGCGCACGATGTCCGCGCCGTACTTGTCGTAGTAATAGGCGGCGTCGATGGGCTTGCCGCTCTTCGCGTCGGACTTGGAAGTTTTTTTCCCGGTATCCTTGTCCACCACGAATCCGTGGGTCATCACGGCCTTGTACGGGGCTGCGCCGCGCCAGGCGACGGAAAGCATCAGGGAACTCTGGAACCAGCCGCGGTGCTGGTCCGTGGCTTCCAGGTACAGGTCCGCCGGGGCGTCCAGGCCGGGGCGGGAATCCATGACGGCCATGTGGGAACTGCCGGAGTCAATCCAGACGTCCAGCGTGTCCTTGCCCTTCTTCCAGGTTTTGGGAAGGCCCAGGCGTTCGCACAGGGCTTCGTCGGAAAGTTCAAACCAGATGTTGGAGCCGTGGGCTTCCACCATGTCCGCGATTTTGCGCACCAGCGCGGCGTCCAGAACGGCCTTGCCGTCCTCGTCAAAAAAGACGGGGAGCGGGACGCCCCAGGTGCGCTGGCGGGAGATGCACCAGTCCGGACGGGCTTCCACCGTGCCGTAAATGCGGTTGCGGCCCCAGGCGGGCAGCCACTGCACCTTGTCAATCTGTTCCAGTGCCTGCGGGCGCAATTTGTCCATGGAGATGAAGAATTGTTCCACCGCGCGGAAGATGATGGGGGTCTTGGAACGCCAGCAGTGCGGGTATTGGTGGCGGTATTCCTCCACGCCGAAGAGGTTGTTGTCCTTTTCCAGCATGGCGATGATGTCCTTGTTGGCGTCAAACACGTGTTTCCCTGCCAAGGTAGGAATACCCACTTCTTCCGTGTATTTGCCGTCGTCGTTCACCGGGGAAAGGACGGGCAGTCCGTACTGGCGGCCCACATTGTAGTCGTCCGCACCGTGGCCGGGAGCGATGTGGACCGCGCCGGTGCCGGTGTCCGTCGTGACGAAGTCCGCCAGAATGATCCTGGATGTGCGGGAAAGGAAAGGATGCTGGGCTTCGCAGTTTTCCAGTTCCGCTCCTTGGAATTCACGGATGGTTTCCGCGAGGGCCCAGCCTGTCTTTTGCGCGAACGCGTCCAGAAGTTCTTTCACGATGACGAGGGTTTCCGTCTGGCCTTCCTTCATGAATTTTCCGGCCACATACGTGAAGCGCGGATGAAGGGCGATGCCGACGTTGGCGGGCAGCGTCCAGGGCGTGGTGGTCCAGATGACCATGGAGGCTTTCAGCCCCAGGGGATTGTCCAGCAGGGGGAAGCGGACGAATACGGAAGAGCTGACCTTTTCCTTGTAGTCGATTTCCGCTTCCGCCAGCGCGGTGTAGGCCCCGTAGGACCACTGGACGGGCTTGCGGCTCTGGTACACGGCTCCGTCTTCCACCAGTTTGGCAAAGACGCGCAGGATGTTGGCTTCATAGGCCGGGTCCATCGTCAGGTAGGGGTGCTCCCAGTCGCCGAAAACGCCCAGGCGGCGGAAGGAAGTCCGTTGAATGTCGATGAAGCCCCTGGCAAATTCCACGCAGCGGCGGCGGATTTCCGCCGCGTCCAGGTCGCGGGCCTTCTGAACCACCTTGAATTCGATGGGAAGGCCGTGGCAGTCCCAGCCGGGAACGTACGGGGCGGCATAGCCGGCCATGGTTTTGGACTTGAGGACCAGGTCCTTGAGAATCTTGTTCAGGGCCGTTCCCATGTGCACGTCGCCATTGGCGAAGGGGGGGCCGTCATGGAGGAGGAACCGGGGTGCGCCCTGTTCTATCCTGCGGGACAAAATTCGTTCGTACAGCCCGGTGTCTTCCCACTTTTTCAGGCGTACGGGTTCGTTTTTCGTCAAGTCTCCCCTCATCGGGAAGCCGGTCTCCGGCAACAGGATGGTGTCTTTGTAATTTTTTTCGGGCGCACTCATGCCCGGAAAAAGTATCACCCGGTCCGTTTCCGGTCAACCCTGCGCTGTGGCACGGTCCGGGCCTATCCCGTTCATTCCTCCCGCTTTCCGGATGAATCCGCCGCTGCGGCATTCTCCGTTCCGCGGCGCTGTGCGGCGGTAGGCAGGATTCCCCGTTCGGAAAGCCATTTTTCGGCGTCTTCCGGCCACTGGTCGGTCGGATTGCCGCGCTTCTCCATGCCGTAGCCGTGTCCTCCCCTGGAGTAAAGGCGCAGGGTTACGGGAACGCCTTTGTCCCGACAGGCCTTTTCCATGAGCTTGCTGTTGGCGGAGGCTACGCCGTCGTCCTGGGCGTGGACGAGGAAAACGGGCGGTGTGTTTGGCGTGACCTGCCGTTCGGCGGAGCACAATTCCTCCAAAGCCGGGTCGGGCTTAGCGCCCATTATCTTCCTGCGCGTGCCCTGATGGGTCTCCTTGGGGTCCATCGTGACGACGGGATAAATCAGCATGGCAAAGTCCGGACGGGCGGAAACGGAGTTGAGGGGATTATCCGCTTCTTCCGGGAGTGCCTTGTTCCACAGTGTAGTGGCCATGGAGGCCAGATGGCCGCCTGCGGAAAAGCCCATGACGCCGATCTTTCCGGGATCGACGCCGAGTTCTCCGGCATGTTTGCGCGTCAGGCGCAGGGCCTGACGGGCGTCCAGAAGAGGACCGGGAAACCTGCCTATATCGTTGTTCCCCTGGGAAACGCGGTACTTGACGATTACCCCCACCATGCCGTGCGCCGCTGCCCACCGGGCGATGTGCACGCCTTCCTTGTCAATGGCCATGAGGGTGTAGCCGCCGCCCGGGAAGATGCACAGGGCCGGGAGTTTGTCCTGCGGGTGCCACCCGGAGGGGAAATGGAACTGAATTTGCGCTTCCCCAACGTCCGTAACCCTGGTGGGATCAATGTATTTTTCCTGCATGTCCGCGGCCTTGAGTCCCAGAGGAATCCAGTCGGTGGCAAAGGAGGGCTCCCCGGCTTCCGCAGGCAGTTTTTTGAGTGTGGCGGAAAAGGATTCCGCACCGGATGAGGCGGGAACGAGGATAAGGGCGACGGCGCAAAAAAGGGATGGGATGTTCATGGTTTGCTGGCAATGGAAATGATGAGTCTGGAGAGTCCCTGGACAACTTCCGCAAACTGGGGATAGTCCAGTTTTTCGGCCGTGTCGCTGGTTTCATGATAATCGTCGCAGCGGAGAAAGGCCGTATCCGTAGCGGCGAAGGAAGGAATGCCCTCTTTCATGTAGCCCCAGTCGTCGGACCAGGAAACTCCCCTGGTGTAATAGGGGAAGGCAGCGGAACGGACCGGGAACCGGCTCAGGGTGGAAAACTCGTCGGCACAGGAACGGGCGAAGTTTTTCCCCGTATTGGTAGATAGGAAAGCCACGTAGTCGCAGCGGTCCGGCAGTCCGGCCAGTCCGGCGACCACGGCCGACTTGCGTTTCTTGTTCACCCGTGGAGAATAACAGCCCAGCGTTTCCAGGGCGATCATGCCGATGACCTTGTCCTTTCCCGGTCGGGCGGCGATGGATTTGGCGTGCACGACGCTGCCCATGGCGGGGGTTTGGTAAAAGGGCGGTTCCTCGTTGGCATATGCTGCCAGGCAGACGTCGTGAAGGGTGTCGGAGACTGCCAGAATCCGGGCCATTTCCAGCAGGGCGGCTACGCCGGAAGCGTTGTCATTGGCTCCGGGCGTGCCCGTGCGGGAAGGTCTTGCGGGGCCGTGGTCGTGCCAGTTGTCCATGCCCACCTTGGTATCGTAATGCGCGCCGACGATGAGTGTTTTCGCGTGGGGGGAACTGCCTTTTTTCGTGGCGATGATGTTGTACACGGTCCTGTCACGCACGGCTCCGTATTCCTCGGAACGGGGAATGTGAACAGCCTGTCGCGTGACGGCGTAACCCATTCCGGATAGGGCCTGTTCAATGTATTGGGCGGAGCGTTCCATGGTTCCTGCCTTGTAGGCGTTGCGTTCTCCGATGGTGTCCGCCAGGTGGAACACATGCGCTCTCAAATACTCTTCCGTTTGTTCCGTGTTCGGAATATTGCCGGAGCTGCAGGGCTGGAACAGCCTGGTGCAGCAAGGGATGGACAGGAGGAGGGCGATGACCACCAGGACTGGAAGAAGGCACAGAGAAAGAAAAAGGGGCCGTTTCATAGGGGCGGAAGCAGTTGAAATCATGTTAGCCCTGTGTGCAGCTGTTGTCAATGAGCATGTTCCGACGCCCGGAGGCTGGGGCGTTATTTCCTGAACCTGTTCCCGGTGTTGGCGTAAATGATGGCGAATGTGATGGCGGCTACAAAAAGGAACACGGCCACGGAAAGAAGTACGGGGCTTTCCAGAATGGTGCTGATGATGCTGAGCAGCATGCAGAAGGCCAGGAAAAACATCAGCTTGCCGGTGAAGCGGCACAGAGCGTGTTCATCGTACCGTTCTTTTTTCTCCCGGCTCAATGTATTGTAGCCGGCGATCAGGAAGGAGCATTTTCCCATCGAAAGAATGATTCCGAGGAAGATGAAAACTCCCATGATCAAAATGGGTACCAGAAGAGGGGAAAGCTGGGCGGTCATATAAATGAAAAAGAATGCTGATGGAAATCCGTGGCGATAGGGATATTACTGCGGAAAGTAAAGCGGTAGATTAATTTTGAAGGGAAAATGTTCGGAAAAAATGTAGAAAATGGATGATTGCTTTGATGATTTTTCGTCAAATCTACAGCCAGTTTCTGACATAATAATTCCTAGGCTCCATCAATCAGTAGGCTTTAACCCATTCGAATTTCAAAAACAAGAAGTTAAAAACGTGATGTTCCATAATACTATTACTGCCAATAGTATTACGAAGCAAAGTTTCTTGAATAAGTTTCCGGAACCATATTTTACGGCATTTGACCAGGTTGTGTTGACATCCGCCTTCTTCTCAACACAGCATCCCATGTGCCTATGTCCTTCAATAATAGTAATTTGCCTTCTTTCTTTAGTCAAGAAAACGGGTTCTTTTTCAAGCCAGGAGTGCGGAATGGCACGCGAGCTTACTAACGGGCGATGTCTGCAAGGATGTTCGAAGGATTCATAATTCCCCGTCTTTCTCCGGGGAAGTGTCCGGAATCATCCTGCCGCAGACGTCACTTGATTAGAAATCGGTTTTTTCCCGGTTTTCCGTCTCAATTATTCGGAGCAGTTTTTTCCCCCAACATTTTTACCGTCTTGAATGTCATTTTGGAGGTTTGCCTTCACCTCTTCCAGAGCATCTTTCTCTTTCTGTGTTCCTTCTTCTGGTGTTCTGCGCAAGACTTCCCGGGCTTCGGAAATTCCTTGTTGGGCGGCTTTGAGAATCCACATCATTCCCTGGTGTTCGTCTTTTTCCACTCCGGTTCCGTTCAAGTAACATATCCCTAAATTGAACTGTGCTTTCGGGAACCCTTGTTGGGCGGCTTTCCGGTACCAGACGGCTGCTTGTTGCGGGTCCCTGGCCGTACCCTTTCCGCATTCATGTAAAACGCCCAGATTGTACTGGGCCCCAGGATGTCCTTGTTGTGCCCCTTTCTGCAGCCAGGTTATGGCTTCCTTTTCGTTTTTCTCCACTCCCAGCCCTTCCAAGTAGCATATGCCCAACATGTCCTGGGCCGCCGGGAATCCTTGTTGTGCGGATTTCCGGTACCACATGAAGGCTTGCCCCGCGTTTTTCTCCACTCCCTCTCCCCGGGAATATAAAAAACCCAGGTTATATTGGGCGGATGGGTCTTCCCGTTCTGCTCCTTTGGAGAGCCATTCTTTTGCCTTGGGTATATCCTGCACGGTTCCAATGCCCCGATAGTAGCATTCACCCAGCAAAGCCATTCCCTGGGGATTTTCCTGATGGGCTGCCCGGGAAGCCCACAAAAAGGCTTTCCGACCATCTTTGCCGGCATACATGCGGGCAAGTTTACATTGTGCTGCCGCATCTCCTTGTTCGGCCGCCTGTTCCAAGGCACCCGATTCAGTGAGTTGTTCCTGGCTTTCCGACTCGGCTTTCTGGATAAGCCTGAGTAGTTTTTCATTTTCCACAGCATCTTTGTTTTGCCGGATATCGTTCCGGAGAATTTTCTTGATTTCTTCAAGGGCTGCTTGTGTTGCAGAATTCCCTGCTCCGGGTATGTGGAGCAATGTTTCCTGCGCTGGGGAAAATTCCTGCCGTGCCGCCTGGAATATCCACATGACTCCCTGAAGTTCGTCCTTTTCCACTCCCTTGCCCTGCAAATAGCACATCCCTAAGTTGTTTTGCGCTTGAGGCAACCCTTGTACAGCCGCTTTCCGGTACCATGCCACTGCCGCCTGAAAATCCTTTTCCATTTCCATCCCCTGTTCCGACCAGACTCCCAAATTGAATTGTGCTTCCGGATGCCCTTTTTCAGCTGCCTTCAAAAGCCATTTTTTCGTTTGAGTGTTGTCTTGAGCTACCCCGGTGCCCCGGTAGTAGCAATTGGCAAGCAACATCATCCCTTCCGTACTGCCCGATTGGGCTGCCCGGGTTGCCCATAAAAAGGCTTTTCCTCCATCTTGCGGGATTCCTTCTCCGCGTGCATATATAATCACGAGACGACATTGAGCCTGGGTATCTCCCTTTTCAGCCGCCTGCTCCAGAATGGTTATTTCCGGTTGCTTTTCTCCTTCCTGAATTTTAGGGGAAGGAGGAACGGGGAAAGGGAGTGTGTTTCCTTCTCCATAGCCCATACCGAGCAGGCATAACAGACATCCGCATGTAGTAAAAATAATACGCATCATTTTTGTATAAAATTTATTAATAATTACCATTTCCATACACCACCTATACTTGCTCCAACTCCGGATTTTCCTCCTTTGTTCAGAGG
>JAJQCV010000115.1:44057-45886 GCA_021202525.1 Akkermansiaceae bacterium | reverse complement strand
CCCCATGACATTCCTCTATCCCAACGTTCTGTATGCGCTCATCCTCCCCGCCCTGCTGGCAGCGGCGGCATGGTGGCTGTGGCGCCGCCGCTCCAGAAAATGGGAAGTGCTGGTCTCCCCGGACTACAGGCATGAACTGGTCCACGCGCCGGCCTCCTGGCACCGGGTGCTCCCCGTCATCTTCTCCGTGCTGGCGGCCGTCTTCTGCATCCTGTCCATCGCACGCCCCATCGACGGCTACACGGAAGTAAAGGAAGTGCCCAAATCACGCAACATCCTCATCGCCATAGACTGCTCCCGCTCCATGCTCAGCAAGGACGCCTCCCCGTCCCGCCTGGGCCGGGCGAAAACCGCCGCCTACGACCTGCTGGACGCCCTGCCGGGGGATAACTTCGGCATCATCATCTTCTCCGGGGAATCCGTCCTGCTCATGCCGCTGACCCACGACCACAACGCGCTGAAGGAAACCATTGAACAACTCCAGTTCGGATGGGTCTCCCAGGGAGGCACCAACCTGGAAAAAGTCGTGCGCCTGGCCCTGCAAACCTTCAAGCGCGACAAGGAGGCGGACTCCAAAAACGCCCTGGTCATCCTGAGCGACGGGGAAGACACGGTCAACGTCACCTATAAAACCGCGGAAGCCGCCAGGCAAAGCAAGCTCATCATCGTCACGGCCGGCATCGGCACCACCATCGGCACCACCATTCCTGATGAAAACTCGCCCTCCGGGCTATACCGCGACCGCCGCGGGCAGCATGTCGTCTCCCGGCTCAATCCGGACAGCCTGCAATACCTGGCCCACCAGACGGACGGCCAATACGTGCAGCTCTCGGACGGAGCCGCCCTCAACCGCTTCGTCAAAGACATTGCGGAACGGCTGGACGTGACGGAAGGAAAAGAGGAAACGCGCCGCATCCCGAACGACCGCTACATCATCTTTGCCGTTCCCGCCCTCATCTGCCTGATCCTCACCCTCATTGCCGGAACCCGCTGGAGCTCCTTCCGCCGTTCTTCACGCCACGGCATGGCGCTCCTGGCCGGAACGGCCCTGCTCTGCACCGGCTTGCTGGGCACGGAAGCCCGGGCGGACACCGCCATGCTGGACAACGTCACGGACCTGATCCGCACGGGTAAGACGGAAGAAGCCGTCAAGGCCATAGACGGCATGATCGCCCTGCCGGACCTGCCGGAAGAAACGCGCCAGGCCCTGGAATTCGCCAAAGGCTGCCTGGAGCAAAAGGCCGGCAATCCCAAGGAAGCGGCGGAAGCATTCTCCCAGGCGCTCCTGTCTCCCAACAGAAGCCTTCAGTCGGACTCCCACTTCAACCTCGGCAACATGGAAGCCGCCAAGGCCAAAACGGCCATGACCTTCTCCAGGCCGGAGGAAAAACAGATGCCGCCACAGGCTGCCTCCATCGACGACCAGATCAAGGAAATCGACGCCCGGCTGGTTAAAATACCGGAAGCCAAACAACACGTCAAGGAAGCCGTCAAACGCTTTGACGACGCCCTTTCCGCCCACCGCTCCCATGAGGGAGCCGCCGCCAACAAGGAGGAAATGCTCCACTACGACAAGGAGCTGGATGAATACCGCAAGCAACTGGAGAAACTGAAAAAGAAGCTGGAAGAGGAAAAGAAAAAACAGCAACAGCAGCAGGATCAACAAAACAAGGATCAACAAAACAAGGATCAACAAAACAAGGATCAACAGAATAAGGATCAACAGAATAAGGATCAACAGAATAAGGATCAACAAAATAAGGATCAACAAAACAAGGATCAACAGAATAAGGATCAACAGAATAAGGATCAACAGAATAAGGATCAAC
>JAJQCV010000115.1:0-44047 GCA_021202525.1 Akkermansiaceae bacterium | reverse complement strand
AAGGATCAACAGAATAAGGATCAACAGAATAAGGATCAACAGAATAAGGATCAACAAAACAAGGATCAACAGAATAAGGATCAACAGAATAAGGATCAACAGAATAAGGATCAACAGAACACTCCGGGCAGTCAGGACAAGGGCAGGCAGGACGAAATGAAAAATACGTCCCTTCCCTCCTCTCCGGAAAAAGACAAGCTGCCTGAAACTCCCGCTTCTTCCACCCCTCAACCCCAGCCCACGGGCGAAGACGGCAAACCCGTCCCCGTAGCCGCGCAAAAGGAAAGCAAGGAAGCGAAGGAACGGCGGGAAGCCCGGGCCATTCTGATGGAACGCCGGGACATTGAACCCGGCTGCCCCGTGCCCCAGCGCTCTCCCGACTACCCGCCGGACAAGGACTATTAACCTCAGTCCCGGTCCGTTCATACCACCACAACAACCTTTCAAACACATCCGCAACATGATGAAAAAATTGATCGCCATCCTCCCCCTTCTCTTCTGCATGACCTTTACGGCCATGGCGGAAGTCGTCACCACATGGCTTTCCGACGCCGTCGTGCCGGGCGAACAAACCCGCCTCTTCATCATCCTGACGGACGGCAGCATCGGACGCCAGGACCCGCTCCCCAGAGTAAAGGGAGCCAGCATGCACTGGATCAGCCAGGGCAACTACATCCGCTGGCCCGGCTCCCCCAACCAGTCCGCCTTCCTGATGGCCATTGAAGTTACCCCGGATGAAGCGGGCACCGTGCAAATTCCCTCCCTGACCCTGAAAACGAATAATGGCCGCACCTACACCACGCCCCCCCAGACGCTGACGGTTTACCCGTACAGCGCCATCAAATGGAACACGCTGAACATGAACGGCGCCACCGTCCCATACGGCATGCTGTGGCATGTGGACAACCAGAAACCCTACGTTCACCAGCCGGACCGTTGCGAACTGAAAATCTACGCCCCGGAACACATTCTGGAATACACCATCCCCACCATCACCACGTCCAATCTGGCGGCATGGCGCTTTGAACCCACCCTGGCGGAACTGCTCCGGGGCCAACCCCGCGGCTCCGTGCTCTACCGGGGCGTCAACTGGAATGTGATGACCTTTCAGAGCGCCTTCTTCCCGCTGCGCGCCGGAGAAGTAACGGCATCCGGCACCGTCACGGCCCGCGCCATCCTTCCGGAGGCGGACCCGCTCATCGCCAGTTTCAGCCGCATGGAAATGCTGGTGGAAATGACCATACCGGAAGTAAAAATCACCGCGCAGGAACTGCCGGAAGGCGCCCCCGCCTCCTTCACCAATGCCGTAGGCAACTTCCGCATCTCCGCCAGCACGGATGCAAGGGACCTCAGCGCCAACGAACCCATCACCGTTAAAATCAAGGTGGAAGGTTCGGGCAACATCCACAGCATCAACTGCCCTTCGCTGACGGATGCCTCCAACTGGAAACTCTACCCGCCCAACAAGCTGGACCCCAGCCAGAACACGCGCACCACGCAGGGAACCGTGGAATTCCAGCAAATGCTGCGCCCCATCGCCCAGACGGACGCCATCCCGTCCTTCCAACTCACCTTCTTTGACCCCAGCACGCAGCAATACAAAACCGTAACCACCGCCCCCATTCCGCTGGAATGGAAAGCCTCCGCCATCACGGGAGCCGCCGCCGGAACGGGCGTGCCCGCCACTCCGCCGCCCGCAGGAACCATTCCGGTGGCGGAAATGACGGACATCTACGGCATGGCGCCCGCCGCCATCATGAACACCCTCACTTCCCCGGCCCACTGGGGATGGTACTTCCTGGCGTACATCCCCGCCGTAATCCTGCTGGGCATGGCCCTGATCCGCTACATCCGGAAAGTGCAGAAGGAAAGCTTCACGGCCAGGGAACGCATGCGTTCCTTCAAAAAGCTCGCCTCCACCCCGCGCCAGGCAAGCTCCACGGAATTCCTGCGTGCCGCCGGCAACTTCATAGAAAGCTACATCCCGCCGTCCAAACAAAATGAAGAAATGAAAACGATCCTTCAACTCCGGGATGACAGGGCCTTCCAACCTTCCGGCACCGCGGACGAACTGCCCCATGCGGAACGCCAGAACATGCTGCAAGCCATTAAAAAAACCATCGCCAAGCTCCCTCTGCTCCTCCTCGGAGCCATTCTGGCTGCCTCCCTCTCCGCAACGCCCGGACACGCCGCGGAAACGGACGAAACAGGAATCCGGGCCTATGAACAGGGCGAATACACGAAAGCCATTGACTACTTCAACAAACAAAGCGAAAACACGAACCTCTCCAAATCGGCCCGCGCCTACGCCTGTTTCGGTACCGGGAACTCCTACTACCGCCTTAACAAGCCCGGCCTGGCCGCACTCAACTACCGCCGCGCCCTGGAGCTCTCCCCCTACTTCACGGAAGCGAAAAGCAACCTCCAATTCATCGAACGCAAAGAGGGGGCCATCCTTCCTCCGGACACTATGGAAAACCAGTGGCTCACCTACATCAGCCATGATGCGCTGGTGCCCATAGCCATTCTCTCCGGAGCCGTCATGCTCACCTTCCTGGCCCTCCTCACCGTCTCCCGCAGGCACGCCGTCCTGCTGACCATCCTGGCCACCCTCAGCGGCCTGGTTACCGTGGCCGCCGTCATGAACTACATCATGTACCCGGAAACACCGGAATCCATCCCGCCGGACCGACTGCTCGTGGTCACGAAAAAAACGCCCGCCCGCCATGCCGCGGACATGGGCAGCCCCGCCCTCATGACCCTCCCGGAATCCACGCCGCTCATCCAGCGAGCGGAACGCGGCTCCTGGTACTACGCCAGCACCTTCCAGAACACCCCCGTCTGGATACCCAAGACGGACGCCCAGCCGCTATAGCCCTTTCCCGGCACAACCGGAACAATCCCCTTCTCCGGAATATCACGGACATTCGGGCAAAGAACAATCAACAAACAACCCGTCAACAAACATGGAAATGGAACAACAATTCTGCCAGAGCTGCGGCATGCCCGTAAACGACTCCACCTTCGGAAAAGAAGCGGACGGAAGCAGCAACGAAGACTACTGCCACTACTGCTATGCAGAGGGCCGTTTCACCCGGGACTGCACCATGGATGAAATGATCGAGCACAACCTGGAATACCTTGATGAATTCAACAAGGACTCGGAAAAGAAATATACCGTGGAAGAAGCCCGGGCCGGCATGAAGCAATTCTTCCCGCACCTCAAAAGATGGAAGCAATAACGGAATAATCTCTTATCTTCACAGGGCAAGCCGTCTCATACAGACGGGCACCGAAAGCAGGAAGCCTGATAAAATATCAGGAATACCTGTGGAATGGCTGACGGGAAATCATGATCCATAAGGGGATAACATGGAAGCCTAACCGGCCTTAGATCATCCGGGCCTGTCCCACCTGTCTTAACCAACACAAAAAGCCGCCAGAAAAAATCTGGCGGCTTTTTAGCATCGTGAAATGTTGAAGCATAACCGTTGCGCCTGCATTCTACAGTGTATATAAAAAAGCATTCTGCTCGAATTATGAACAATCTGTATGATCACGCACCCGTGAGGGTGCGACAACAAACCAATAGAACAAAACACCATGCAAAGAAACGTTTCAATCCACGCACCCGTGAGGGTGCGACCCGGTATTGTTGAGCATTGATAAATGATTGCGTGGTTTCAATCCACGCACCCGTGAGGGTGCGACAGCGGGGAAGCTTACAAATTGATCATTAATTGCACAAATAATGATTTGCGCTAACCTGCCATATCAACCTGCAAGCACCCACGCCTTAAAAAATGATCATTACTGTCAATCTAATATCCCCAACAGGTTATGAAAAGCGCCGACTTCCCGGGAATTTCCTGTGTGCTTGGGGTTGGCGCCGGGAACCGCGGATTGCCGGCTCTTTTCTTTAAAAGAGAGGCCTCATCCGGACAACCGATACCTGCACGCGATGCGTATTTATAGTAAGATGACCATGACGATTCGTCCAGCAACTTTCCTCAAACCACACCGCAGCCTTTCCGGTTCCCCACGAAAAGAAGCCTTTCCGAATAAAAAACGCTGCGGAACAGCTTCACCTGTTCCGCAGCGTCCGGGCAAACAAAAATGTCCGGAATCCTTTTACATGATGCTCTTGCGCGTCCACCTGTTGAGGTTCAGCAGCCAGACAAGGAAGAGCGAGACGGCGGACGCCAGGCAGGCCATCAACGGAATTTTCACGCAGGCGGGAAGACCCGTCCACCCGAGGAAGTCAATGGCATCATAGGCGCACTGCACAAAGAAGAAGTGACACAGGTACACGCCGAAGGTCAGGGCGGCGATCCGGGACAATGCCGAACTGGTTTTAATCCGAAGCTTGCTCACTATGGCGAAGATGGCAAAGGTCATCATGAACACGTTGATACCGGAGAAGTACCACAGAATCTCCAGCTTGGAATACTGGCCGGGGAAATGCTTCTGCGTTTCCAGGAAGCCGAAGAAGGTAATGGCGAATCCGGCCAGAAACAGGGGGAGCGTGATGGACAGCGTCTTTTTCCAGTTCCAGTCCAGGGGATACTTCATCAGATAATGGGCAAGCACCATGTATCCCATGAAGCCCGCAAAGTTGTAGAACATGCCGTACGGATTCCAGTCGCAGATGCCCAGAATCCCCATATTACCGTAATTGCCCTCATACCCCAGCGCCGGAGCCAGCATCTGGACGTACGGCAGGACCATGCTGAATATCCAGATTCCCAGGAAAATCTTCACGTCCTTCCTTTTGGCCTGGGTCAGCCAGGCACTCATGATGGGCATGAAGAGGTACAGGCCTACGAGCATGTACACGTACCAGAGGGGAGTGGTATCATAATTGAAATTGAAAATAAACGTGTACAGCTTGTCGACCGTGGCGCTCCAGGTATAAGTGTCCATCACGATATTGGGGCTGGCCGTCTGCACGCCCGCGGCAAAGTAGAGGAAGTAAAACAGGGGAAGCGCCAGGGACCACACGACCAGCGGAATCAGAATCCTCTTGAGCCGGCGTGAATAGAAAGCACCCATTTCCATCGTCACGGGAAAAAGCAGGACGCCGGAAATCATCGCAAACAAAGGAACACAGGGCCGTACGAGGCTGCCGATGAAGACGCCCGACTTAAAGTCGAAACTGCCGTCAAAGCTCCCTACGAAGGGATCGCAGCAATGGGCCAGCACGACGAGGAAGCAGGCCAGGATGCGCAGAAAATCTACCCAGGCGATGTGACCGCCTCCGGCATTCAATGGTTGGTTGGTACTCATGGTGGTGGAGGGATAAGCGCCGCCCGTCATCGTCGCAGGCGTTCGGAAACTATACCCGTTTCCCCGGCTTATTCTATCATAAAATGGAAAAGGGACTTTCCTCTCCCCAAAAACGAACAGACCGTTTCAACAGCCGTAAAGCAAAGACACAAGATTTGCATGCAACCTATGCTCCCTTGCAGCAATCCAGCCGGCGACCGTTTTCTTCCCGGTTTTCCGCGGAAAAATCATGATGAACCTGCCTTTCGCTGGAAAAACTCCGGCCCCTTTTCCGGCTTTCTCTCGCTCGTCCTCCTTCCCTCCTCCCCTCTTTTTCCTGCAAGAACCTTTCCCTTTCTCCTGCCACCTTTTCAAAAACAATACCGCCATTATCCGGTGTCCCCTGCCGTTTTCAATTCCCTCGAACCGTTTCCTTCATCCCGCAGGAGGAAACAATCCGTCCGGCTGATTATCCCATTTCCCCGTCCGTTGTCCGGACTCCGCCGTTCCTCCCCGCCGGCTGTAAAAAACGGCCCGGATTCCTCTCTCCGCAGTCCACGAACTTCTTGCAAAAGCCCCCTACTTCCGTCATCATACACACATGGTCATTCCCGCATTCTCCGATTGTGTCAGCAAGCTGGGCGTCGATGAAAACGACGTCATTCCCTTCGGCCGTAACAAGGCCAAGATTCCCTTGAATGTGCTCGACAAGGCCGCTACTCCCGGCAAGCTCATCCTGGTATCCGCCATCACCCCCACCCCCTCCGGAGAAGGAAAAACCACCGTGTCCATCGGTCTGGCACAGGGACTCCAGGCCATCGGCAAAAAAGCCTGCCTCGCGCTCCGCCAGCCTTCCATGGGCCCCGTGTTCGGCCGCAAGGGAGGCGCCACCGGCGGCGGACAAAGCTCCCTGACGCCGATGGAGGAAATCAACATGCACTTTACGGGGGACTTCCACGCCATCACCTCCGCGCACAACCTCATCAGCGCCATCATTGACAACGCCATGTTCTTCCACACGCTGAACATTGACGAACGCAAAGTCACGTGGAAGCGCGTGATGGACATGAACGACCGCGCCCTGCGCTCCATCATCGTGGGCCTCAACAGACAGGGATTCCCGCGGGAAACAGGATTCGACATCACCCCGGCCTCTGAAATCATGGCATGCCTGTGCCTGGCTACGTCCTACAAGGACATGGAGGACCGCATCAACCGCATCGTCATCGGCTTCACGGCGGACGACAAACCCGTTTTCGCCAAGGAACTGGGCATTACCGGCTCCGTCATGGCCCTGCTGAAAGACGCCCTGATGCCGAACCTGGTCCAGAGCGTGGAAGGCGTGCCCTGCTTCCTGCACGGCGGCCCATTCGCCAACATCGCCCACGGCTGCAATTCCGTGCTGGCCACGAAAATGGCCCTCCACTTCGGCGACTATGCCGTGACGGAAGCCGGATTCGCCTTTGACTTGGGCGCGGAAAAATTCCTGGACATCAAGTGCCGCCAGTCCGGCCTGAATCCCGCGGCCATCGTCATCGTCGCCACGGCCCGCGCCCTGAAAATGCACGGGGGAACCGCCCTTGCGGATCTGAAAAACACGGACGTGGCCGCCCTGAAAAAGGGCCTGGCGAACCTGGACGCCCATCTGGACGCCGCCGCCCACTACAAGCGGCCCGTGGTCGTGGCCGTCAACAAATTCTTTGACGACTCCCAGGAGGAACTGGACGCCATCATGGAGCACTGCGCGGAACGCGGCATCCCCTGCGCCATTGCGGACATCTTCTCCCGCGGAGGGGAAGGCGGGAAGGAACTGGCCCAAATCGTGGTGGAAGCGGCAGACCGTCCCTCCCCGCCCTTCAAGCCCCTGTATGAATCCGCCCTGCCGGTGGAGGAAAAGCTCAACATCATCGCCCGCAGCATTTACGGGGCGGACGGAGTGGAACTGACGCCTGCGGCCAAAAAGAAACTGGCCCAGTTTGAAGCCAGCCGTCTCACGGACCTTCCCATCTGCATGGCGAAAACCCAGAATTCCCTTTCCGACAACGGCAGGCTGCGCGGCCGCCCCACCGGATTCACCGTCACCGTGCGCGACTTTGAAATCGCCAACGGGGCCGGATTCCTGGTAGCCCTCTGCGGGGAAATCATGCGCATGCCCGCCCTACCCATTTCTCCGAACGCCATGCACATCTATCTGGACAACAAAGGCAACGTCCAGGGGCTGTAAACGGTCCAAGAAGAAACACCCTCCTTCACCGCCATGAAAATAGCCATTCTGGGAGCCGGAGCGCTCGGCTGCTATTACGGAGCCAGACTTCAGGAATCTGGCCAGGACGTATCATTCATCGTACGCTCGGAATACGATTACCTGAAAGAACACGGTCTGGAAGTGAAAAGCCTGCACGGAGACATTTCCCTGCCCCGCATCAAGGTATACCGGGAAGCGTCGGAAGTCGGTCCGGTGGATCTGGTTGTCGTCGCCTGGAAAAGCACGGCCAATGCGGGATTTGCCAAGGCCCTCCCTCCCCTGATGGAACCAGGTACAGTGGTCGCCACTCTCCAGAACGGCATGGGAAACGCGGAGGAAATCGCCCGAATCATCCCGGCGGACCGCATTTACGTGGGCCTGTGCTTCATTTGCGTCATGCGGGAGGAACCGGGCCATATCAACCATCTGGAAGGTGGCAACATTCAATTCGCACCGTTCGTCCCGTCGCCGGAGGGTTCCGCAAAGGCGCAGGAACTTTCCACCCTCTTTGCCGAGGCGGGCATCAAGACGCGCGCCTTTGACAACGCGGAACAAATTCAGTGGTACAAGCTCGTCTGGAACATACCGTTCAACGGGCTCTGCCTGGCGCTTGGGGGCATCAGCATCGCGGAACTCTACAAAAACCCGGAAAACGTCGCCCGTGTCCGCCGCATCATGGAAGAAGTGGTCCGGGCCGCCAAAGCCCGCGGCCATACCCTGCCGGACGACTTGGTGGAATTCCACCTTTCCCGCACGGAAAGCATGGGAGCCTTCATCCCGTCCAGTGCCGTGGACTACAACGAAGGGCGCCCCATCGAATACACGGCCATCTGGGGCGATCCCCTCGCCAAAGCCCGTCAGGCCGGAGCCTCCGTACCCGAATGGGAACAACTGGACAGGGATATCCGCAAGCGCCTGAAAATGGATTAACCCGCCGCACCCCGCGAATCATGCTGAAAAACACCGTCATTTTCATCATTGCCCTGCTGGGCTTCGGCATGATCCGCCTGCCCCTGCAGGAACGCATTCTGGAGCAAGAGAAGAACGCCGGACTGCTGGAAGAGCCGGTGAACCTTTCATCCTCCGATTATCTGGAACAGCAGCTTGCCATGGTGTCTCTGGGCGGCCTGCGCTCCTTGGTGGCGGCGGTGCTGAGCATGGAAGCCTTCGACTGCTTCCTGATTTCCGACTGGGCCAATCTGGAACGCCGGTACAACCAGATCACCGCCCTTGCACCCCATTCCGATTTTTACTGGGACAACGGTTCCTGGCACCTGGGGAACAACGCTTCCTCCAGCTATCTGGACAACAAGCGCCTTTCCCCGCTGGAACGCCGGGAAGGATTCCGCAAGTACATCCAGAAGGGGCGCGATTTCCTGCAAAAAGGCATCAAGGCCAATCCCGGCAGCTGGTACCTGTATTCCCTGCTGGGCAACATGTACAGCGATACGTACCGCCAGCCGGATTTTGAAAAGGCCGCGGAGGCCTACCGGAAAGCCCGAGAACTGGGCGCTCCAGCCCTCACGGCGCGCAAGGAGTTTTACGCCCTGGCCCGCGTCCCCTCCAAATCCAGGGAGGCTCTGGAACTGGGAAAAGAATTGTTCAAAGACCCCCGCAACCGCGTTCCCAGCCTGGTCACCAACATTTTCGTGCTGGAAAACCGTCTGCATGTTCCGGAAAAAGACAGGATTCCCTTCCGCGAACTTTATCCTACAGACGAAATCGCGCGCGACATGATGACCGCCCACTTGGCCAATTCCCTCAGATACCCCGTAGACGGACTAAGGGAAGCGCTGGAATCCCTGCCTGAGGCCAAACCGGATGATCCGGCGCCGGATGGCAAAGACTAAGGATTTCAGGGAATAAAAAATGTTTTACCTCCGCCGAATCATTTTGCCGCCTTTGCCCCTCTACGCGGATATTCAGCCCAGGGCTTTTGGCCGTTGCTCCGCCGGTTCCATTTACCCGCTTGGCAAAAAACGGGAAATGCGCTATACTGGGCTTCCGCGACACCATGAGTAGAATAGCCCTGATCAGCGACATCCATGCCAACCTGCCCGCCCTGGAAGCGGTAATGAAGGATATAGAACAGCTGCAATGCGATGCCGTTTACTGCCTGGGTGACATCGTGGGCTACAATGCCAACCCGTCGGAATGCCTTGAATTCATCCGTTCCCGCCAGATTCCAACCGTCCGCGGCAACCACGACGAAGAAGCGATCGGGGAAGACAATCCCGCAGGCATGAATCCCGTAGCGTACAACGCCCTGATGTGGACGCGCCAGCAGCTTTCCGACGAGCAGAAGAAATGGTTGCGCCGTGCGCCCTTCCAGCGCATTCTTCCCAATGAAATCGTGCTGGTGCACGCCACGCAGGACAAGCCCAACTCCTGGGCATACGTCACGAATGTGGACACGGCCACGCACAGCATCAACATGCTGCGGGACAACCAGTTCCTCTGCTTCAACGGCCACACCCACGTTCCGCGCACCTTCATCCGACACGAAGGGAGCATCCAGGAGTACGAATCCGGAGATATCCAACTTCTCAAAACCAACAAATACCTGATCAATGTAGGTTCCGTAGGACAGCCGCGCGACGGGGACCCCCGCGCCGCCTACGGCATTCTGGATACGGACGGCATGGTTTATTACCAGCGACGCGTGGAATACGACGTGGAGGAAGCCCAGCGGCGCATTCTGGCGGCCGGACTGCCGGACATGTTGGCGCGCCGACTGGGGGAAGGAATATAGCCCCTCCGTGAACAGCGGCCGGACATCCAGGGCCGGAAACCGGAAATACGGCGCCATTTTGGCGGTTTTTCTGTATTCTCCATCCCGGAACCGGGGAAAACGTGGAAAGCCGCATGTTAGGAAAGGCTCACAAACGAGGATTGCGGCTTGCCTCGCATGCCACAAACCAGTAGAGTTCTGCGCGACGAATGAAGACCTATATCATCAGACGACTCCTTCTCATGCCCCTGACGCTCCTGGGGGTCACCTTCCTCGTCTTTTGCATAACCCGCTTTGTTCCGGGAGGTCCCATTGAACAAATGATGCAGCAGCAGAGCATGAGCGCCCTGTCCGGCCAGAAGGCGGGGTCCCAGCGCGGGGACAACAACCTGAGCGAGGCCGACATGGAGCGGCTGGAAGAACAATACAGCCTTCAGGAACCCATCGTCACCGCCTATCTGCAATGGCTGGGCGTGCTGCCCAAGAAGATTTCCATTTCCCGCGAGGAATTCGGGGCTATCACCAGTGAGGAACCGGCAGACAGGGAGGACGAATATGCCGGCATTTCCGACACCCATACCAGAATCAATCTGAACGAGACAGGGGAACAGGTCGTCGTCGTGCGACCGGACAAGGATTCCAAGGAAGTCAAGGATGCTTTCTTTTCCGGGACGCCTTCCCGGAAAGCAGCTACGGAAGGATGGACCGTGGAGGTGGAATCCCCCATGGACCGCGCCGAACGCTGGGCCAGGCGCATGCGGCAGACGGGAAATGAGGGGGCCATTCAGGACAAGGCGAAAGGCTATGCCTGGCGGGCCGTGATGTACAAGACAAGCTTTGACGGCCTGCTCCAGGGCACCATGGGCAATTCCTTCAAATACAATGAACCGGTATGGGACATGATCAAGGAGCGCATTCCCGTTTCCTTGTACTTCGGCATCCTGAGCGCCATCATCACGTACTCCGTGTGCATTCCCCTGGGCATTGTGAAGGCCATCCGGCACAAGAGCCTGGTGGACAACATTTCCTCCGTTCTGATCTTCCTGGGGTACTCCGTTCCCGGCTTTGCGCTGGGCGCCGTGCTCTTGGTGTACCTGGGCGCGCGCCTGGAATGGTTCCCGCTGTGCGGCCTTACCTCCGCGGACTTTGCGGATATGGGATTCTGGGAACAGGCGGCCGACCTGCTGCACCACACCGTGCTGCCCCTGATCTGCTATGTGGTCAGCTCCTTCGCCATCACCACGATGATGATGAAGAACAACCTGATGGACAATCTTTCCTCCGACTACGTCCGGACGGCCATGGCCAAGGGCGTGAGTTTCAAGGGGGCTGTCATCAAGCACGCCTTCCGCAACTCCTTCATTCCCATAGCCTCCACACTCGGCAGCCTGATCAGCCTGATCGTGGCCGGCTCCATGCTGGTGGAAAAGGTATTCGACATCCAAGGCTTCGGCATGCTCAGCTACCAGGCCCTGATGGACAAGGATTACGCCCTGATCATGGGCACGCTGCTGCTTACTTCCTTCCTGATGGTGCTGGGCAACCTGCTTTCCGACATCATCGTGGCCGCCGTAGACCCGCGCATCAAATTTGAATAACACACATGGTTAGAAAACTGGCATACCTTCTCATCATCCTGGCGGTCCTCACCGCCGCGGGCGAGCTGTGCGGGCTGCTCCTTCCCACACTGAGCTGGCCCTTCACCGTCTCGCGGGAAATGAGCATGCTTCACATCGTCTGCACGGACCAGAACAACAGCGGCCTGCTGACGCCTCAGGGTAAATTCCTGTGGTTCGGCTGGGCCTGCGTGCTGGTCATGGCCGGCGCCGGCCTCTGGATCAGGTTGAAAGGACCGCGCCGGTTCCGCCCCACGCCAATCACCAAAAGACGCCTCCAAAGGTTCAAAAGCATTTCCCGCGGCTACGTCTCCCTGGTCATCCTGCTGGCGCTGACGCTGCTGGCCTGCATGGACCAGTGCCTGGTGGGAAAAAGGGCGCTGCTGGTCATTCAGGACGGTTCCTGGTATTTCCCCGCCATCATGCGCAAGGTGTACAAGGGTTCCACCTTCGGTCAGACCGGGGACTTTGCGGATGCGGAAGCCAACTACCGGGAACTGAAAAAACAGGCTGGCCAGCCGGGCAAGCCTTCTTTGGTCGTCATGCCCCTCGTCCCCTATGATCCCACGGGGGATTCCACCAATCCGGGCTCGGAAGCCCTGGTCGTGAATGAAGAGGGCTTGGTCTGCGAAGCCGATGGAAAACCGTACTCCGGCCTCGCCTCCCGCCTGCACAAGGATGAAGAGGCCCTCCCGCACATCAGCTGCAAATTCCGCAAGGGAAAAAAGGTGGACCGCGCCACCGGATGGCTGGAGGACAGGACGGAAGTGTACAGCGCCACGTATGAGAATAACAAAATTGTGGCGGAACACTACAACGGCCCCGGCACCAAGGAAGATTTCCTGAAACAGACGGATGAAAACAAAATCAGTCGCATCTTCTACCACCCGGCCCCGCCTCTCAAGGGCGGCCACCTGCTGGGCACCAACACCCAGGGGGCGGACATCCTGGCCTACCTGTACGGCGGCCTCCAGGTCAACATGAAAGCCGCTATCTTCTACCTGCCCATCGTGTACTTCATCGGCATCACCTTCGGGATGATGATGGGGTACTTCGGCGGCATGTTCGACCTCGGCATGCAGCGCCTCATAGAAATCTTCTCCCAGGTGCCCTTCCTCTTCATCATCATGATCATCTCGGACATGGTGCCTCTGCACATGAAAGGCATGTTCCTGATCATCAGCCTGCTGATCATGTTCGGGTGGATGTCCATGACCTACCAGCTCAGAACCTCCACCATGAAGGAAAAGGCGCGGGACTACGTGGCGGCGGCGCGCGTGGTGGGGGCGTCCACCAACCGCATCCTCTTTGTCCACATCCTGCCAAACCTGGTCGCCATCCTGGTCACGCTGGTGCCGTTCAGCGTCTCCGCCCTGATCCTGGCCCTGGCATCCCTGGACTATCTCGGCTTCGGCCTTCCGGACACCTACGCAAGCTGGGGGCGCCTGCTGAATGACGGCCTTGCGGACCTTTCCGCCTCCTGGGTGGTTACCTCCGCCTTCTCCGCCCTGGTCATCACTCTGCTGCTCGTCACCTTCATCGGGGAAGCCGTCCGCGAGGCCTTCGACCCAAAAAAATTCACCACTTACAAATAAGAATATTCCCTTTTCACAGACTCCATGCTCAAGCTTTCCGCCATTCTCCGCACGATCCTTGCCTCCGTCTCCGTGTCCCTTCTGCTGACAACAGGAGCCGGCTGCAAGGATTCCTCCCAATCCCAGGGAGTGGGCTGGCAGCCGAACGTTCCTTTCGGAACCCTGCCGCCGGGGTTTGACACCTTCCCGGAACGGTGGAACAGGCAGATCAACGACAGGCTGGCCCGGGAAGAAGCTGCCAAACAAAAGGAAATCCGGGAACTCCGGGAAAAATTCTTCAAGGAGGAAGACCCCAAAATCCGTGAAAAGCTGCAAAGCAAACTCATCTCCGACGAAGCTGCGCTGTCCGTCATCCACCGGAGGCAGAGCGAAGGGGACTACATCAAATTCAAAACTCCGGCGGACATCCCCGCAGATCTCAAATGGGAAGACGGCCTGGACAATCCGGAAATAGGCGACCCGAACGCCAAAAAAGGCGGCGTTCTGCGCCAGTGGGCCCCCGGCTCCTACCCGGACACGTTCCGTCCCAACGGCCCGAACAGCAACAGCGGATTCCGCGGCCCCCTGTATGATGAAATCATCATCGGCCTCGTCTCCATCCACCCGGTCACCGGAAAAATCATTCCCGGCATCGCCAGAAAATGGGCGGAATCCCCGGACAGGCGCACCGTCTATTTTGAACTGGACCCGGATGCCCGCTACTCGGACGGAGCCAGGGTCAAGGCAGTGGACCTGCTGGTGAACATGTACATCCGTACCTCGGAACACAGCCGTGACGTCTTTTACAACAACTTTTATTACCAGAACGCCTCCAACATCACCATTTACGACGACAGCCGCTTCTCCGTCACCCTTCCTTCCCCCAAGCCCCTGCTGCCCTACTACTGCACCCTGTTCATCCCGTCCCCGCCGCATTTCTACTGCGAGTTCGGCCCCAGCTACGTGGAACGCTACCAGTGGCGCGTGCCTCCCACCACCGGGGCTTACGTGGTGAAGCCCGACGGCATCATCCGCGGGCGGCAGGTCATCCTCCAGCGCATTCCGGACTGGTGGGGCAAGGACAAAAAGTTCACGAAGTACATGTATAACGTGGACCAGATCGTGTACAACTTCATCGGGGAGCCGTCCAAGGCCATTGAACTTTTCCGCATCGGAGAGCTGGACGTGCTGAACATCACGAAGCCGGAGCTGTGGCACGAACGCATGGAAATACCGGAGGTCCACAACGGCTACATCAACCGCAGCACTTTCTACACCATCTACCCGCGGCCTCCCACGGGAATCTTCCTGAACACCTCCAAGCCGCCGTTCAACGACCTCAACGTGCGCCTGGGCTTCCAGCACGCGCTCAACATCCAGAACATCATTGACATCACGTTCCGGGGGGACTACCAGCGCCTCAACTCCTACGACTCCGGCTTCGGCAAATTCACCAACCCCTACATCAAGGCGCGGCCCTACTCTCCGGAACAGGCGCGTGCCTTCTTCGCCAGGGCGGGCTACACCATCCCGTGCCCGGACGGCATTCTCCGCAAGCCGGACGGCACCCGTCTGACCGCCGCCATCACGTTCCCCAACTCCTCCCCCACCCTGGCCTCCACGCTGGGCAAGCTGAAGGAGGACGCCCGCAAGTGCGGTCTGGAAATCCAGCTTGACCCGCTGGACTCCACCGTGGCCTTCCGCAAGATCATGGAAAAGCGCGCCCAGGCCTCCTTCATGGCCTGGGGGTTCACACCGCCCCACCCCATGAACGAGCAGGGCTTCCATTCCCGCTACGCCTACGACGAACGCGGCAGCCTCATCACGTACACCAACAACATCACCGCCTATGCGGACAAGGAGATGGACAAGCTGCTGGACGACGAAACGAACGCCGCCACGGAAGACGAACTGCAAAAAACCACCTGGAAAGTGCAGCAGAAAATTCATGACGAAGCCCTGTGGGTGCCCTGCTGGACCACGGAATTCATCCGTCTGGGCTACTGGCGATGGGTCAAATGGCCCAACAGCGCCACCACCCAATTCTGCCACCCGGTCGTCTTCGACCCCATGGAAAGCTACCTGTACTGGGTGGACAACGATGTAAAGAAAGAAACGCTGGAAGCCAAGCGGGAGGGCAGAACCTTCGAGGAAGTGGACGCCGTGTACGACCAGTACCGCTACCTTGACTCCATCGACAGCCTGGACAACAAGGAAGGCGCGGACAAACTGCCTTCCGTCCCCGCCATCCCGGAAAACGGTGCCCCCCAGGAAGAACCCCCTACCACGGAAAAATAACAAGTGAGCGAACCCCTGTTGGAAATCAAGAACCTAGTCACCGGATTCGAGACGGAATCCGGCCTGCTGAAAGCGGTGGACGGCGTCAGCTTCACCGTCCCCAAAGGCTCCTGCGTGGGCATTGTGGGGGAATCCGGCTGCGGCAAGAGCGTCACGGCCATGTCCATCGTCCGCCTTCTGCCCCAGCCCATGGGGAAAATCCTGGACGGGGAAATCCTGTTCCAGGGGCGCGACCTTGTCCAGGCGAAGGAAACGGACATGCACGGCATCCGCGGCAGGCACATCGGCGTTATCTTCCAGGAACCCATGACGGCCCTGAACCCCGTGCACAGCATAGGGAGGCAGATCGGGGAATCCCTGATGCTCCACCGCGGCCTGAATGCCAGGGAAGCGCGCGACGCCGCCATCCAGCTACTTCAGCGCGTCCGCATTCCCGCCCCGGAACAGCGCGTGGACGAATTCCCGCACCAGCTCTCCGGCGGCATGCGCCAGCGCGTCGTCATCGCCATCGCCCTGGCCTGCCACCCGGAACTCATCATCGCGGACGAACCCACCACGGCCCTGGACGTAACGGTGCAGGCACAGATTCTTTCCCTGCTCAAGGACCTCCAGGCGGAAATGGGCTCCTCCTCCATCCTCATCACGCACGACCTGGGCGTCATCGCCCAGAGCTGCGACTCCGTCGTGGTCATGTATGCCGGACGGGTGGTGGAAAAAGCCCCGGTCCGGGAACTCTTCGCCAATCCGCGCCATGCCTATACCAGGGGGCTGCTGGCCTCCATCCCGCAATTAAGTTCCGTGCGCAAGACCAAGCTGCCCACCATTCCCGGCCAGGTGGCCTCCATTGCTGACTTCGTGCCCGGCTGCCGCTTCTGCCAGCGGCAGGGCGTGCCAGCGGAGGAACTGACGGAACGCCCTCCCCTGGTGGAAGTGACCCCGGGGCACTTCGTGGAAGCCTGCCCCCGCTGCGCCAACCTTTAACCCCTCCTTTGCCATGCCGGAACCACTCTTGCAAGTCAACAACCTGAAAATGTACTTTCCCGTCCGCTCCGGGATCCTCCTGCGCCAGGCGGGCTGGGTAAAGGCGGTGGACGACGTCTCCTTCAACATCTATCCCGGCGAAACGCTGGGGCTGGTGGGGGAATCCGGCTGCGGAAAATCCACCATTGGCAAAAGCATCGTTCGCCTGCTGAAACCCACGGGAGGATCCATCCAGTTCAACGGCCAGAACATCGCCACCATTTCCCAGCGCAAAATGCGGCCCCTGCGCCCCCACATCCAGATGGTCTTCCAGGACCCTGCGGAATCCCTCAACCAGCGGCAGTCCATCGGGCAGATCGTGGCGGAACCCTTTGTCATCCACCGCATGGGCACTCCGGCGGAACGCCGGGAATGGGTGCGCGGACTGCTGGACCGTGTGGGGCTGCCGGACAGCGCCATCGACCGCTTCCCCTTTGAATTTTCCGGCGGCCAGCGCCAGCGCATCGGCATCGCCCGCGCCCTCACGCTAAACCCCAGCCTCATTATTCTGGACGAACCCGTCTCCGCGCTGGACGTATCCGTACAATCCCAGGTGCTCAACCTGCTCCTGGAACTCCAGGAGGAACGCAAGCTCTCCTACCTCTTCATTGCCCATGACCTGGCGGTGGTCAAACACATCTCCGACCGCGTGGCCGTCATGTATCTGGGGAAAATCGTGGAAATGTCAGACGCGGAAACCATCTACCAGGCGCCCAAGCACGCCTACACCAAGGCTCTGCTGGACGCCATTCCGGAACCGGACCCCGCCAAAGCCAACACGCACCAGCCGCTGCCGGGAGACGTGCCCTCCCCCATCAATCCACCGCTTGGTTCCGCCTTCGGCCACCGCATCCAGCACCCCGCCTACCCGGAAACCGTGGGAGCGGACCTGACGCCCGTGGAAATAGAACCGGGCCACTGGGTAGCCCCGGACCCCTGCTCCCTGGAGCCGGAAGACTGGGACAAACTCCGCCAGAGGTAAAACTCCGCCGGAAAATTAAAAGGAGAGCTGAACGTCAAAAAAAACTGTCTTCTTGACGAAAAAATTCTCTTACTCTCCTTGTTTCCTGCAAGCATTCTCCCGCCCCGGCATTTCTGCTCCCTTCCCGCGATGGAAAACCCTTCCCGAAACATAACGGAACGAGAATTTTCGCCAGCCGGGAAAAACACCCGCAAACAGTAAAAATTCCGAACCACCGGACTAAAGCTAAAAAAGCGCAGCACCATCCGTCCGGCAATATCCTGAAAAACTGCTCTGTTTTCATCAGCAGGCTTTTCCAATTCTCCAAAATCCGGAACGGCATGACAGCCGGAACTTTCCGGGAAAACATCCCGGAAAAAAGAAAAACAATAGAATCCGGCCTCCGCGCGAAACCGCTTACACGTAAATCCGCGGCACACGGGAACTGATGCTGGTCAGCACGTTGCTCGGAATGGTATTAGCGCGGCGCGTCAGCTCCTCCCAGCTCACATTCGGGCCCATGATCTCCACCAGGTCACCGGTATTCACCTGGTCCATGTATGTGACGTCCACCATGATCTGGTCCATGGTAATGCGCCCCAGGACGGGGCAATACTGGCCGTTGATATACACCCGCGCTCCCTGGTTGGACAAATACTGAAGATAGCCGTCCGCATAGCCGATGCCGATGGTCGCCACCTTCGTGCATCCCTTGGTGATATAGCAGTGGTTGTAGGAAACCCCGTGATTGCCCGGCAACGTGCGTATCAGGGTAATGCGGCTGTAGAGCGTCAGCGTGGGCCGCAGTTCCTTGTTGTGGGGGGACGGCATGGGGGAATACCCGTACAGGATTCTCCCCAGCCTCACCATGTTGGCGCAGGGCACCTTGTAATTGAACACGGCCGCGCTGCTGCACAAATGGCGAAACTTGTACTCGTGCCCCCGGGAAAGTTCATCCACCGCCTTCGTAAAGCCGCTGATCTGGCCGTGCGTGAAGGAAATATCGTCCGATGCCGCAGAAAGGTGGGAAAACACGCCTTCCAAATCCAGAAAGGTGAACTGCTTAAGCTTCTCCGTCAGGCCATGCAGTTCACTGGGCAGAAAACCGCTGCGCCCCATGCCAGTATCGACTCCCAGATGGACATGCACGGGCTTGTTGTACAGCCTCCCCAGGGAATTGAAATGTTCCGCCTCCTCCAGGCTGGAAAGGGCGGCGCGCCAGCCGTTCTGGACAATCTCCTCCCTCTCTCCCGCAAAACAGGGACCGAGAATGAACGGGCACGTTTTCGCCCCTGCATCCCGCACCCGGCAGGCCTCCGCCACGGTTGCCACGCCGAAAAAGGCGCAGCCCTCGTCGTCCAGGGCCTTCACCACGCCTTCCAGACCGTGCCCGTAAGCCTCCGCCTTCACAATGGCCATCAAACCATGGTCCGGCATGATGCGGCGTACGACGTTGAGATTGTGCTTCAACGCACCGGTATCAATCTGGGCCCAGGCTCTGGGTGGGCTTGTGCAACTCATGCCCGGAGTGTAAAAAGACGGCGGATGTTCTACAAGCCGGAATTCAGCCACCATGCCCCATTTCCGCCAAGCGGCCCGCAGAAACTTTTTTCCGGGAAGTTCCGGAAAAAAATCTTGCCAATTCCGGAGGGCTCCTATAGATTCTCCCCGTCCCAAACACGCGCGGTTAGCTCAGTGGTAGAGCACATGCTTCACACGCATGGGGTCACTGGTTCGAAACCAGTACCGCGTACCATTTTCATAAACGCCTCGGAATTGTTAATTCCGGGGCGTTTTTCTTTTCCAGGAAGGCATCTGGACGGCGCACGGCGGCTCCTTTATTCCGGCAGTTTGACCTTTTCCAGGGTGAACACCATGTCGGAAATGTCGCCTTGGGCTTCCTGAATGCGGGAGTTGGTGAAGTAGAGGTATCCGTCATGGATGCTGAACGTGTCCGGCCAGCTGATTTCCTTTCCGGAGACAAGCGTCCGGATGCTTTTGCGGTCCGGAGTGAGGTACACGATGCTGTTGTTTTCCAGATCGCCCATATAGAGGTTGCCCCGGCTGTCCATGACCATGCCGTCGGGCGAAGGCGTTTTCATTTTGGTGATTTTTTCCTCGTCTATCCGGCGGTCTATCAGCTGGCGCACCGGTATTCCGTACAGGGTTTTGCCCGTCAAGGCATGGAAATAGAGGATGCCGTTCTTTTTATCCAGGGCTATGCCGTCGGAATGGACTTTCCCGTCGTGCCGTTTGCCGTTGACGGTGATGTGGTCCTGCTCCGCGGTCGTGTAGGGGTGGTTGTCCAGCATGCGGTAGTTTTCCCCGCTTTTGATGTCCAGCACGATCAATCCGGGTTCGTTCGAGTCCGTAAAGTAGATTTTGCCGTGTTCCCGGTCCACGCGCAGGTCATTGACATAGGATTTGGGTTTGGTCGATTCCGAAAGGGGGTATTTCCTGATCAGCTTGTTGGTGTTGAGATCATAGACGTACAAGGTGGGTGTCGCCACCGTGGTTCCGATCATCGGGTTTTTCGTATCAATAATATAAAGCCGGTCTCCGTCGGCAACGACGGACTGCACGCATACGAACGCGTCGTCATCTTGTGTTTTTCCTTTTTCCCACTGGTTGGTTTTGTCGTCCGGATAGGGCTTGAAGTTTCCCTGCCGATCCACCTCCGCCACGGAGCAGGGTATTTTTTCATGCCAGCGGGGAAAGTTGACGAAGATTCTGCCCTTGTCCGTGACCGTGACTCCGGTTACCTGGGCTCCCTTGAATGAAGCAACGGGTTCAATTCCGGATTCCGAACGGGCTTCTTGAGAAAAGGAGGCGCACATGGCTGGCAGAGCGATGCAGGTGGAAATGATGAAGGCTTTCATGGGAATCATGGAGTTTGATGCGTCTGTTCCTTACGGACAAGCCCCCGCTTTTTATTGTTCAATCAACTGTCCTCCTTTTCTTTTCCTGCCAATTACAAAGGAAGCAGTCCGGAACATTTCCTCCATTTGAATAAATTGAGTTTTACCCCCGGTACTGTTTTTATTCCAGAATATGACGCATCCTCACATTTTCATTTTGAACCGGGAAGGAGGCGGCACGGTCTTTCCTGCCAGCCCCATTTTTTCATGTTCAGGTTTCCGCATTATTTATTCCTTCTCTTTTGCCTTTACGGGTATGTCTTCCATCCCCCGGCCCAGGCAGAGACGGTGGAATACGATCTATACGTGCGGAATACCCCCGTCAATTTCACGGGCACGGTTCGTCCCGCCATGAACATCAATGGCAGCATACCCGGTCCCGTGCTGCATTTCACGGAAGGGGACACGGCGGTGATCCGGGTGCACAACATGATGGATACGGAGACGTCCTTCCACTGGCATGGCCTGCTGGTGCCCAATGACCAGGACGGCGTGCCCTACCTGACTTCCGCCCCCGTGAAGCCCCATGCCACCCATACCTATACTTTTCCCGTTATCCAGAACGGCACGTACTGGTACCATTCCCACAGCGGTCTTCAGGAGCAGAGCGGGCTGTACGGAGCCTTCGTCGTCCACAAGCGCAGGAACGATCCGGCTCGCAGAGCGGAGGACTCCCTGCCGGAATACACGCTGGTTCTGAGCGACTGGACCAATGAGAATCCGAACGAGGTGAATAGAAAGCTCCATACGGGGTCCGACTGGTTTTCCATCCGGAAGGGGAGCGTGCAGAGCTACTGGGAAGCGCTCCGAGCCGGCTATTTAGGCACCAAGCTGACCAGCGAATGGAAGCGCATGAACCCCATGGACGTCAGCGACGTGTATTACGAACGCTTCCTCCTCAATGGGAGCCCGCATGCCTCCCTGCCCCGTTTGAAGGCCGGGGACCGCGTACGGCTGCGCATCGTCAATGGAGCGTCCTCCACTTATTTCTGGCTCCGGTATTCCGGCGGGAAAATCCGCGTCGTGGCCAGCGACGGCAAGGACGTGGTTCCCGTGGACGTGGACCGGATGATTATTGCCGTTTCAGAGACCTACGACGTGATCCTGACCGTTCCGGAAACAGGCAGGGCTTTCGAGTTCCAGGCGACGGCGGAGGACACCACCGGGTCTTCCTCCCTGTGGCTGGGGCATGGAGAGAAGCAGCCCCTGCGTCCCTTTCCCAAGCTGAATTATTTCAAAAACATGAAGAGGATGAACGGCATGATGACCATGGGCGGGAACATGAAGATGATGAACATGGGCTCCGACTCCATGCCCGGCATGAACCACATGAATCACGGCATGTCCGGAGGAATGGATTCTCCCCATGCGGGCGGCATGCACATGATGTCCATGTCTTCCGGGAGTTCCCATGGGAAGCATCATGAGAAGGACATGCAGGAAGACGAAGGACAGGTTACTCTGACGTACGACATGCTGAGGTCCCCCGCAAGAACGAACCTCCCCTCCGGCGTTCCCGTGAAGGAGCTGCATTTCCAACTGACCGGAAACATGAACCGCTACGTCTGGAGCATCAACGGCAGGACACTGTCGGAAACCGACCGGATCATGATCCGGGAGGGCCAGAACGTCCGCATCATCCTGACCAATAATACGATGATGAGGCACCCCATGCACCTGCACGGGCATTTTTTCCGCCTGGTCAACAGGAACGGGGATTTTTCCCCGCTGAAGTTCACGGTGGATATCCAGCCCATGGCCACGCAGGTGATTGAGTTCAATGCCGCGGAGAAGACGCGGGGCAACTGGTTTTTCCACTGCCACATCCTGTACCACATGATGAGCGGCATGGGCCGGATTTTCACGTACGAGAATTCGCCGCCCAATCCCCAGCTTCCTCATCCCCGGCAGGCGCTCCAGCACGTTTACGCGATGGACCGCAAATGGTACCTGACCGTGAATAATGATTTTGCCTCCAACGGGAATATAGGGGATATGGAGTTCGGCGGCACGCGCTGGAGCATCCAGGGAGAATGGCAGATAGGATACAAGGATGCCCGCGGCTATGAAGCGGAAGCGCGCCTGGGCAGGTACATCGGGGAAAAGCAGTGGCTTTATCCCTACATCGGCATGGACTGGACATACAGGAAGGGAGAAGCCGGTGAACGCAACATGTTCCGCCAAACCACCAGGAAGGACCGCGAACTGGACGGCACCCTGGGAACGCGATATACGCTGCCCCTGCTGCTGGTGGCGGACGCCCGCATTGATACCGACGGGAAGGTACGTCTCCAGCTTGAACGGGACGACATTCCGCTGACATCGCGCCTGCGCCTGAGCTTTTCCCTGAATACGGACCGGGATTATTCCGCCGGGCTGCATTACATCCTGACACCTCATGTGAGCATTTCCACCAATTACGATAATAACCTGCACTGGGGCGTGGGCCTGATGCTGACTTATTGACGCCTTTGCTCTCCTGTTTTTGCTTGTTTCCGCACCGCACGCCCTTATCATCGGCAACGTGCCGCAAAAGATGAATTGGGAACAGCTTCTGTCAGACGCCCGCTGGGGATCAAGCCACCAGAGCACGGCGGCTCCGCAGAAGCACCGCAGCAATTATGACCGGGATTACGGGCGCATCCTGTTTTCCAGCGCTTTCCGCCGCCTTCAGGATAAGACGCAGGTGTTTCCTCTGGGGCGCAACGATTACGTGCGCACCCGCCTTACCCACAGCCTGGAGGTGGCCCACGTCGGCTCCTCCCTGGGCATGCTGGTGGGAGAATGGCTTGCCGGAAAGGACGCGCTGCCCGCCCATATCATCCCTTCCGACCTGGCGACCATCGTTTCCACCGCCTGTCTGGCGCACGATATCGGGAATCCTCCGTTCGGCCATTCGGGGGAGGATGCCATTGAGACGGCCCTGTCCCGGCATGGATTATCGCGCCCGTTTGAAGGAAACGCACAGGGATTCCGCATCCTGACCCGTACCGGAGACCCCATGGAGGGCAAGGGCCTGAAACTGACGGCGGCCGTGCTGGGCGCCTTCATGAAGTATCCCTGCACACAGTCCTATTCCCTCAAAGCCAAACAGAAAATGCTTGCTCCCGCCAACAGGCTGGAATGCAAAAAATTCGGCATAGGCGACCAGGAAAGGGGAGCAGCCGCCTTCGTAGCGGCCAGCCTGGGCCTGATTCCCCGCACGGAGGCGGAAGGAAACGACCTTTGCTGGTGCCGCCATCCCCTGGCTTTCCTGATGGAAGCTGCGGACGATATCTGCTACCGCATTGCGGATATCGAAGACGGCTTTTTCTCAAGAATTCTGAGGTTCGACCACGTCATGGAGCTGTTCCATCCCTTCCTGACTTCCTCTCAAAGGGAGTATGCCGAAGATCTGGCAGTACGGAGGGAGGAGGATTCCTGCGTGCATTACATGCGTGCGCTGGCCATCGGCAGAAGCATTCGCGCCGTGGTGGAGAGTTTCAAGGTCCATGAAGACCGCCTCCTAGAGGGGAGTATGGAAGAGTCCCTCATTGACGTTTCCGAACTGGCCGGACCGCTGGACCGCCTGTATCAGGATGCCATACGCGACGTTTACCAGACGCAGGACGTCATTCAGGTGGAGGCCATGGGCTACAAGGTGCTGGGGGAATTGATCGACTTTTTCATGGAATGGGTGGACAACCCCGGTTCCGGACAGAGCAGGAAGGTAGCCATTTTATTACAGGGAACCCTTCTGCCTGCGGATGAAGAGTCGCGGGAAAAGCGCCTGGTCCACATGCTGGATTATATTTCCGGCATGACGGACTCCTTTGCACTGGAAACCTACAGGAAATTGACCGGCATCCGCTGACGGTTTTTTATGGTTTTCCCGGCAATGAAATGGCTGCCCCGGTAAACGGAGCAGCCATCCTTAACATGATCACGAATATTCAGCAGAAATTGTTAAAAGCAGAAGTTGGTTTCTATGTTTTTTAAACGCTCTCGAACGGCTTCCGGCACGGCGTCCTTTTCCTGCTGGGTGTTGTAAGGGCCGGAATAGAGCACCTTTCCGGAGGGGTCCGTCACATGGACGGTGGTCCCGGTCTGGGCATTGGAGGAAATGATGATCGTGCCGTTGTTGTCCGTCATGCGGACGGATGAAGAGCCGGAGGCTCCCCCCGGAATGTTCCCCATGGAGGGCATGGGCATCTTCTGCAGGTTTTGAAGGCTTTTGAGCACCTGGGCCGCTCCCGGAGTCAGGTTCATCCTGTTGAAGACATCATCCATTCCGGGATCGTCCATCGCGGAATCCTTCAGGAATTCATCCATGATCTGCTGCATCCGGTCAAAGGCGTCCGGCTGCGTTCCGAGCAGTCCCTGAGGCAGTGCGGGACGGGCGGAAAATCCGCCGGGAGACGGGCGGGGATGGGAACGCGGATCGCCTTGGGCCGCAAGAATTTCCTCGGCGGAGAGTGTTCCGGCATCCAGAGTCAGGTCTGCCGTTCCCCTTTTGCCCTTGCGGTAAAACACCGCGGTGATCTTGTCTCCCGGCACCTTGTCCGCCAGGGCTTCCGTCACAGACCGGGGGCCGGACAGGGACATGTCCCCCAGCTTGACAACGACATCGTTTTCCTGAAGCCCGGCCCTGGCCGCCGGACTGTCCGGAATGACCTTGGTCACCAGCACGCCGGGAAATCCGCTGAGCTCCAGCTGGGCCACAAGCGCCTGCGGAACCGTGCCGGGCACAATGCCCAGCCTAGCAGGCCTGGACGCGGGCAGAGGCGCAGGCCGGGAAGGATAAGGAGTAAGAGAGGGAGGCTGAAGAGCGGCAGTATTTCCAGCGGGCCGGTCAATAGAGAAACCGGAACCCGTACTTATCAACAGCCCCAATGTTAGAAAGGTACAGGTTTTCATATCCATGTGAGATAATATACAACGTCCGGGCGTTGCATGTTCAAAAATTTACATATTTTTTTCAATCCACGGCAAAAAAGAGGCCCCGGATCATTGGAATCCGGGGCTGGCGCCTCTGAACTGCCATTGAAGAATTACTCAATATTCCCTTTCAGGAATGATTTTCCTGCTGTTTGCCGGGGCTACGACAGGCACGCGCTCATCTCCCCCCTGGAGTTCAAAGATGGTAGCTTTACGGTAGGATTCCTGGTGCTCTTCCGGGAGGGGGACGCTTTCCGATTTTTCCGCAATGGCCCCTGCTCCTTCACTGCGGGAGTCAAGCGTGTTCTGAATGAGCAGCACGGCTCCAACGGCCGCCGCCACGGAGATTCCGGAGACATAGGCCAGCTTCCTCCACAGGCGGCCGGGAACGGTTTTTTCCTGTTTTACCTCCCCCTCGGCATCCATGGCGTAAGCCATTTTGCAGACGGAGAATTCCAGCATGGAGGAGGCGGAGAATTTTTTCAGGCGGTCTTCCATTTCACGCTCGGATTCAGCACACATCAGGGAGCAGCATTGTTCCCGAAACAGGATTTTTGCAGGCGCCGGCTGCAAACGTTTCAGCAGGGATTCCATTTCATGAATTTCTTCATCGGAGATTTCATGCCGGACGCGGTCATTCAGGGGGAATATTTCCTCACACCTGCCGGCCAGGCGGGCAATGAGTTCATCGGATACGGGGAGAGGCTGGATAGTGGCGGTACCGCCGCCGTCTTCCTCTGAGGATGATGCGGGTTCATGTTTCATAAGAGTGGAGCAGGTATGTTCAGATTTCTTCTTTTCTGTTTCTCAGCGCTTTCCGGAGCATGTCAATGCCGTAGCGGTAGCGGCTCGCCACCGTGTTCTGGGATATTTCCAGCGTCTCCGCTATCTGCAGGAAGGTCTGTTCACCCCATATTTTCAGCACAATGACTTCGGAAAATTTGGAAGGGAGCTTTTTGAGCTGCATCTCCATGAATTGCTTGAGCTCCTCATCCGCCGCAGAGCTGGAAAACCAGGGGTCCGTACACGCATCCTGCACCGGATCGGCGCTGCACGCCTCGTCCTCGCGCCTCTGGCGGCGGTCCGCCTTGCGGCCATAATCCACGGCCAGGCGGCGGATGGAGGCAAAGACATAGGAGAGCCACGCTTCCTGGCCGCCCACGAATTCCCCTGCGGCTTCCTTGCGCGCCAGGCGGACCAGGGCATCCTGAAGGATGTCCTCCGCATCCTCCGGGGAACGGGATTGCTGGCGTGCGAACAGGAGAAGCTGGGACACATGGCGGCGCAGCCATTCATCCCAGCTCAGCAGATGGTCGGCATCCTCATTCATTTCCTGTTCCCTGGCCTGTGCGGACGTATTCATTTCCTCGTCTTGCGGTCTTTCTATCATCATAGCGGAATGCCGTCTTTCTTTTGTCTAAATATTATACGGAAAAAATCATCCTTCCCTCCGTGGGGAGGGAAGGAAACCGTATTCAGCCGCATGAACGGAAAAATAGCAAGAACAAGGAATGCAGACCCCTTATTTTTCGCCGGCTATGATTTTTTCCATATTTTCTATCCAGGGCTGCAGCCTGGCGGATTCCTTTGAGCCGGGATCGGAATCACGTGCGATTTTCAGGTATTCCAGGGATTTAGGATAGTTGCGCTCCAAGGCATAGCTGTCGCTGATGAATTTATTCAGTTTCAGACGGATTGGCGGCAGAAGACCGGGAGACGCCAGCATTTTCCCAGCTTCCTCGCGGCCCTTCTGGGCCTCCTCCCCCCTTATCTTTCCCCGCTGAGAAAGGTAAAATTGATCAAGCATCTCACTTTGCTGCGCCATCAGGCGCGCTTCCTTCTCCTTCTTTCCGAATCCGAACCGGTCTTCCGGATCAGACGCCATGATTTCCGCGATCAATTCCTTGTGGTATCCCTGCAATTCCGCAGGTACTTTTTCCAAAGCCTTCGCCAGAGCGGCAGCCCGTTCATTGCCGGAGAGCTTTCGGGCAGCGGCAATTTCCTCGTTCAGCGAATCTTTCAGCTCCCGGGCATTTTTCAGCTTTTCCAGATATTCCGGTGCCGTTTTCGTGGGACCCACGATCCGGGCATGGGGAGCTCCGGTTCCGTCCATCAGCATCACGGTGGGAAAGCCGGTAACGCCGTACCGCCGCATGATGTCCTCCCGTTCCTTCATGAGTTCCTGGGAGATTTTTCCCGGCGTACGCGGGAAGTCCAGCTCCACAAGCACCAGCTTGTTTTTTTCCGCATAGTCTGCAAATTCCGGAGAGTCCAGAATGGTGCTGCGCAGGTATTTGCAGGGCGGACACCAGTCGGAGCCGGTGAATTCCACCATCACAGTACGGTTTCCGGCCCTGGCCGTCTCCAGTCCCTTGTTGAAATCAGTCTCCCACACCGGAGCGGCGAGAGTGGCGGAAGCTACGGCCAGAGAAAGGGAGGCCGTTTCTATTGCATGAAAAAAGGTATTCATCTTATGGGGTACCATAGCACAAATTAATGCGGTGTCATCCCATTTTTTAACACTTCCGCTCCCGGAACGCCCCGCCATTCCCGGAAGCCTCAGCCGGGCTTCCGTGGAACGGACGGAGGATCATTTTTCCGAGGAACGGCGGCGGATGTCCTGGCTCAGGCGCATGGCGCAGAAATCCGGACCGCACATGGAGCAGAAATGGGCCTTCTTGGCGTTGGCGTGGGGGAGCGTCAGATCATGGTAGGAACGGGCTTTCTGCGGGTCCAGGGACAGGTTGAACTGGTCCTCCCAGCGGAATTCAAACCTGGCCTGGGCCAGGGCGTTGTCCCGCCATTGGGCGGAGGGGTGGCCCTTCGCCAGGTCAGCCGCATGGGCCGCCAGCTTGTAGGTGACCACGCCTTCCCGCACGTCCTCCCTGTCCGGCAGGCCCAGGTGTTCCTTGCGGGTGACGTAGCAGAGCATGGCGCAGCCGCGCTGGCCGATGATCGCCCCGCCGATGGCCCCGGTGATGTGGTCGTAGCCCGGAGCAATGTCCGTCACCAGCGGCCCGAGCGTGTAGAAGGGGGCTTCCATGCACCATTCAAGCTGCTTGTTCATGTTTTCCGCAATGAGGTGCATGGGCACGTGGCCCGGGCCCTCGTTCATCACCTGCACGCCGGCACGCCAGGCGCGCATGGTCAGGTCCCCCTGGATTTCCAGTTCCGCAAGCTGGGCAAAGTCGTTGGCGTCCGCCACGGAACCGGGGCGCAACCCGTCGCCGATGGAAACGGCGATGTCGTACGCCGCCAGAATGGAACAAATTTCATCCCAATGGGTGTAAAGAAAGTTTTCCTGCTCGTGGATCATGCTCCACTGGGCCATGATGGAACCGCCGCGGGAGACGATGCCCGTCATGCGCCGTGCCGTGTGGTTGACGAACCTGAGCAGCAGGGCGGCGTGCACGGTCACGTAGTCCACGCCCTGGCGGGCCTGCTCAATGAGGGTGTCCCGGAAGATTTCCCAGCTCAGGTCCGCCACCTTCCCGCCCACTTTTTCCAGCGCCTGGTAAATGGGAACGGTGCCGATGGGGACAGGGGAATTGCGCAGAATCCACTCACGCGTGGCATGGATGTTTTTTCCGGTGGACAGGTCCATCACCGTATCCGCCCCCCAGTGGATGGCCCAGCGCAGTTTTTCCACTTCCTCCTCAATGCTGGAGCCAAGGGCGGAATTGCCGATGTTGGCGTTGATTTTCACCAGGAAATTGCGGCCTATGGCCATGGGCTCGCATTCCGGGTGGTTGATGTTGGCGGGAATGAGGGCGCGGCCCGCGGCGATTTCATCCCTGACGAATTCGGGCGTGAAATACGCAGGCATGCGGCAGCCGCTCCTGCGCTCCGGCGCGTGCTGATGGTCCAGGCGGTCGCGCGCCACCATGCTGGACGGCCCGAATCCCTCCGCGGCTTCCAGCTCGGACGGGCGCGGCATCACCGTCAGCGCGTCCAGGATTTCTCCGGCCTCGTCCGGACGGCTCTTTTCATTCGGGTAACGGTCGTAAACGGCTTTGAATGCCTGTTCGCGTCCCAGATTTTCACGGATGGCCACAAACTCCATCTCCGGCGTAATCATTCCGTTCAGGGCATAGTGGCGCTGGGTCACGGGGCCTTCCCCGGCGGCCTGGAGGCAGGAGCCATTCTCCGCAGCTATTTCCTTTACGTCGCCGCGGGAGCGTATCCATGCGGCGCGCAGGGCCGGCAGCCCCTGCTCCGCGGATCCTTCATAGGCTCCGTCCCCCCAGGGGCCGGAACAGTCGTAAATGCGTACGGGGGCGTTGGAATGGGCGGTGCCATCCGGCAGCAGGGTGTCGCTCAGGATGACTTCCCTCATGGGAACCTGCACGTCCGGATGAAGGCGGCCCGGAATATAAATGCGGCGGGACCCGGGATAAGACAGTTTGGCGGTATCGTTCATGGCATGGATGCTGTTGAGTACCGGCAAGGGATACGCCGCCGAACGGAACATCCGCAAGAAACGGGACACGGCCCGCTTGATCGAACTCCCTGCGGCGGAATTACCCGCATCAGGTTTGAAGGGTCCTGCGGAAACAGCATGCTGCCGCAATCTCAGCCTTTGTCTGTGGCACCCCTGCCGAACTTGGCAGGAGAGTAGCACGGCCATCAGCAGCATCCAAGCGTTTTCGTTCCGTTCAGCAGGACAGGAAGATGCCGGAAGATTTTTCCCAGCGTTTCCGACATGGAGCTCGGGATGAACGGGAAATCCATCCCTTTCCACCCTCCGGGCGGAATCCCGCAAAAAGGAGGAACAGACCCGTTTTCATCTCGTCATCCCGATAGAATGGGATAAATATATTTTCCGGGCCATCCGCCCTTCCGGGCGCAACCTTCCCCCGGGAGCGGTGTTTATACAAGGGAATTTTCATGGACGAAGCACGAGACATGCCATCCGCCGTACCGGATGAAGACGCCCTGCTGATGCTGAGGGTCAGGGACGGAGACGCCTCCGCCATGGAGATGCTGATCCGCAAACACCAGCATTCCGTGTATGCCACGGTGGCCCGCATGCTGAACAACGGCCCGGAGGTGGAGGACATCGCCCAGCAGGTATTCATCCGCGTATGGCGCGGGGCAAAAAATTACGAGGCTTCCGCCCGTTTCACCACCTGGATGTTCACGATTCTCCGCAATCTGGTGTTCAATGAAGTCCGCCGCCAGAAGCGCAAGCCCACCACTTCCGCGGATGCCATTGAGGAGGAAGGAGGCACGATTCTGTTTCTGGAAGGCTCCCAGTCCCCGGACGCCGCGCTCCAGCAGACGGAACTTCAGCAGGCCGTGGATGACGCCATTGCCGCCCTGCCGGAAAAGGCGCGCCTGGCCGTCCAGCTCCGCCGCTTTGAGAACATGCCCTATGAGGAGATAGCCAAAACGCTGAACATGAGCGTTCCCGCCACCAAAAGCCTCCTGTTCCGGGCAAGGAACATGCTGAAGGAGGCTCTGGCCTCCTTCCTGTCCTGAGCAGCGGGAAAAAGAAAAAAGCCGCCCCGCACAGGGAGCGGCTCCACTTCCGCCAAACCGGGGTTTGCCGGGAAAAGCCTCAGCGCCCGGCCGGAGGATTTAGGGCTTCCCTGTAAGGAATCTTCAGGAAGTTCAAAGCGCCCCTGCCCTCATACAGAACGCCGATGTGGTTTTTATCCACGGGCGCCAGGCAGGAGTACCCCCAGCAGCCGCGCTCGTCGTACAGGAGCCATTTGTCTTCCGGCCAGGAGGAGGCGTCATCCGCAGAGGCCTTGAGCGTCATGTGGGAACGGCCCGACGTCGTGTTCGGGTTGGAGAACAGAACCAGCCTGCCCGCTCCGGGCACGGCGTCCACGGCAAGGAGGCTGCCCTGGCAGACGGGCTCCCTGAGCTGGGCAGTACGGCTGGTGGGATGTTTTTCCCAGGTCCTGCCCAGATCCTTCGTCACTCCCACCACGCGGGAACCGCCCCAGTTGCAGCGGGCATTGATCATGATGGAGCCGTCTTTCAGTTCAATAACCTGCGCTTCCGTAGTCTGCTGACTGACGCCCGTACCGCAGTGCCAGGTTTTGCCCTGGTCCCTGGAATAGACGATCGTGGACCACGGCACTCCCTTGCCGTCCCAGTACTGGGCGGCAAAGACGAGGGTGCCGTCCTTCATGCAGATGCCGTTTCCGGGGCCGTTGAACAAAATCCGCCAGTCCTTGTCCTTGGTCTGCTCCGTGATGTTGACGGGCTTGGACCAGGTAAGGCCGTCGTCGTCGCTGCTGGCGAGCACCAGCTGGCCGCAGGTTTCCGGGGAATTGTCCCCGGATTTGCTGCCCCAGATGGAATGCCTGTAGCTCCAGATGGCGGCCATCCACACGCGGCCGTTTTTTTCATCCAGCAGAATGGCGGGGTCTCCCACGCCCCTGGCATCCTTCCTGGCAGGGTCTATTTTGGAATCGTCCACGGCAATCTTCACGTCGGACCAGGTGCGGCCCCCATCCGTGGAACGGCTCACGCCCACGTCGATATTGGCCGGAAGGTCGCCGGAATGATTGTAGCGGATATCGTAGACCGCCAGAAGGGTCCCCTTCTTCGTCCGTACCAGGCCGGGAATGCGGTAGAATTTGGAATTGAAATCCCCGGGCTTCACCACCGCCACGCCGATGCGCTGCGCCACGGGGACGGCATCCGCCACTTTCATCAGCTTGTTGCCGGCCACAACGCTGGCGGGGCGCACAACCACCTTGCCGTCCAGCGAGGCTCCGTCCTTCATCGTGACGCACACCCACATGTGATTGTCGCCGGGTTCCAGTTCCAGATTTCCCCTGACGGAAATCCGGGGTTTCATGCCGCCGGAAATACGGACCGTACCCAGAACCTGGGCCGGGTCTTCCGGGAACGTGGCCGCCCCCTCCGGGAATTCCGGTTTTTCCCCGCCGCGCAGCACCGTCACGGATTCAATGTCCGCCAGCCTGTCCGTCCCGGAAAAATCAAGATTGACGGCATTCAGGGAAACGGGATTCAGGCATCCTTCCGTTTTCACGTTCACGGAAAGAACGGGATTGCCCGGAATGCGCTTCATCACGGGAGCCACCGGGGCGGACATTTCCACGCGGGGGTCCACTTTCATGGGAATGGAGGGGACAATGAACAGGTCGTCCAGCTTCAGCCCCTTGTTTTCCGGAGCCGTCAGCTTGAAGATCAGGGAACGGGTGCCTGCGGGAACGCGCGTTTCAATCTTCGTCTTGAATCCGCCCGTCTTGATATTTTTGCCGTCATAGATTTCCTTTTCTCCCTGGGGGCTCACCGCCGTGATGGAAAATTCAAAGGGTGCCTGCCCCGTCCAGCGTTCCGCCCACGCAGAAAGCCGCACTTCCGTGGAGGGCACGTCCTTCAAATCCAGTTTGAGTTCGGCATCTTTCCCGCCGAACATCCGCAATGAAGAATTTCCGGTTTTTCCCGTTCCCCCGATTTCCGCCACTCCATCCGCACAGGACAGGGGGCCGTATTCGGTTTGCAGGCTGGTGAACTTGCCGCGCTTGGCCTGTTCAAAGCTTTCCGTACCCAGGGCACCGGTCATGGACATTCCCAGGGCGCACAGCAGGGAGAGCACTGTCAAGTTGTTCAAAGGTAAACGCATGGTGTATATGGTGTGTAACGGTCATTACGCGATGAACGCATCATTCTTATCCGTTCAACGCGCCATGACCAGCGTGGTTCCTAGCACACCCCGCGTTTTCAAGTCCAGCCCGGCCCGCTTTTCTGCGAAAAGACCAGAAGTCATTCCTTCTCCGCCCCGCCGGAGGGGGAAAGAGGCTTTATGGAAATGACGGGCCGCTCCGGGAAGGAGCTGGAATCCTGGTGCATGTAATAATGGGACCAGTGCAGAACAACCTTGTCGCCCGGCTTGAGCGCGGCGATCTGCTTCAGGATGGAGGCGTCCTGAAGAATGGGCTTGTGGCCCGGATTCACGTCAACCATCAGCCTTTCCTGCTTTTCATCGCCATATTTGCCAGGCTTCCGGTAATCCAGGTACTTGATGATCCGGAAGGTGGCGAAGTCCTTGGGATGGTCGCACTTATCCGGGCACAGGGAAGTCATGAACATGCACTTCCTGTGAATGATGCCCGTGAACTCGGCTTCCGCCACATGGTCGGAAAGCAATTCTCCGGAAGGAAGCGGCGCCTCCGGCACATCGGAGGAAGCCGGAGGAACGGCCACAGGATTTTCCACGGCATGGGAAACCAGCCCACCAATCAGGAAAAGGCAAAAGACGGGAATATACTTGATCATACGTCCCATGCTTAAACATCCCGCCAACGGGAGTCAAGCAGAAGCCCAGCCTTCTCCTGCATATGTCCGGATACATTCCCGCACGGGACGGGCAGGACAGCAACTTCACTACCTGAAAGAAGACGCCGCCCTGTTCGTCCGGCTCTCCAGACACACAGGGCGGTGTTTTTCATGATCAGTTCCCGGCAATGCAGCCTTCGCAGGAAAGTTCCCCGGTATTCTTGAAATCAGACGGAGCAATGAAGGAGGAACGATGTTCATTGAGCCAGAGAAGGGCTTCTTTCTGGGCTTGCCGGCTCCACAGGCTTTTCCAGTTTTTCTTGTGGGTAAGGAGGCAGTACCAGACATAGGCAACTCTTCCCGTCCATATGACAAGTTCTACTTTCTCCTTGAATGAAGAACACACAAAACCGCCGTTTTCCGGACAGGCCGCCATGGCATCCCTGGCGGATTGCAGCAGGATGGCGCCATGCTTCTCCGGATCGAAGACGTTTTCAGATAATTCCTGAATCATGAAATTCTCCTCATATCCGTCCGGGTTGGCACTGTCGATGTTCAGTTCCCCGGAATCCATTTCTTCCAGAGCTTCCAACAAAAGAGACCGTTCCCCGTCTCCGGCGCAGGCATCCAGCGGGATGACCGGCTGCTTGTAGTGCAATTGGTAGGGTTCTCCTGCCTCTTCATAACACTTCGCTACGAATTGAGAACAAAATGCCGTCGGATGGCTGCCCTCCAGCAAGGAACGCAAGGCCTGGTAGGTAGACGCCAGCAGGCATATTGCGGCTCCGGCCGTCTCCCGGTCCCAGCGGAACCGGCAATATTTGGAGGTGACCAGAAGAAGCCCCAGCAAATAAATGCCGCCATAAGGAAGTTTCTGCTGCAGGTATTTCCTGCCTGTTTCAACAACCGGGTCCAGCGAGGGGAGAGCCCTGTTCCTGTAAACATGGACGGTGCGCCCGGCAAACCTTTCCCGGGCCGGATTTTCCAGGACGGGATGTTCTCCGGTGGCTTCGAGCAGGGTTTGCTTTTCCTCATCGGCATAAAGGGCGGCATGGCTTACATCCGAATTTGTCAGCAGCCCGATCAGGGAAGAGATAATGTCCCCCTGAAGCACGGAGAAAAGGAGAACATCCCCCTTCTTCAGCTCATTGATTGATAGTTCAGTCTTCATGGCACATCATGCTGTTTCCGGATCAGAAGTCCCCGATCACGGCTTTTTTCTCTTCCACATGGCGTATGTAATGCTCCGTGGATGGCATCGACTCGACATATTGGATATCGTCTTCTCCATTGATTTTAATCGTATCGTCCTTGAACATGCTGAATATTTCCTTTGCTTCCTCAATCATCTCCTTCATCTGTTTGGGGTTATCCCCAAACGCCTTGTTCAGAATGCCCGCATAGGCCGCCAGGAAGGTGTTGAAGTCCATTTTACTGACATCTACAGCGGATTTATAGGCCGTGTATGATATGGCGCTTGTCAGGATGGAGGTCAAATAACCGGTTGCCTTCATATTCCGGCCCCAGCAACTGATGTCATAACGTACCAGAGCGGGATATTCCACGACCACGTAGTATGTTTCCACGATCTTCTCCGTTCCCTCTCCAGCTCCCAGAATGGCGTCAATTCCGGTAGAAATAATGGAGCCCACCGCATCCGCGATCTGTCCATTCCCGTTGAATAGCTGTTTGAAGGCTTCGGTTACCTTGGTCACAATGTCGCCGGAACCTTCCTTGTAAACGGCTCTGGACTCCAATTGCTTGGCCAGGACCTTCGTGATGGGTACGGTCAGATCGTCGCTGATTTTTCCATCCTTCAAGCTGGCTTCTATTCGCTGCTGGAATATTTCCGTTTGAGATTTTGCAAGAGAAATGAGGATATCCAGTTGTTCCTGAACATCTTTCTGCTCTTCCTTCACCTTGTTTTTGGCATCGCTTAATTTTCCCATAATATTATTTTGGTTAATTTTTTAAATATATGATAACTCCAATGTTTCATTTAGCACAGTATGAAAAAAATTAAAAATAATCAACAAGTATTTGAAAAAATAGATATATTTTTCTAACAAAATACATAAATTCAAAATTGAAGCTCGTCTCTCCCTCTCCATTTTTACTCGCTTTCCTCCCTTCCTTTCCCGTTTCCCATGCCCGGGGCACTCCTTCAGGGAGAGGCCCCCCCATTTCCCGAAAATCGTGATTCCTGTTCCGCCGCATTCCCCATATGCCCGCTGCCAGTGATGGTGATATTAGAAAAGGCTCGTCCATGAATTTCCCGTTTGCCAGGGAGGCGCAGCTCCTGCATGCGCACCATTGAATCGCTCAAGACGTTATTGTTTTTTCACAGTTAGTTGCATATGGATATTTTCAAGCAAGCCCCCCATATGTATGGAAGAAAAATCAGAATCCCAGCTTCTCCCCTGTTTCCAGATTGACGCATCGTTATTCGTGTGAGAGATTGGAAAAAGCATATGGACACAAATCGTACCTCTACCGTGCCGATCGTACCCAAGCAGTACCGGCTGCCATTTTTCATGCTGGTTTCCTGCTTCGCCCTGTGGGGTTTGCTGAACAATATGACGGACAATCTGGTCCCCGCTTTCAGCAAAATTTTCATGATCAACGCCTCCGAGTCCGCCGGGGTTCAGATTTCCTTCTACGGGGCGTATGCGGTGCTGGCGATTTTCGCCTCCATCCTGCTTGAGGAATTTTCCTACAAGGCGGGCGTTCTGATCGGCCTGGGGTTCTACATGATAGGCGCCCTGTGCTATATTCCCGCCGCGATAGGCCAGAGCTTTGACATTTATCTGATGGCCATTTTCGTGCTGGCGGGCGGCCTTTCCATTCTGGAAACCACCTGCAACCCCTTCGTGCTGTCCATGGGGTCGCAGGAAACGAGCGTACGCCGCCTCAACTTTGCCCAGGCCTTCAACCCCATCGGCTCCCTGACGGGTATTTTCCTGGCAAAGTACTTCATTCTGTCCCACTTGAACGATGCGGACATGGACGCCCGCAAGGCCATGGACCCGGAACAGCTGAACGCCATCGTGAGCGACGAACTTTTCTGGGTATGCGTGCCTTATGTGGGCCTGGTCGCCATTGCGGCCGTCATCTGGTTCTTCTTCTGCCGCTACAAGTCCGACGACGAAACCGTGCCCACGCAGGAAAACACCCGGCCACTTTCCTCCAAGCTGGGGCGCCTGGGCCTCTGCATCGCCTTCATCCTGGTTCCCTTCCTGTTCCAGTATTATTCCAGCTTTGAATTCAGCATGGTCCAGCAGATTCTGATCATGATGATCGGCCCCATCGCCTTCCTGATCATCATGCCGGATTACCGCTGCCAGCTCATGAAGCTCATCAGGCTTCCCCGCTATACCTGCGGCGTAGTCGCCCAATTCTTCTACGTAGGCGTGCAGATTGCCGTCTGGACGTGGACGATCAAGTACATCATGTCCGTCTTCCCCGGCATGCAGGAAGCAGCCGCCTCCAACTATTACATCTTCTCCATCATCCTCTTCATTGCCTGCCGCGCCATCACCACGGCCCTGATGAAGAAATTCAACCCGGCCAACATGATGGCCCTCTTCGCCGTCGCCGGCATTCTCTGCTGCCTGGGAACCATGTACCTGCCCAAGGAAATCTCCGTCTGGACGCTGGTTGCCATTTCCGGCTGCATGTCCCTGATGTTCCCGACCATCTACGGCATCGCCCTGCGCGGCCTGGGGTCGGAAGTCAAGCTGGGGGCGGCCGGCCTGATCATGGCCATTCTGGGCGGCGCGGTCATCACCCCATACATGGGCGCCTGCATTGACAACACCACGGTGAAGAACCAGGTGGCCTACTTTGAATCCATTGACCGCCCCCTGATCGCCCAGGTGGAAGCCGCGGACTCCAGAAAATCCATCTCCGGCTCCATGCTCACCCTCTACAAAATGTCGGAAGCAAACGCCGCGGAAGGAGGGGAACAGGCCAAAACCGCCGCCAAGTTCGAGAAGAACCTGCAAACCTTCCAGTCTCTGCCCTCCCTGACCGGAGCCGCCTTCAGTGAGGCCGCCAAAACGCTGCCCGGCTGTTCCGCCCTCACGCCTGCGGAACTTTCCCTGTTCAAGGACAACCTGAACCGGCTTCCCGCCGCCGCCAGCCGGGAACAACAGATCCAGCAGTTTTCCCTGATTCCGGCCCTGACCACGCTCCCCGCCTCCCGGGCCGACGTCCTGAACGATCTGATCTCCCACCCCCTGGACATGAAGCAGTTCCAGACGGCCCAGGAAAACTTCGTGGAAAAAGCCGTGCGGTCATCTTTCTTTATTCCCATCATCTGCTTTGCCGTGGTACTAATTTACGGCTTCTTCTTCCGGAACATCCATCTGAAGAAGGAAGAGGACAAAGAAGAGTCCGTACCGGCATAATCCCTTCACATCACCTACGCAAGATATGAAAACAATACTCCCCACCATAGGAATCCGTCCCACGATCGACGGCCGCCGCCTCGGCGTCCGCGAATCGCTGGAAGACCAGACCATGAACATGGCCAAGGCCGCCGCCGCCCTTATTGAAGCCAATGTCCGCCACGCCTCCGGCGAGCCCGTCAAATGCGTGATCGCGGACACCTGCATCGGCGGTCCCGCGGAAGCCGCCGCCTGTGCGGACAAGTTCAAGGCCAACAACGTAGGGGTCTCCCTGGCCGTGACGCCCTGCTGGTGCTACGGCAGCGAAACTTTCGACATGGACCCGTTCACACCCAAGGCCATCTGGGGCTTCAACGGAACGGAACGCCCCGGCGCCGTGTACCTGGCCGCCGCCCTGGCGGGCCTGAACCAGAAGGGCTTCCCAGCCTTTTCCATTTACGGCAAGGACGTGCAGGATGCCGGAGACACCTCCATCCCGGATGACGTGGCGGAAAAAATCCTCCGTTTCGCCCGCGCCGGGCTCGCCGTGGCAACACTCCGCGGCAAAGGCTACCTTTCCATCGGCGGCTGCTCCATGGGCATTGCCGGTTCCATCGTGGACCAGTCCTTCTGGGAAAACTACCTGGGCATCCGCGTACAGGCCGTGGACATGACGGAAGTGCGCCGCCGCATGGACCAGAAGATTTACGACCAGGAGGAATTCGACATCGCCATGAAATGGGCGGACTCCGTCTTCAAATTCGCCGAGGACAAGAACCGCCCGGACCTGAAGCTGGACGAGAACGGCCGCCGCAAAACCTTCAAGGAAAGCGTGCTGATGGCCATGATCTTCCGCGACATGATGCAGGGCAATCCCAAGCTCAAGAAGATTGACCGCGAAGAAGAGTCCCTGGGCTACCAGGCCATTGCCGGCGGCTTCCAGGGCCAGCGCCACTGGACGGACTTTTACCCCAACGGGGACATCGCGGAAACCCTGCTCAACTCCACCTTTGACTGGAACGGCCCGCGCGCGCCGATGCCCTTCGCCACGGAAAACGACTCCCTGAACGGAGCGTGCCTCCTGTTCGGCTACCTGCTCACCGGCCAGGCGAATGTCTTTGCGGACGTGCGCACCTATTGGAGCCCGGAAGCCGTGAAGCGCGTCACCGGCTATAAGCTGGAAGGCAAGGCCAAGGACGGCATCATCCACCTCATCAACTCCGGCTCCGCCGCCCTGGACGGCTGCATGGCCTGCACGGACAAGGACGGCAAGCCCGTCATGAAGAAGCACTGGGACGTCACCCAGGAGGATGCGGACAAGATGATGAGCCAGGCCACCTGGTGCCCGGCCAACCGCGAATACTTCCGCGGCGGCGGCTACTCCGTCCATTACGTCACCAAGGGCGGAGCCCCCGTCACGATGATGCGCCTGAACATCGTCAAGGGCCTGGGGCCCGTGCTGATCGTGGCGGAAGGCTGGTCCGTGGACCTGCCCGACAAGGTGCACAAGACGCTGGACGAACGGACCGATCCGGGCTGGCCCACCACGTGGTTCGCCCCCCGCCTTACCGGCAAGGGCGCCTTCACGGACGTGTACAGCGTCATGGCCAACATGGGCGCCAACCACGGTGCCTTCACGTACGGCCACATCGGCGCGGACATCCTGACGCTGGCTTCCATGCTGCGCATTCCCGTGTATGCCCACAACATTCCGGACGACCAGGTTTACCGCCCGTCCGCCTGGGGCCTCCACGGCACCGCAGAGCCGGAAAGCGCCGACTTCCGCGCCTGCGCCAACTACGGGCCGCTGTATGGGAAATATTGACAGATAATAGGTAAGAGTTAACAGTTAATAGGTAATAGTTAACAGCTTCGGATAAAACATGGCAGAAAGTCTCGTTTCCGCTAAAAGTTTTTCTTTTGCGGTCCGCATCATTCAATTATGCAGGCACTTGAGAAAGCAGGAGGTTGAACGGGAATTACTCAGCCAGCTCATACGTTCCGGTACGAGTATTGCCGCCAATTTATCCGAAGCTGTTTACGGCAGCAGCAGAAGGGACTTCTTTTCCAAAGCCCGCATTGCTCTGAAGGAATGTTCCGAGACACATACCTGGCTTAAACTGCTGCATGCCACCGGAAGCCTGACGGAACCGGAATATTCCTCTATCAGCCAGGATTGCACGGAAATCCTTAAAATGCTGATTTCCATTAATAAAACAGCTCAAAAAGAACACTCCGAAACCTATTAACATTTAACTCTTAACTATTAACTCCTAACCTTCAACTCATGTATTCCCTCTGTTTGGACTGCGGCGCGACGAACGTGCGCGCGATGGTCGTGGATGAAAAAGGCGTCATTGTGGGGAAGGCCTCACAGCCCAACGCCACGCTGCCGGGAGAGGAAAATCCGGAGTTCCACGTATGGGACGCCGACCGGATTTTCAACCAGCTTTCCGAATGCGCCGGCCAGGCGCTTCAGGGCCTGCCGGCCGAGCAGGTGAAGGCGGTGACAATCACCACCTTCGGCGTGGACGGCGCGCTGACGGATGCGGAAGGCAATCTTCTTTATCCCGTCATTTCCTGGAAATGCCCCCGCACGGCGGAGGTGATGAAGCACATCGGAAAATACATTTCCCAGGAAGAACTCAACCGGATTTCCGGCGTGGGTGCCTTTGCCTTCAACACCATTTACAAGCTCATCTGGCTCAGGGAAAACCGCCCGGACCTGCTGGAAAAGGCCCATGCGTGGCTCTTCATTTCCAATATCCTGGCCTGCAAGCTCACCGGCATCATGGCCACGGACCGCACGATGGCCGGAACTTCCCAGCTCACGGACATGGAAACGGGCGACTTTTCCCCGCTTATCCTGGACCGCCTCGGCCTGCGCCGGGACCTTTTCCCGCCCATGGTTGACGCGGGGGAAACCATCGGCCTTGTCACGCCGGAAGCGGCCGCGGACATGGGACTTCCCGCCCTGGCGGGCGTTCCCGTCATCTCTGCGGGGCATGACACCCAGTTCGCCATTTTCGGTTCCGGAGCGGACAGGGACCAGCCCGTTCTTTCCTCCGGAACATGGGAAATCCTGATGGTGCGCTCCACCCAGGCGCGCCTGGCTCCGGAGGATTACGCGGACGGGGCCACGGCGGAGTTCGACGCGGAACCCGGCCTGCTCAACCCCGGCCTGCAATGGCTCGGCTCCGGTATCATTGAATGGGTGAAATCCGCCTGCTTCCGCGGAGAAACGTACGACGTCATGGACGCAGAGGCGGAACTGATTCCGCCCGGCTGCGACGGAGTCACCATGGTGCCGGACTTCCTGGCATCCGGAGACGGCAAGGGTTCCATCAACGGCCTGGTGCTGGGCAGGACGCGCGCCCACATCTACCGCGCCGCCATGGAGGCCCTCACCTGGCGCCTGAAATCCCGCCTGGCCCGTCTGGAATCCGTCGGCGGCTTCAAGAGCGGCTTCCTCATCCTGGTAGGCGGCGGAGCCAGAAACAAGATATGGACGCAGATGCGCGCGGACATTCTCCAGATTCCGGTGAAAGTCTCGGAAGTCTCGGAAAGCACCGTTCTGGGCGCATCCATGTTTGCCTTTGCCGGAGCCGGGGTGTACTCTACGCCCGAGCAGGCCAGGGACGCCTTCGGCATCACGTACCGGACATTCCTGCCCGGCCCCCAGAAGGCCGTCTACGAAAAGCTCAACCATTAACACGCAACTAATATGTCAGAAGACTGGTCAATCTCCCCGCCCCTCCCGGACAAGGTGTTCCCGTGGGAAAAGTACAATCCCGTCACGAAGGAGGAAGTGGACGCGTTTTTCAATTCCCCTGAAATCCTGGTGATCAAGGAACGCATGTGCGACATGGGCCGCCGCCTGTGGAACCGCGAATATGTGGACGGAAACGGCGGCAACATCTCCGTGCGGGTGGCGCAGAACCTCGTGCTGTGCTCCCCCACCCTCTGCTCCAAGGGGTTCATGAAGGTGGAGGACATCTGCCTGGTGGACATGGAAGGACGCCAGAAAGCGGGCATCCGCCCCTCCACCAGCGAGGTGAAGACGCACATCGCCATGATGAAATCCGTGGGAGTCAACTCCTGCATCCACGCCCATCCCCCGCACTGCAACGCCTTCCTGTTCGCCGGCCAGGTTCCGCCCTCCGGCATTAATCCGGAAGCGGACATTTTCCTGGGGCACATCCCGCTGGCCCCCTACGGAACGCCCGGCTCCCCGGAAACGGCCCAGGCCGTTGCGGAGGTATCCAAGCAATCCACTGTCGTATTCATGGAAAACCACGGCGTCATCGCCGGAGGCCGCCACGTGGAGGAAGCGGAATGGTTCATGGAAAACGCGGACGCCTATTGCCGCATGGTCCTTCTGGCCGGGCTGCACAAGGCTCCCCTGAACCAGGTGGGACCGGAAGGCGTGGCGGACTTTCTCGCCATCCGCAAGGCCATCGGCTACGCCGTTCCGGAAGGACAGCCCCTGTACAATACGGAAACCTATGCCGGGTACAAGCTGGGCAAATCCGGCAAATAAAAACTCTTTCAGCGGGGCGGCGGAAATCCTGCCGCCCCGCTTTTTCCCAACCCCCTGCATGAAAATATGATCACTGCCATTTCCATCGCCATCGGAGTCTTCCTGATTAATCCCATCATCGTTACACAGGATTCACTCTCTCTTCAGTACACAAGAGCCGTAGAAGACGGCCGCCAGGGGAAAACTTCCCTGAGCGTCACCTGAAAGGCGGAAAAAAAGGGAAAAGAAAATAAAGCTGCCTGGGAAACCGCCTGTTCCTATCCGGATGCCGCTTCCTGGTACATGCCAGTCGTCCGAACCCATACGATCTTCCTCGAATCCGGTGAAAGGAGGGTAAAAGAAATCTCCTTCATCTGGGAAAAACCTTCATCCCAAAAAGAGGGAGATGATGCAGGGACTTCGATCAGGCCGAAATACGTCTCCATGGGAGGAGGCGACAGGGAACTGGAATTCGACTGGGTCGTGCAGCCCTTCTCTCCGGGCAAGGACGATTTTAAATAAAGCCCCGCCCATCGGAAACAGTCAGGAAATGGGAACGTCCATGAAGGGAGCGGCATTGATCGAAAGCCCACCGCCTTTCCGTCTGGAAAAGTGAACAAACGGGAGCGCACTGTTTCCCTTCCCTACCGGACTCCTGTGGAACCGGTCATGCCCCTCGCACCTTTTTGCACTTCAATCCCATGTTTTGGTCTCCCGCCCGCGGTTCCATTCAAGATTCCGCGTTGAGATCATTTCACTTTATTCAGCACCGGTTATTCCTGCCGAAAGAACTTCCCGCCGCGCTGTTCGCTTATCTCTTTCCGCAAAACCGGCAGCAGTTCTCCTGCGCTAAAAACTCTGAGTCCGGACTCCGGCAGGAGAAAGAAAAGAATCTGCCTGTCACTGCAAATCATGCTGTAGAACAACAGGATTAAATCTTTCCGTAAAAACAACCTTTCCTGACAGACCTGAAAATTATCCAGCCGCCATAGGCTGCTTCAGCTCATTCATGCATTCCATCGGAAAAACTGAGTGATTCTTTTCATTACATTAACGTAGCCGGAAAAGGCTATTCCGAACGACAAATTCCTTTGAAATTAGAAACAAATACGGATTTCATATCCGTTGTCAATAGATACGTTTGATAAATAGTTGTTTTTGAAAATTTAAACAAGAAATTCACTTCTATTTCAGTGTTTTTACATAAACTATAATTCTCCTTAATCACTGAAAAAACAGGAAGTAACAACAAAATGAAATCATTGCCGGATATGAAATCCGACATATTTATTTTCGTTCAAAGAAACAACCAATTTTATGAAGAAGATTTTAT
>JAJQCV010000091.1 GCA_021202525.1 Akkermansiaceae bacterium | reverse complement strand
CCTCCGTATAATATTGATTTTATTAGGTTTTCCGGAAGGAATTTTTAAACGGACTGATAATCCGGTAATATTTAGGTACGGGCTTTTGTTTTGTGTATGTGTTTTGAATTTATCCCAATTTCTTTGTACACGTCCCTGTTTAACTGGATCATTCTTTTATTAATGGCGGTCGCTGTATATCAGTCGGGAACCGGAGTGATTTATTCGGGTTCCACGGTCAAAATAAATAATTTCACAGGATTTATCTTTGTAATGGCCCTGATCCTGTACATGGGCGCCCGTCCGGTCAGTCCGGAATTCGGGGATACCATTAATTACGCCGCGGAGTTCCAGACGCTTCAGACGGAGGAAAGCGGCAACTGGATGGCCCAGGCGACGTCCCTGCGCGGGGAATGGCTGTTTGCCCTTATTCTGCATGCGTGGGTGCAGTACGGGAATGTCCACGACTATTTTCTTTCCTGTTCTGCGGTGTACGTGGGGGCTCTGGCGCTGGCCAGCTACAGGATTTTTGGAGGAAGGTGGTTCGTCCCCTTTCTGACGGCTTGCGCCATGTTCACCTTCTGGGTTTACGGAGTCAACGGAATCCGCAACGGCATGGCCGCCTCCGTGATGATTCTGGGCCTGTCCTTCCGGGACAACCTCAAGTACCTGGTGCTTTTTTCCCTTCTTGCCGTCAGCCTGCACAAATCCATGGCGCTGCTCATCGGCGCCGGAGCCTGCGCCTGGTTCCTGACGGATACGCGGTATTACGTGGCGGCGTGGCTGGCCTGCATTGTGGCGGTTATTCTGGCCGGTCCGGCCATTGGGGAAATGATTGCCTCCTCCGGCCTGTTTGACGATCCGCGTCTGACCCTCTACATCAGTTCCGCGGAGGAGGTGAAGGCGGCCAGCCCCTTCTTCAGCAGCACGGGTTTCCGCTGGGATTTCCTCCTTTACAGCGCGCTTCCCATCGTGACGGGCTGTTATTTCATCTTCAGGCAGGAGTACCGGGATGTCATGTGTACGTGGCTGCTCAATATCTACATCGCGGCGAATGCGTTCTGGATTCTCTGCATGTATGCGGCGTTCAGCAACAGGTTCGCGCAGCTCTCCTGGTTCCTGATGGGATTCGTGTTCATTTATCCCTTCTTCAAGCACAGATTCTGGACGGATCAGGAAAGGAAGCTGGCCTGCTTTTTCCCGCTGATTTACGCGTTTACCTTCTACATGAATATTTACAACGCATGAGAAAAAAGCTCATCAGGATTGCGGCGGTTCCCATGTCTCTGGACCTGCTGCTCAGGGGGCAGTTGAAGTACCTGAACGGACATTTCGACGTTCTGGCCGTGGCCTCCCCCGGTGTGGAGCATGCGCGCATCCGCCGGCGCGAAGGCGTGGAGACCGTGGAGCTTGAAATAGAGCGGACGATTTCCCTGTGGAAGGATGTGAAGAGCCTGTGGCGTTTATTTGCCCTGTTCCGCAGGGAACGCCCTTGGGGCGTGCACTCCGTGACCCCCAAGGCCGGCCTTTTAAGCATGGCCGCCGCCGCCCTGGCCCGGGTTCCCGTACGGGTGCATACATTCACCGGACTGATTTTCCCCTACAGGAAAGGCGCGTTTAAATTCCTGCTCAGGCAGATGGACCGCCTTACCTGCCTGTTCGCCACCCATGTCATCCCGGAGGGGGAAGGAGTCAGGCGGCTTTTGATTGCGGAAAAGGTGACGGGAAAGCCCCTGGAAGTCCTGGCCCACGGCAATATCAACGGCGTTGATCTGGAGCATTTCCGGCAGTCCGGCCGCCGGGAGGAGGAAAGGCGGCTCCTCGGCCTTCCCGAAGGGGCCGTCCTGTTTGTCTTTGTAGGCAGAATCACGGAAGACAAGGGCATCCGGGAATTGCTTGCCGCGTTTTCCGCATTACGCGGGGACCGGGAGCAGGGGGGAATCCCGGTCTTTCTGGCGCTGGTGGGCGGCCCGGAAGGCTATGCCGCGGACGATTTGGAAATGCCCGGAGTGTTCCTGCCCGGCTTTCAGGAGGACATCCGGCCCTGGCTGGAAGCCGCGGACGTTTTTGTTCTGCCCAGCTACAGGGAGGGATTTCCCAACTCTCTTCTTCAGGCAGGGGCGATGGGGCTGCCTTCCATCGCCGCGGATGTGTGCGGGTGCAATGAAATTATAGAAAACGGCGTGAACGGCCTGCTGGTGCCCGCACGGGACGGGGAGGCGCTGCGCCGGGCCATGGCCTCCCTACGGGATGATCCGGAATGGCGGCGGCAAATGGGTGCGAAAGCCGCGGAAAATGTAAGGGGGAAATATTCCTGCCGGATGGTATGGGACGCGCTGCTCAATTTTTACGGGAGAATATCATGACATACGGAAATGGCATCAAGCGTCTTATGGACTTTTCTCTCGCGCTGGCGGCCCTGGTGCTGCTGTCCGTGCCGTTCCTGCTGCTGGCGCTGCTGCTGGCCCTGGCCAACCGGGGGACGCCGTTTTTCCGCCAGACCCGTCCGGGGCGCGGCGGCAGGCTGTTCCGCATTGTCAAATTCAAGACCATGACGGATGCCCGTGATTCACGCGGAGAACTGCTTCCGGACGAACAGCGCCTGACGCGCGCGGGAGCTTTGGTGCGGTCCCTGTCTCTGGATGAATTGCCCCAGTTGTTCAACGTTCTGGCGGGGCAAATGAGCTTCATCGGCCCCCGTCCGCTGCTGCCGGAATACCTCCCCCTGTACACGGCGGAGCAGGCGCGCCGCCACGACGTGCGGCCCGGCATCACGGGATGGGCCCAGGTGAACGGGCGCAATGCCATCGGCTGGGAACGCAAGTTTGAGCTGGATGTCTGGTATGTGGACCATTTGAGCTTCCTGCTGGATATGCGCATTATTTTTTTAACGCTGGCCAAAGTGGTCCGGCGGCAGGGCATCAGCGCGGAAGGGTGCGCCACCATGGAAAAATTCACGGGTTCCGGAAAATGAAAAAGAACATAGCTATTGTAGGCGCCGGAGGATTCGGCAGGGAGACGGCTTGCTGTCTCCGGGCGATCAATGAAGCGTCGTCCGCATGGAATTTGATAGGCTTCTTTGACGACAAGGTGCCGGCGGGCACGGAAAACGAATACGGCCGGGTACTGGGCACCGTTGAAGACCTGAACGCATGGAAGGAGCCTTTGTCCGTCGTGCTTGCGATCGCCTCCCCGGATGCGCTCAAGCGCATTTCCGGACGGCTGGACAACGCCCTGCTGGATTTTCCGAACATCGTTGCGCCGGACGTGAAATTTTATGACCGCGGCAGTGTTTCCATGGGTAAGGGCAACGTCATCAGCTTCGGCCATGTCTTCAGCTGCCATGTGGATATGGGGGATTTCAACCTGTTCAGCTGCGGTTCCCTCATCGGGCATGACGTCGCCCTGGGCCATTGGAACGTGGTGGCCAACGGCTGCAAGGTTTCCGGAGGCGTCACGCTGGGGGATTCCAATTTCCTGGGGGCCGCTTCCGTGGTACTTCCCTGCCGGAGGGTGGAAAAGCATGTGGTGCTGGGCGCCAATTCCACGCTCGTCAGGCACGCGCTGGAACAGGGAACCTATGTGGGGTGCCCTGCCGTGCGTAAAAGATCCGCATCCCCCGCTCCGGAGAAAAAGTCCGTGATCTGGCTGTCCCTGGCTCAGACGGGAGAGGCGGAAGAGCGGTTTGTACGGGAGGCTTTTGAGTCCAAATGGGTGACGACGGTAGGGCCGAACGTGGACGCCTTTGAACGGGAGCTTGAAGAATACCTGGGCGAGCGCCATGTCGTGGCCCTGGCCTCCGGAACGTCCGCCCTGCATCTGGGGCTGGTGATGCTGGGCGTGGGACCGGGGGACGAGGTTCTCTGCCAGTCCATGACGTTTGCGGCGTCCGCGAATCCCATCGTTTACCAGGGGGCTTCTCCCGTCTTTGTGGACAGTGAGGAAAAAACATGGAACATGTCCCCCGAATTTCTGGAGGAAGCCATCCGGGACCGCATCCGGCAGACCGGGCGGGCGCCCCGCGCCATCATTCCCGTAGACCTTTACGGAATGCCGTCCGACATGGATGGAATCATGGCGGTCGCCGGGAAATACGGCATTCCCGTGCTGGAGGACGCCGCGGAAGCTTTGGGCTCCGAGTACCGGGGGAGGAAGTGCGGCGTGTTCGGCACTTATGGCGTTTTTTCTTTCAACGGGAACAAGATCATTACCACCTCCGGCGGGGGCGCCCTGTGCTGCCCGGACGAGGAATCCCGGAACAGGGTCAAGTTTTACGCCACCCAGGCGCGGGACCAGGCGCCGCATTACGAACATTCCCACATCGGCTACAACTACCGCCTCAGCAACGTGTGCGCGGGCATAGGCCGCGGCCAGATGCTTTCCCTTCCCGCATTCCTGGAGAAGAGGCGCGGCATTCATGAGCAGTACCGGAACCGGCTTTCCGGCGTTCCGGGGCTGTCCCTGCTGGAAAATCCGTCCTCCCATTACCGTTCCAACCACTGGCTGACCTGCGTACTGGTCAATCCGGCAAAGGCCCGTTTTGACCGGGAAACGCTGCGGCTGGCCCTGCAGAAAGCGGGCGTGGAAAGCCGCCCTCTCTGGAAGCCCATGCATTTGCAGCCCGTGTTCCGCTCCTGCCCGTTTTATGGCGCCGGCGTGTCGGACCGCCTGTTTGAACAGGGACTGTGCCTGCCCTCTGGAACCGCGCTGACCAGTGAGGATATGGACCTGATCATCAACATTATTTGCAACTTATGAACTCTGCTCCCACCAACAAGGACTACCATGTTGTCGCCCGTTTTTTCTACCACGTGCGGCATTATCTGCTGAATGCGGATGCAAAAGCCGTATTCCTGGTGGACTGGATTTTGTCATCATTGATTACGCTGATTGCCTGCGATTATTGCCGTTTTCTTTACAGGGGCAGCTGGCTGGTGCCCAACCTTCCCTATGTTTCTGCCATTGATATGGTGATTACGGCCCTCGTATTCTGGCGTGTCGGAGTTTACAAGACCATGATCCGCTTTACGACCATGAGGGATCTGTTGAAGCTGATGTACGCCATTTTCCTGTCCTGCTTCCTTACCTGCGTGGCTTATTTTTCCGTCTGGATCGACTATTACCGGGTGCACTTTGCCTGCCTGCTCCTCAATTTTCTGATGACCAGCCTGGTATTGGTCGGCTACCGCATCGCATGCATCGGCGGCAGGAAGTGGCTGGAAAGCTCCAAATCCAATGTCTCCGTTTCCTCCCTGAAAGCAACTTCCCGCAAGAGAGTGGTGCTGGCCGGCAAGCTGGATGCCTGCGTTCAAAAGGTCCAGCTGCTGAGAATCCTGAAAAACGATGAATTTGAGGTGGTGGGGCTGTTGAGTTCGGAGCCCAAGACGGATAGGCGGAAAATCAACGGAATTCCCGTGCGCTTTGTGCAGCAGGAGTTCGATGTGGATGAAGCCATGGCGTTTTTCCAGGCGTCCACGATCGTCTTTGTGGGAAAAGAGAATTTTCTGGGGAAGAAGAAACTGGCGGACATCTGCCTGGAAAAAGGGTTACAACTGCTCGTTTCCCACGATATGCTGTCTTCGTTCCATGAATTCTCCGGTTTTTCCGTAGGGGAGGTACAAATTGAAGATTTATTGTCGAGACAGGAAATCGCAATTGATGAAGAGCTGATTTCCCAGGGCATCAAGGACATGGTGGTGATGATAACGGGAGCGGCGGGTTCCATCGGCAGTGAGCTGGTCCGGCAGATATGCCGCTTTGCTCCCCGCAAAATCGTCCTGCTGGACCACGCGGAAACGCCGCTCTGGCTGATCCGGCAGGAAATAGAAAGAACGTTTCCCGGTGTGCCGCTTGCCACATCCATTACGAACGTTTCCCACCGGCGGCAGCTGGACATTTGCATGCGGCAGTACCGCCCGGACCTGATCTTCCATGCGGCCGCCTACAAGCACGTCCCCCTGATGGAGGAAAACCCGTGTACGGCCGTGGTCAACAACGTCAAGGGAACGATGCATGCCGCATCCCTGGCTGTCAAATACAAGGCCAAGCGTTTTGTCATGGTTTCCACGGACAAGGCGGTGAATCCCACCAGCGTGATGGGAGCTACCAAACGCCTCGCGGAAATATTTGTCCAAAGTCTGAACGAGGCCATGCAGAAGGAGGAAGAGGAATTGCCTACCGTCTTCATTACTACCCGTTTCGGCAACGTGCTGGGAAGCGCCGGTTCCGTCATTCCCCTGTTCAAGGAGCAGATCAAGAGAGGGGGCCCCGTCACGGTGACGCATCCTGAAATCATTCGTTATTTCATGACCATTCCCGAAGCGTGCCGGTTGATTTTACAGGCCAACGCCATGGGCAGCGGAGGTGACGTGTTCGTGTTCGACATGGGGAAGCAGGTAAAAATCATGGATTTGGCTAAAAAGATGATCCGCCTTTCCGGCCTTTCCCCCATGAAGGATATCCCCATTAAAATCACCGGCTTGAGGCCGGGTGAAAAACTTTACGAAGAATTGCTTACAGGTTACGAAGGAACCCGGGAAACCGCCCACCAGCGCATCCGTATTTTCCAGACTCAGAAATATGATCTGACCAATTTGAAGCAGAAAATGGATTCCCTGGTGTTCCAGGCGGAAGCCAACAATCTGGAAGAGACGGTCCGCCTGATGAAGCAATTGATTCCGGAATACAAGAGCAACAATTCCCCCTACCAGCTGTATGACAGCGTTGAGACCACTCTCCCCCTTTTCCAGTAACTTTTTTACAATTCAATAAAATACCTGCATCCAATGAAATACCTCCATTTATTCCGCTCTCCCGCCCCATGGAACCGCCTTCTGGCGGCAGCCTCCCTGCTGCTTGCGCTTTCCGCCTGCGTCCATCCCGAAGAAGTCAACTACGTCCAGAACCTGGTCCTGGACCAGGCCTCGTCCATCAACAAGGAATACAAGATCATCATCAAGAAGGACGACAGACTGTTCATTTCCGTCAGCAGCAAGAATCCCGCGCTCGCGCAGATGTTCAACAAAGACAGCGGCAGCGTATCCAGCCCCAGGGATGACGAACGCGGCTACTTTGTGAATACGGACGGGGACATCGTTTTTCCCGTTCTGGGAAGGATCAGGGCGGTCGGCAAGACGTGCACCCAGCTTGCCGGAGACATTGAAGGGCTGATCATCAAGGAAGGCTATATCAAGGACCCCGCGGTGAGCGTGCGCCTGATGAATTTCAAATTTTCCGTTCTTGGGGAAGTCTCCAAGCCGGGGAATTATGAAATCAAGGGGGAACGGCTGACGCTGCTGGAAGCCCTGAGCAAAGCCGGCGACCTGAACATGGACGGCAACCGGGACATCTACATCATCCGGGAGGACCACGGGCAGCGCATCGCCTCCAAGGTGGACCTGCGGAACAGCGACTTGTTCCACTCCCCCTACTATTACATCCAGCAGAATGATGTGATTTATGTGACGCCCTCTGACAGAAAGATAAACACCCGGAGCGAACAGCTCCAGATTTATCCCTACCTGATCTCCGGCACCTCCATTGCCATGGTAATTCTCGCCTTCTGCATTTAATCAGATGAAACCTTCCTCCTCCAAGCCGGACTCCCTGGAGACGGAAGGCGGTGCGTCCGCCTCCCTCTTTCCCAGTCCCAGGGCGCTTCTGGCCCGCATTATCCGGAACTGGTACTGGTGCCTGCTTTCCCTGTGCGTCTGCCTTCCCCTGGCCTATTTGTATGCGGCGCGGCTTCCCTTCGTCTATGGAAAGGCGACGACCGTGCTCATCAAAAATGACTACCCCAAGGAATCCGTAGCCACGACGGTGCTGGCCACCTCCAACGGGATTGTCAACACGGCTTCCACCAACCTGGACAATGAAATATTCCTCCTTTCCTCCTATTCCCTGATGGAGGAAGTGGTCAGGAACCTGAAACTGGACGTCACCTACTGGAAAAAATCCGGATTCCGGAAAGAGGAAATCTATGACCGCTCCCCCATTGCCGTCCATTTCAGCGAACGGGGAAATCCCGCGGAAGCCGGATTCCGGGTGATTCCGGTGTCCGATACGGAATTCCGTCTGGAAAGCGGCGTGAACGACTCCCGCCCCGAACGGAAAACGGGCGTCTTCGGCCGGGAAATTGAATTCTGTTCCCATACGTTCACGGTGGAGAAGACGCCACGGTTCGACTCGTCAAGTCTGGACTCTCCCGTCATTGTCAGGAAGACTTTCTTCAAAAATGCCGCCATTGCGCTGATCGGAGGCCTGACCGTCAACAAGGCCAATGGAAAAACCAACCTGATCAACATTTCCGTGCGCTGCAACAATCCGGTGAAGGCGGAAAACGTTCTCCACAACCTTGTCCGGTTTTACAATGAAGCTTCCCTGGATGAAAAGAAAAAGCGGGGAATGAACACGGACAAGTTCATTGAAGAACGCCTGGGCGTGATCAATGAGGAAATGGGGGAAAATGATCTGGCCATTGAGAATTTGAAGAAGGAGAGCAATATTCTGACGGACTTGTCTTCCGCCCTGACGGAAGAGTATGAAAACAGCCTCAACGACAAGAAGGACCTGCGGGAACTGACTCTTGAAATCAAGTCCATCGAATATCTGAAGGAATATCTGGAAAAGGAAGCCGAATTCGATACCCGGCTGGTCCCTATCAACTCGAAAATCGCGGACATGGGCATTCGCGACCAGATCGGCGTTTTTAACGATACCCTGCTGAAGAAGACGAGCCTGAAAGTGAATGCCGGCGACAACAACCCGATTGTCCGCGAACTGGAGGCGAATCTGGCTTCCCTCAAGGATGCCCTGAAACGCTCTGTGAATAACTATTACACCTCATTGCTGGTCAAAAAGAAAAACGTGGAGGAACAGCATGAAAGCACCCGGGAGCATATCCGGGCCGTTTCCGGGAAGAAGCGCGCCGTCAACCAGATTGCCCGGGAACAGCGCGTGCGGGAATCCCTGTACGTTTTCCTGCTCAACAAGCGGGAGGAAAATTCCCTGGCCCTGGCGGCCACGGAGGACAATGCCAGAATTGTGGACGCCGTGCGCGGAGGGGACGGCCCCCTGGCCCCCAACGTGCCCAAGATTCTGCTGGTGGGCTTCCTTGTGGGGCTGGCCGTTCCCGTTCTGGGATGCGTGATTGCCGCCATGATGGATTCACGGGTGAAGCGCAGGGAGGAAATAGAATCCCTGACGGACATTCCCGTTTACGGGGTGCTTCCCCGCAAGCCCCGGAAGCTGAAAAACCAGGAAATCGTAGTGAATCTGGAAGAGCCTTCCGAATTGTCGGAAAGCTTCCCTCTTCTTGCCGAGCGCCTGGTCTCCCTGGCGGATGAAAACGGATCCGGCGGATTCAGCATTCTGCTGACGTCTTCATGCCCCGGAGAGGGGAAGACCTATCTGGCCGTCAATTTGGCCCTGTCCCTTGCCGTAGCCGGAAAGAAGGTCCTCCTGATGGACATGGACCTGAGGAAGGGAACGCTCAGCTCCCTGCTGGGAGGGGAAGGGAAGCCCGGAACAGGGGACCTGGACCGCGCCGGAGAAGGCGGATGGCGCTCCCTGCTGGAGAAATCCTCCGTCTCCGATCATTTGGACTATCTCTTTGCCGGAACCCTGCCGGACCATCCGTCCCGGCTTCTGCTGCATGACCGTGTCCGGGAGCTGATGAAGGAATTGAAGGAGCACTACGATTTCATCTTCATGGACTGCGTTCCCTACGCCTCCCTGGCGGATGCGCGCATCGCCGCCAGGCTGGCGGACGCCACGCTGTACGTCATGCGGGCCGGATGCGTGAAGAAGCGCGACCTGTCCTCCCTGCAAAAGACGTGGAAGAGCGGGGAATTGAAGCGCATGGGCATCGTCCTGTGCGATGTGGAAAACCGTTCCCGTTCCTCCCGGAAATATGCCATGTACAGGAGTTTCGACACTTCCTCCCCGTGTCCGGGAAAATAACCCTGCCTGAAAGCCATCCTCATGTCCGGTTCGCGTCTCAACGTTTTGTTTCTGGTGGAATCCCTCGCCGGGGGAGGGGCTGAAAAAGTCCTTTCCGGTCTGGTGCGCGGATTGGACCGGGACAAATTCAACGTGACTGTGTGCGCCGTCGTGGACTGCGGACAGTACCGGGATGAAGTACGGAAGTACGCCCGCTACCGCTTCATCGTGGGCGGCCGGGGCTGGCTTTACCGGTTGAAGTACGCGCTGGTGTACCGTTTTTTGCCCGCCGGGTGGATTTACAAATGGTTTATTGCCGGGGATTACGATGTGGAGGCGGCCTTTACGGAAGGCCTGCCTACCCGCCTGCTGGCGGCCGCTCCTGGGGGAAAGACCGGGAAGACCAGGAAAATAGCCTGGGTGCATGTGGACCTGGAAGCCAGGCCCTGGACGCAGGGAGTGGTGTTCCGGTCGCTGGACGAGGAAAAAAGGGCTTATGGCCGTTTCCACGCAGTAGTGCAGGTGTCGCGGACGGTGAAGGAGGCTTTTGAAAGGCGTTTCGGAACGCATCCCGGCTCCGTCGTCCTGCACAATCCGGTGGACCGGGACGAGGTGCTGGCCAAAGCCGCCGCCGTGGCGGAAGTACCTGGAAAAAAGTGCTTCAGGATTGTTTCCGCCGGACGGCTGGAGGAACAGAAGGGATTTGACAGGCTTGTCCGCGCTCTTGCCCGGCTGAAGGAGCGGGGCCGGGCCGCGGAATTGGTTCTCCTTGGAGAAGGAAGCCTCAGAAACGGTCTGGAACGGCTGGCTGCCGGGCTGGGAGTTTCGGAATCCCTGCTGATGCCCGGTTTTATGGAAAATCCCTACCCGTGGATGGCGGGGGCGGACCTGTTCGTGTGCAGTTCCCGCAGCGAGGGAATGAGCACCGTCGTGACGGAAGCCCTCATTCTGGGCGTACCCGTTCTGGCGGTGGAATGCTCCGGCATCGGGGAACAACTGGGAATGGGCAGGTTTGGCCGCATGGTGGACAATAACGACGAGGCGCTGGCCCGTGCGCTGGAAGACTTCGTGTCCGGCAGGGAATCGTGTGCGGAATGGCGGAAAAAGGCGGCTTTGGGAGGCCGGCAGGTGGCCTATGCGGGCGCCGTCCGGGAAGTGGAACGTTTGCTGGAGGGGGCGGAGAGATGAAAAAAAGAATCGTGTTTTTCGTCAACAGCCTGACGGGCGGCGGCGCGGAAAAAGTTCTGCAAACCCTGCTGAACCGCTGGGAAGGGCGCGGCTGGGATATTACCGTCTATTGCCTGAAAAAGGAGGACGTGCCGTCCGGTTATCCCCGGAACATTGCCTTCCGCTTTCTGCTTGATTCCCTGCGGGAAGGGGACGGGTTTTGGACGCGCCTGAAAGTCAAGGCGGGGAACAAGCTGAAGCTGCTGGTCTACAGGCATTGCCCTCCGCCGGTCTTTTACCGCATGTTTGTCCGCGGAACCTATGATGTGGAAGCGGCCTTCATTGAAGGTTACGCCACC
>JAJQCV010000121.1 GCA_021202525.1 Akkermansiaceae bacterium | reverse complement strand
GATAGCAGGTTTGGCTGTTTTACTTTTTGTTCTGTGCTTATGGAAAGGCCCCGGAGGAAATGGAGGTTTCCGTCCGGGGCCTGAAGAGGGGGAATAAGGTATGTTATTTTTTAGCGGGCAGTTTCACCTGGATGTGAATGTCGCGCAGTTGGCGTTCTTCCGCCGGGGCAGGGGAGTCGCTCATGAGGTCCGCTCCGCGGTTGTTTTTCGGGAAGGCGATGACTTCGCGAATGGATTCCGCATCACAGATCATCATGACCAGGCGGTCCAAGCCCAGGGCCAGGCCGCCGTGCGGGGGAGCTCCGAAGCTGAAGGCGTCCAGAATGTGCCCGAATTGTTCGCGGGCCTGTTCTTCCGTGATGCCGAGGGCCTTGAACATGGCGGATTGCAGGTCGCGTTCGTGGATCCGGATGGAGCCGCCGCCGAGTTCCGTGCCGTTGAGCACCACGTCGTAGGCCTGGGCGCGGAGGTCGGCGGAGAGTTCTCCCTTGAGCAGTTTTTCCTCGTCTTCCTTGACGGGGCGCGTGAACGGGTGGTGGATGGCCGCCCAGCGCTGTTCCTCCTCATCCCAGCCGAGCAGCGGGAATTCGATGACCCACAGGAAGTCGCGCTCCTTGTTGTCCTTGAGGAGTTCCATGAATTCGGCGCATTGCAGGCGCACGCGGCCCAGGATGTCACAGGAGGGTTCCCACGGACCGGCGGCAAAGAGAACGAGGTCTCCGGTTTCAATGTCCAGGGCTTCCGTGAGTTTTTGCTTTTCTTCTTCGGAGAGGAATTTGGAGATGGGGCTTCTCCAGTCGTCTTCACGCACCTTGATGTAGGCCAAGCCCTTGGCTCCGGCTTCCACGGCGGTTTTTGTGAGGGTGTCTATCTGGCCGACGGATGCGGTTCCGAAGCCCTTGGCGTTGATGGCTTTGACCACGCCGCCATTTTGCACGGCAGAGGCGAATACCTTGAAGCCGCTGTTTTCAAAGAGGGAGGAGACGTCCGTGAGTTTCATGCCGAAGCGGCGTTCCGGCTTGTCGGAGCCGTACTGGTCCATGGCTTCCTTCCAGGTCATGCGCGGGAAGGGGGTGGGAATGTCCACGTCCAGGGATTCCTTGTATACGCGCTTAAGAAGTCCTTCCACCAGGTTGTAGATGTCTTCCGGCGTGATGAAGGAGGCTTCAATGTCCACCTGCGTGAATTCCGGCTGGCGGTCCGCGCGCAGGTCTTCGTCACGGAAGCAGCGGGCGATCTGGAAGTAGCGTTCCATGCCGGCCACCATGAGCAGCTGCTTGTACTGCTGCGGCGCCTGGGGCAGCGCATAGAATTTGCCGGGGGCCAGACGGGAGGGTACCAGGAAGTCGCGCGCGCCTTCCGGCGTTGATTTGGAGAGGATGGGGGTTTCAATTTCCAGGAAGCCGTGTTCATCCAGATAGTCCCGCGTGGTTTTGGTTACGCGGTGGCGGATCTGCATGTTGCGGGCCATGGAGGGACGGCGCAGGTCCAGAAAACGGTATTTGAGGCGCAGGTCTTCGTTGGAGAGGGCCCGGTCCAGCTGGAAGGGGAGCACATCCGCCTTGTTGATGACGTTGAGGGCATTGGCGGAGACTTCGATTTCCCCGGTGGGGAGGTCCGCATTGGTGGTGTCCACCGTGTCCGTTTTCAAACGGGCCTCCACTGTGCCGGAGATTTGGATCATGTCCTCGGAGCGGAGCTGCTGGGACGCTTTGGCCACGTCCTGGCTGACTTCCGGGTGGAAGACTGCCTGGGTGATGCCGGTGCGGTCGCGCAAGTCGATAAATATGACGCCGCCGTGGTCGCGGACGGAGTCTACCCAGCCGATGAGGGTGGTCGGCTTGCCAATGTCCGCAGCGCGCAATTCGCTGCAGGTATGAGTGCGGTATGAGTTCATCTTTGTTTGAAATGGATGGTGGTGAAAATGCTGGATCAGGCGCGGCCCGCCGCGGTTGCAATGGAGTCGAACAGGTCTTCCATGGCCACTTGGGCGGAGGTGCGCGCCGTCAGGTCGCGCAGTTCCAGGGTGGGGAATTCGTCGCCGACCACCAGGGCCAGACGTGCCCCGGATTTGACGGCTTTCTGCATCTGTCCGTTGAATTTGGTGAAGGCCAGGGGGATGTCCACGCTGTAGCCCTGGTCACGGAGGGCCGAGGCGATGGAGAGTACTTCCGCACGGCGGTTTTCGGACGCCTGTATGATGAAAACGTCGCATCCCGCGGCCGCCAGCGCCGCTTTTTTCAATGCCCTGGCGCGGGGCGTCTGGTCAATGAGGTGGCCGATAACGGCGTCTCCCATGGCGAAGCCCGTTGCGGGCATGTCCACCGCATTGCCGGAGAGGGCGGCCACGAGGGTGTCGTACCGGCCTCCGCCGGCTACGGCGCGCAGGCTTCTTTGCGTGTCAAAGATTTCAAAGACCAGGCCGGTGTAGTACGCCAGGCCGCGGACTACGGAGAGGTCCAGTTTTACGTAGGTTTCCAGGCCGCGGGCCGTCAGGTCTTTCAGCAGGGTTTCGTAGCGTTCGGAGGCTCCGTCAGGCGGGTTTTCAATGAAGTCCACGAGGTCACTGCGGCTGATGCCGAAGGCATCCAGCTTGCGCTGGCATTCCTCCGGACGGTCGCGTTCGAATTTGTCAACGATGCCCAGGAAAACGGGGATGTCCTGTTCCTGCACGCCGTGTTCCGCGGCGAACCTGATCCAGGCTTCACGGTCGGAGACGCGGACGATGAAGTCATTTTGCGTGAAGCCCAGTTCCCTCATGCAGTCAATAGCCAGGGCAATGAGTTCGGAGTCCGCCCAGGCGGAGCTTTCGCCCAGAATGTCCGCGTTGAATTGGTAGAATTCGCGCAGGCGTCCTTTTTGCGGTTTTTCGTAGCGGAAGCAGGAACCGATTTCAAACCACTTGAGCGGCTTGGTGTATTCCCGCTGGTACGCGGCGGCGATGCGTCCCAGGGAAGCCGTCAGTTCCGGGCGGATGGTGATGTCCCGTTCCCCCTGGTCCATGAAGCGGAAGAGCTGGGTGGGCAGTTCGCCTCCGCTTTTTTTCAGGTACAGTTCCGTGGCTTCCACCGTGGGGCCTTCCCATTCCAGGAATCCGTAGCGGCGCGCCACCCTTTTCCACGCGTCAAAGAGGTAGTTGCGCACGGCGCAGTCCGCCGGGGAGAAGTCGCGGAATCCGGGAAGTGGTTGAAAGCGAGCGTCTGGCATAACCTGAGTAAAGGGATGTTAACTGAGGACGAAACAGTTTACAGGATTTTAATGCCTTGGCAAGCCCACATACTTATGATGAAGGAATTTCAAAGGAAAAGACATGGGCGGCCATGGTCGGAGCGGGTGATGAAGAAAGATGCTGATGCAGAAGGGGAACAGCGTGAATTTGAGTTGTGTTTCATGGCAATAAGATTATTCTTTGGAAATAATTGCCTTATTTCAATGATGGTGCGTATTTTTCCCATTGCCTGTGTTCTGGTTGCCGCCTGCATGCCTGAGGCCGTACTGGGCAGGGAGATGGGACCCGATCCTTTAAAGATCTTGCAGTATGATTTGAAGGAGGGCAACAAGATTGCCGAGAAGGCGATTTACTTATTGAAAAGTGTGAGAGAAAGGCAGCGTCTGGATTCCGATGTACGGAATGAGTTTGATAAAGCTACTGTAATGACTCTTAAAATAGATGCCCGTAATGTCATGATGGTTACAGGAAGGACGAGATATTCTTCCGAATTATTGCGTTCCCGGGAAGCAGTGGAAGCAAAGGAGCTTGCATGTGTCCAGAGAGGAATTCTGGATGAAGCTGTGGACAGCTTTTTCCGGGACGGATTGATGGATGATGTGATTTGCGACGGAATCATGGATGTGTACCAAATCATGGAAAGATGTTTTTGGGGAAAAACCGTTTTTCATGAAGATGGCCGGAAGGGTGCCTTTTCCCTCCTGCCCCCCTGCCTGTATGAGTATTTGGCCGTGAGCGTTTCCAGGCATGTGGAGGAGGTAAGGTCTATCCTGAAGAAGGCCGAGGCAGGGGAAGGAGACCGGGAGGCTGTGATGGAATTATGGAAAAAGAGTTCTTCCTTGCGGGATATTCAGGATTTGGCTGTATGGACAAGAGATATGGTTATTCAGGAAGATATAGGGATACCGTGGGCGCATGAGATAAGAATGGCGGCAGGAAGGCTTGACGCCGCCGTGAAGGAGCTGGAGGAAGGCGGGCATATGACGGAGCGCCTTGCCCGGGCCGTCGATCTGGTGTACATGCGGCTGGCCCTTCCCCGGCAGAGATATGCCGAGGTGGAAAATTCCCGATAAGGCCCTTTTGTTTATTGGAAAACGCGGCGTTTTTATTTGACCGGGAGACGGTATGACATAGGATAAGTGAGAAAGATTCACTTTTTCTGAATCAAATATCAGTATTGATTATGTGTAAAGATTGCGGATGCGGAGGTGAACACACCCATGAAGGACACGCCCACGGCATGGACGTCCATGTGCCCGTGCTGGATGCCAATGACCGTTTGGCGGAACGCAACAGAGGTTTTTTTGAAGCAAAGAAACTGCTGGTCATCAATGTATTTTCCTCTCCCGGCTCCGGCAAGACATCCCTGCTGCAAAAGACGGCGGAGATGTTGAGGAACCGTGTCAGAATGGGGGTAATTGTTGGAGACCTGGCTACGGATCATGACGCCGAACGCCTGAGCCGGGCGGATATTCCCGTAGTGCAGATTACCACCGGCACCATGTGCCATCTGGATGCCCGCATGATTGCGGAGGCGATGAAGCGGATGCCGCTGGATGACCTGGATGTACTGGTGATTGAGAATGTGGGGAACCTGGTGTGTCCCGCCTCCTATGATTTGGGGGAAGGGATGCGTGTGGTCCTGCTTTCCGTCACGGAAGGGGAAGACAAGCCTTTGAAGTATCCCCCCATGTTTCATTCCGCAGACGTGGCCCTGGTGACCAAGTCGGATCTGGCGGATGCCGTGGATTTTGACCGGGATGCCGCGCTGGCGGCCCTGAACAAGGTGGCCCATCACGCGCGCGTGGTTGAGCTGTCTTCCAAGACAGGGGAGGGAATGGATATTTGGTGCGGGGAGATTGAGGAACGGGTGCGCCGCATTCGTTCAGGAAGAGTTCAGGAGCATGTCCACCATCACCATTGAACAAGCTGTTTCAGCCTTGAAGATCGACATTGCCGGCATGGTTCAGGGGGTCGGCTTCCGGCCCCATGTGTATCGGCTGGCCTCGCGTTTCGGTCTGAAAGGTTTCGTGCGCAATACGGAGTCCGGCGTGGAGATCCGCGTGGAGGGAGATACCGGGGATGCCGAACGTTTTTTTGCGGAGTTGATGAAAAGCCTGCCGGAGCATGCCCGCGTTTACGGAACGGAACAGACCGTTTGCGAGCCTGCCGGGTATGAAGAGTTCCTGATTTTGGAGAGCGATCCCGCTTCCGGCGGCGTGCCGATCATGCTGCCGGACCTGGCTCCGTGCCCGGAGTGCCTCAGGGAGATGCGCGACCCGTCTTCCCGGCGCTATCATTATCCTTTTACCAATTGCACCCATTGCGGTCCCCGTTATTCCATTATTGAGTCCATGCCGTACGACCGTTCCGGAACCAGTATGAAGGGGTTCCGGATGTGTCCGGAATGCATGAAGGAGTACCAGGATGTGGGGGACAGGCGTTTCCATGCCCAGCCCATCGCCTGCCCGGAATGCGGGCCTTCCATGAAGGTGTTGTTTTCAGATGGTTCCGAGCTGGGCTTCGGCCACGGTTTTGATACCCCTGCGGCGCAGGTGGCCTGGGTGCTGGCGGACGGCCTGATTGTGGCACTCATGGGGGTGGGCGGTTTCCAGTTGCTGGCGGATGCCGCGTCGGAAGGGGCCGTCAGACGGCTGAGGAAGCTGAAGGGGAGGGATGCCAAGCCGTTTGCCGTGATGGTGCCGGACATGGCTGCGGCGGAGGCCCTCTGCCATTTGACGGAGGAGGAGAAGCGGCTGCTGGCGTCTCCCGAGGCTCCCATCGTGCTGGCGGTCAAGAGGAAGAATGTGGATTTGGCTCCTTCCGTGTGCATGTTCAGCCGTTTTGCCGGGATTATGCTGCCGTCTTCCCCGGTGCATGCGCTGCTGATGGATATGTGGAGGAAGCCTCTCGTGGTGACCAGCGGCAATTTGAGCGGGGAGCCTTTGTGCATTTCCGTGGAGGAGGCGTTGCGGAAGTTGGAGAATGCGGCGGACGTGTTTTTCGTGCACGACCGGCCGATCGTGCGCCCGGTGGATGATTCCGTGGTGCGTGTGGCGGGCGGCAGAACCATGATGGTGCGCCGGGCCCGCGGTTATGCGCCCCGGCCTGTGTGGCGCACCGCGCCGGAGGCGCCTAAGGTGCTGGCTCTCGGCTCCGGGTTGAAGAATACCGTTTGCTGGTTGAAGGATGGCGTGGCCGTGATGAGCCAGCATCTGGGGGATTTGGACAGCGCCGCCGCCCTGCACGCTTTTGAGCGGACGGTGGAAGTTCTGGGGAGTACCTTGAAGGCCGTGCCGGATGTGATTGCCGTGGACGCCCACCCGGACAACCCGACGGCAACCCTCGCCCGGCGTTTGGCCAGGGAATGGGGTGTTTCCGTTTTTCCCGTACAGCATCATCAGGCGCACGTGCTTGCCTGCGCCGCAGAGAATGGAACTCCTTTCCCCGCCCTGGGCGTAGCCTGGGACGGAACGGGGTTCGGCACGGATGGAACAGTGTGGGGTGGCGAGTTTTTTATCATGGAGGAGCAGGGTGCTCCCAGACGGGTGGCACGAATCAGGCCGTTTCTGCTGCCCGGCGGGGATGAAGCGGTGAAGGAACCCGCCCGCTGCGCCTGCGCCCTGGCCCGGCAAATGGCTGAGTGGCGTCCGGATGGATTACTCCGGCGTTTGGAGCACGGAATTCCTCCCCGGAAGCGGCAGGCTCTGGAAACGATGATGGAACGGCATGTTCATTGCCCGGCAACGTCTTCCATGGGGAGGTTGTTTGATGCGGTGGCGTTCTGGTGCGGTTTTGACGGGGCGGCGGGGTGCGAAGGCCATGCCGCCATGGTACTGGAGTCTTGGGCCGCCTCCCTTCCCGAAGACGGCCCGGAGGGCGATTCGTACGAATGGGTGATGCATGAGGAGGGCGGGTTGCTGGAACTGGATTGGAGACCCGTTCTGAAAGCGTTAAATGATGATTTGCTGGCCGGTGTTTCCCGCTGCCGGATAGCCCGGAAGTTTCATGAAAGCCTCGTGAACCTGGTGTTTGACGTGGCGGAGCGTTTTTCCCAGGACAGGCTGGTGCTTGGGGGCGGCTGCTTTCAAAATGCGTTTTTGCTTGAAGGCTTGATGGGCATGGCGCAGTCTAGGGCCGTGCGTTTTGTCGCTGCCGCAGCGCGTCCCCTGCAATGACGGGGGGATTTCCCTGGGCCAGGCGGCGGCCGCCGTTCGTCAATGGAAAGGATAAAGTATGTGTTTGGCCGTTCCCGGAAAAATCGTAAGCGTTCATGAGACTGATCCCCTGTTCCGCCTGGGCGTGGTGGATTTCGGCGGAGTGACGCGGGAAGTGAACCTGGCCTGCGTGCCGGAAGCGGAGGTGGGGAGTTACGTCATTGTGCATGTGGGAATGGCCCTGAGCGTGCTGGATGAGGAAACCGCCCTTGAGACGCGGAGGGAGATGCGCGAGATCGTGGAGAATTCCGAACCCGTGTGAGGGCCGTTTATCCGGCTGACAGGAAGATTTGCTCGCCGAGTTTATGCAGGAGGAAGTTTATCAACTGATTGATTATCTGCATCATGCCGTTACGCGCCCGTGGGCGGTGATGGAGGTGTGCGGCGGCCAGACGCATGCGATCGCTTCCCTGGGGCTGGAGGAACTGCTTCCGCCGGGGCTGCGCCTGATTCACGGGCCCGGCTGCCCGGTTTGCGTCACTTCCGTGGATTTGATTGACCGGGCCGTGGAGCTGAGTCTCAGGCCGGGTGTGGTTTTGTGCAGTTACGGTGACATGATGAGGGTGCCGGGTTCCCGTGGAGATTTACTGTCCGCCAAAGCGCGCGGCGGGGATGTCCGGCTGATGTATTCTCCTCTGGAGGCCGTTGCGCTGGCGGGGGCCAATCCCGGTCTGGATGTGGTGTTTTTTGCCGTGGGTTTTGAGACTACCGCTCCGGCCACGGCGCTGGCCATGCAGCAGGCGCGTGCCCTGGGGCATGCCAATTTTTCCGTGCTTTGCGCCCATGTGCAGGTGCCTCCCGCCCTGGAGTGGCTGATGGACCAGCAAGAAGGAAGGCCGGACGGCTTTCTGGCTCCCGGCCATGTGTGCGCCGTGACGGGGGAGGAGGATTACGGGCGTCTTGCCGAACGCTACCGGGTGCCGATGGCGGTCACCGGGTTTGAAGGAACGGACCTGCTCCGCGGTATTCTGATGTGCGTTCGCCAGCTTGAGTCCGGGGAGCATGGGGTCCGGAACGCCTACCGGCGTTACGCAAGGCCGGAAGGGAACGCAGCCGCCAAGAGGCGGATGGGGGAAGTTTTTGAGACGGAGGACCGCCATTGGCGCGGGCTGGGGCTGATACCGGGCGGCGGCATGAAGGTGCGCACGGAATGGCAGGATATGGACGCCTCCGTCCGTTTTGACTGCCGCGCATGCGACGGAGCAGCGGATGAGGCTTCCGGCTGCATGGCCGGGCAGGTGCTGCGCGGGCTGCTGAGGCCGGTGGAATGCCCTCATTTTGGTTCTTCCTGTACGCCGCTGGCTCCATTGGGGGCTCCCATGGTGTCCGGGGAAGGGGCCTGTGCGGCCTATTACCGCTATAAAAGAAGCTAATTTTTATTTCTTATGTTTGAGTGTCCCGTTCCAAAATCCGTTTCCGACCGCATCCAGATGGCTCACGGCGGAGGTGGCCGCCTGATGAATGACCTGATCCGCTCCGTGTTTCTGGAAGCCTTCGGTTTTCCGTCCGGCAGCGTGCAGAATGATTCCGCCGTGCTGCCTTCTCCCGCAGGGCGCCTGGCGGTGACGACGGACAGCTTCGTGGTGCAGCCCCTGGAGTTTCCCGGCGGTAATATCGGTTCCCTGGCCGTTCACGGCACGGTGAATGATTTGGCCATGAGCGGTGCGGAACCCCTGTACCTGACGGCGGGGTTCATTCTGGAGGAGGGGCTTCCGCTGGACGTCCTGAACAAAGTGGTACGCTCCATGGCTGAGGCAGCCCGTCTGGCGGGCGTGCGCATCGTTACAGGGGATACGAAGGTGGTGGAACGGGGGAAAGGCGATGGTATTTATATCAATACCGCCGGGGTGGGAGCAGTGCCGCATGATCTGGAGATCAGCCCTTCTTCCGTGCGTCCGGGGGATTCCATTCTGCTCAGCGGGGATTTGGGCAGGCACGGCATGACGATCATGAGCCTGAGGGCGGGGTTGTCTTTTGGCGAAGATTTGTGCAGTGATTCGGCTTCCCTTCATGAGTCCGTGGCCGCGCTGATCCGGGCCGGGATTCCCGTGCATTGCCTGCGTGATGTGACCCGTGGCGGTTTGACGGCCACTCTTTCAGAGATTGCGGAGGCTTCCGGCCTGACAGTGAAGCTGGATGAAATGTCCATTCCGGTCCGGGATGACGTGAGGGCCGCGTGCGGCCTGCTGGGACTGGATCCGCTGCAAGTGGCGTGCGAAGGGCGTTATCTCGCGATTTTGCCCGGAGAATATGAAGATGAGGCATTGCGCGTGATGCGCGGCTGCGGCGTTTCCTCCGGGGCCTGCCTGGTCGGCCGGGTGGAGGAGTTCAGGACGGCTCCCCTGCTGATGAAGGGTAGGCTGGGTGTGGAGCGGGTGCTTGGCATGCCGTCCGGCATGCAGCTGCCGAGGATTTGCTGAGGGCGGGACGGTTGAAAACGCCGTCCCTGGCGGCAGTTTTCCGTTCCGGACTTTGGCAGGGAAGCGGATAGCCCGCTTCCCTGCCGGTTCCATGGTTTTCATAGGGAATTGCCGGAGCGACTGCGTGAGCCGTCAATGATGCGGCAGCCGGCTTTTCATGGGTGTGTTTGTTGGGAAATGATCAGATTAACAATGGCTCTCCCGCCGGAGCTTCCGGAAGTTTTTTCAATGCCGCCTGTGCCTGCACATGGCCCTGGTCCGCCGCTTTCTGCAGCCATTCCCTTGCCGTGTCCAGGTTGCGTTCCACGCCAAATCCGTGCTGGTACATGATTCCCATGTTGTATTGCTCGGAGGCATAGCCGGCCCTGGCGGCACGCTTGTTCCGGTTGATCCATTCCGTGGCTTCCGCTTCATTGAAGTCGAGGGTCTTGCAGGCTTTTTCCCACGTGTCTCCATATTTCATGGCGGCACGGGCAAATCCTGTCAGGGCGGCTTTTCTCGTATATTCTTCAGCCAGCTGCGTATTTTTTTCCACTCCGTCCGTTCCCACCCGGTAGAGATGGGCCAGTCCCCAGTAACCGTTGGGGCTGCCGAGGTCGGCGGCTTTCTGGAAGTGCTGCAGGGCTTCCGGATGCTTTTTGTGGGACATGGCGAAGACGGCATTGGAGAGGAATCTCTCAGCTTTCGCAAATTCGTAGAATTCCGGGATGGCGGCCCATTCGGATTTCAGCTTGTCCCGGTCCTTTTTGGATTTGGGCGGCATGCCGGAGGGCGGGGAAAAGCGGAAGATGGGCATGTAGCCGGAGGCTCCCGCGTTTGCCAGGCCGGACATCAGGAAACAGCCGGGCTGGATGCGCCACATGTGCATGTACATGACCCGCTCCGCCGGGAGAGAATCCTTTTCAATCCAGTCCGGCATGTTCATGGGCGGTCCGTAAAGCCCCGTCAGTCCGTTCAGCATGCGCTTGTACAGGGATTTTAGGCGCGTATCGTATTCATCCTTGCTCACTTTTGAGTTGGAATAGAAGGAAACGGATCTCAGTGCCCCTTCTTTGTCGTAGTCAAAGTGAAGGGAAAAGTAGAGTCCGCCGATGGGCTTTTTCGTCTTGAAGGCCCCGTTGAGCCCGGTCCGGCTCAAGTAGGCGTCCGTACCGGGGCCGTCAAGGGATTTGCAGGATTTCAGGGAACTCAGTAATTGGGATTCCTGCATTCCTGTTTCCAAAGGGCCGTAAAGCGGCGAGGCATGGCAGCAGAAGGCTGTGCACAATGCGGCTGCATAGCTGTAATAGGCTATAGGTTTCATTGGGGTGTGTGGGGGTTGGGATTGTTGGTCATTTCAATAGCGAATTAGTAATCCGGCTGAAATGGACAACAGAGGTAAAATAAGACAAACCATGATTATGTTCAAGAAATTATGTGATCATCTAACAGATATGTTCTATTTGTTCTTCGCTCGGGATAATAATGGATTGAATTGGAGAAATGCACTTGATATGAAAAACCAGTGTTGACGCCGGATTACTAATCCGAAACCTTTGGATTTTTTTGTTATGGATGCTTGAAATAGTATTATATACA
>JAJQCV010000101.1:10328-11483 GCA_021202525.1 Akkermansiaceae bacterium | reverse complement strand
TCATCAGATAGACCAACTAAACAATTTTGATTTTTTTCTTCCATGAAATTATTTATCCTCACTTTTTCAAAATCAACTTACTAATTCACAATACATCAATCTTCTACCAATCATTTTGGTGATTGTATCACTTATAAAATCCATTGTCTCAACATGAGAGGTATTATGCCTGTAGGCAAATTCGTTGATGTACCTCTTAAGATGCGTAGGAGACATGTAGTGATAGACTCCATAGTAGCCTCTTTTCAGTAGAGACCAGAAGCTTTCAATGGAATTGGTATGTACATTACCATTGACATACTGTTTCCCCTTATGGTTGACGAACTCATGGACAAATCCGACAAGTCCTTTATAAGATCTAAATTCGTCCGTGAACACATTGGAGTTCCTCTCAACATGTTTTCCGATGAATCCCTGTAAATTGTAAGCGGAAGTATCGTCTATATGTTTGACGATCACCTTTCCGTTCCTCTGTTTGGCCCCGATCACGATCAATTTACCGACCGAACCTCTTCCCAGAATGCCGGTCAGAGCAGTTACTGTATCCCCTGCACCGAGATGTTTTGCCAGGTGTACGGCTCCTGCTCCACCTCCTAGTGCGCCAATAGTGCCTCCTACGCCAGCTCCAAGAGATTTCGCCAGCAGATTGGCGAGACCGGGAGAGGTGGATGCCGCTTTTGCCAAGGCGGGAAATTCGATGACGTTGTCAGATTGATGAGACTCTGTAGGTTTATTCACCAGCTGTTGAGCCTTCCATTCTTCATATGGGATGAGTTTGCCTGTCTGCGGATCACGCTTGAACGAATTGGCTCGTACGTTCTTACGAGCTTGCAATCTGACACCTCGGTTGAGTCCTTCGATGAGGGTGGGGCTCATTCCAGGCATGTCGATGGGCAACTCGACCTCTGCGGCCGTGTTCGGATCTTTCCTGGAGCCGGGCAGCTTGAGCTTGATTTTGCCCATCTCGGACTTGGGATCTTTGCGGGTGAGGTATTTGCCGGTGGCAACGGCTCCCGTTGCGAGGGCGCCGGCTCCCAGCAGGCCAAGCAGAATATTGAGATTTCTGGAGTTGGAGACTACGACTGAGTTGGCCTTATCTATAGAAGTGACTCAAGTAGTGCGCTGTATCATAACACTGTGTGTATGATACAGCGC
>JAJQCV010000101.1:0-10318 GCA_021202525.1 Akkermansiaceae bacterium | reverse complement strand
CCATATATATACATACCTTCAACAGGTTGTGCTTTATACAAACACTTTTTTTTAATTATACCCCCCACTACTTGATAAGGGTAGAAAAATTATTTTGGATGGGGAAGAAATCTATGTTTCTCATAATGACTCATATATAATACATATATCTTGTTTTTGTTTCTTATATGATACATATTTTTTTCATGAAAACCACATCCCCATTGCCGGGACCAGTGAAAGCGGCGCTCAAAAAATTGGGTGCGGACATCAGCGATGCCCGCAAGAGGCGGCGTATCCCTACGACACTTATGGCTGAACGGGCATTTATTTCTCGTTCAACACTGGGGCGTGTCGAGAAGGGCGACCCCGGCGTATCCATGGGCAACTATGCCGCCGTCCTGTTCGTCCTAGGGCTGACCGATCGGCTCAAAAATCTTGTTGATGCCAATAATGATCCCGTAGGTCGGGCTCTTGAAGAAGAACGCCTGCCCAAACGTATCCACCGTCCCAAATCCCATGAATGACACTCCCATCGACATCTTCATTGATCTGCCTTCCTCTCCGAAGCCAGTACAAGCAGGCAGGCTGTGGTCGTACTTTCGCAAAGGCCGGGAATCTGCCTCCTTCGAGTACAACAAGGAATGGCTCGCAAATCCGTACAGATTTGCACTGGAACCACTCCTGCCTCTGGCTGACGGTACCTTTCATACCACTCCCGGGCAAAGTGTATTCGGAGCGATTGGCGATTCCACCCCTGACAGGTGGGGGCGCGTTCTGATGCGGCGGGCTGAGCTGGCACGAGCGCGAGCAGCCAATGAAAGTCCGCATACGCTCTCCGAACTGGACTATCTGCTCATGGTGAACGACGAGGCTAGACAGGGAGCGCTGCGCTTTTCACAGGATGGTGGAAAATCGTTCTGCGCCCCTCCGGGTACGACGCCGATTCCTCCTCTGGTCAATCTGTCTCGTCTGCTGCATGCCGCCGGTCACTTCTGCCGGGACGATGAAAACGCCGAAGACTTGCGGTTGCTCCTCGCTCCCGGCTCTTCCCTGGGGGGAGCCCGCCCCAAGTCATCGGTAAAAGATAAGAAGGGGAATCTCTGCATTGCCAAGTTCCCCCGGCACGATGATGAATACAACGTCGTTGCCTGGGAAGCCGTCGCCTTGACTCTGGCCTTCAAAGCCGGGCTTCAAGTCCCGCGCTTCGAACTGGAAAAAATAGTCGACAAGGATGTTCTGATCGTCTGGCGATTCGACCGCACACAGGAACAGCGAAGAATCGCCTACCTGTCGGCCATGAGCATGCTGGGAGCCCGGGATAACGAACAGCACAGTTACCTCGAAATCGTAGACGCCATCCGCCAGTATGGCGCTGCGCCTAGGCAAGACTTGCGCCAGCTATGGCAGCGGATCGCCTTCAGCATCATGATTTCCAACACAGATGACCATTTGCGGAATCACGGATTCCTTCAGACGGGAGGAACAGGCTGGTCTCTATCGCCACTGTTCGACGTGAACCCGACTCCCGTAGATATACGCCCTCGCTACCTCAATACGGCTATCGACTGGGAAGATACGTCAGCATCCCTGGATGTCCTTCGCAGTATCGCCTCCGAATGCGGTATCAAGTCCTCTGAAACGAATGATCTCTTGAAACCGATTGCCCGGGCAGTCAGTCAGTGGCGTCAGGTGGCAGAATCATTCGGTATTGGCAAACAGGAACAGGATCGCATGGCATCTGCCTTTGAACATGAAGATGGGTATTCAGGAGTATCGTGATGAAACTTATACACGTACAAGAGAATCGAAATCAGAGGCAACTTTGCAAACCCGGCGAGGATGGTCCCAGGAGGCCCGAGAACGGACTTCCGTGTGTTTAGAGCCCCAGAGGTCATCCCGGTAGTCAAGCGGCCTTTCTGGAGTATTCTAAAGTTAAAAACAATCAGAGTTTCCGGAGTGGTGTTCTCCGGGAGCTGCGAGAGAATGCTGCAAATGGTCGAAATTATTCCGCCGAAGGGGGATTTATTCCTTTTCGTTATTAGCAACGCACTTCTTCTTTAGAAGAAGTGCGTGAGGAAAGTTTGCCTGTGCGGTTTTATTCCGGGAGGAATGTTTCGCATGCGTACTCTTTTGAAGACATTGCCGCACCCCGAAAAATCCCCATAACTCACAAACAAACAACATCCTAATTATAAAGCATTCACGCAGAATGCTCTTCATTAGCCTGTTACGCTTTTGTGAAATTTGCGTTACGCTTACCCCTGTTTTAGCACGGGATTTTACATCAAACCGTAACGCAAACCGTAACGTGTGGCTATGACAACCAGGGAGGCTCACACAGCCCCGCTTCCCGAAACTGTTTGAGCATATCCCTATCCTGGTACTCGCTGATTCACTCGGGGATAGCTTCTTTAACCATCTCTGGAGTATACAACTTGTACTCATACCTGTGCTTGTCCAGGCTGGGAGAGAACATGTACTTGCAGAAGTAGCCCCAGACATGTCCGGGCTCTACATTACCCTCAATACGTATTCATCATTTGGGGCTAGAAACTTGAATCTCCGTCTAGCAGCTAAAAAACAGCTCAACTTCATGATGAAGGAGAGCTGCTGAATGAAGGCGTTCATTTACATTTGCCTTCCAGTGCCCTGACAATAGCCTGGGCTCCCCGTTTATACACGGTCACGGCCAACAGCTCTCCGTCGCGAAAGACGGCCCAGAAGCGGGCGCCCTTGTACTTCTCAATCGTCAGCATCAGGCAACTCCTCCTTTCTGGAGTGGTGATGTGAATTGAGCAAGTTTCTCAGTACGGCACCGATATTGGCTTCGTACATGTCCCTTGTATGTTTATTACAGGCGACGGCATACAGGCACCGTGCATCAAGGATGTCGATGCTTTCACCACAGAGCCGGATACAGCTTTCCAGTGTATCCAGTTCCGCCTCCGGAATCGGCGAAGCCAGCAGGATGCTTTCGTCGTCGTCCAGCGACTCCTGCTGTTCTTCCGTCAGTTCCGGGAGATTCACCAGTGCCGTCATGGACGGGCCGTGAATCGTCAGCTTGCTCAACCCCAGCGAAGGATCGTTCTGATGACTGCTGTAAAGCGACACCGCCTTCTCGATCCGGGCCAGTAGCTCCTCGTCCAATTCCAGATACACATACGGAGCGTCCGTATCGTATCCGCTCGTGGAACGCAGTTGCGCGATGATGGGAATCGTCTTCATGTCTCATTCCTTTCCTGTCGGGGTTACTTGCAGAAGAAGGCGATGACGCCCAAGATCAATACCACGGCGAGCAGATACGGAGCTACGGTCACCAGTGCCGACAGAATGCCGATTACGACTGGCCCCAGCAGACACAGCATAACGAGTACAACCAGAGCAATGAGGAGGTCTTTCATGTTCATGGCTATGCTGATGCGTGAGCTCTTGTCCGAGATGATCGACGAGCCGGAGCAGCAGCGGACACCCATTGCTTGAGTGCCTGCCGTCCGGCATAGGTAATCAGCCAGCAATCGGGACGAAGAAGGAATTCTTCTTCCTTCGTGCGGATGATGAACTCCCTGCCGGCCAAACCACGGACGGCATGCCTGACACTCTCCTGTTCGATGCCACGGCATTCCGTCATGATCTCCTCGTCACTGCGCTCAAAGTCGTTGTGAAGGTACAGGAGGATAGACAGCTCCAGTCCTGTTAACGATGGAGTCCGTTCCATGCGCTTCACCCTCGGATGATGTTTTCTTCTCATGATTGTCTCAGGTCAGTTGTTCAGGGTGTAGCTGTCGGCCAGATCCCAGAGTTCCCGGTTCAGGCGTGTGTTTCCGTCAATGCCATTGAGTGCCCGCAGGGAACGGCGGCGATAAGAACCTTCCTTCTGAGGCTTCAAGGGAACGCCTCCCCTGATCAGGTTTTCCTGAACCCGGTTGAAGCACTGCCAGACGGTAGCCGGGCCTCCCGCCGTAAAGCCGATGTCGTTCCAGCGTCGGGTGGATAGCAGAGCTTCAGGATGGATCTTGTCTTCGTAGTCGTCTCCCAGGCGCAGCCGGGCCGCTTCATGAACGAAGTCCACCTGGCGCTTGTAGGGTAATGCCACTCCCTGCATGCGGTGAATGTCGTCCATGATGCGGGGCGTTTCGGAGGCCAATTGAAGACTGGCCGCAATCACCTCTTCCCCGGTATGGCCTATATGGCGGATGTTAATGGCGGCAACACGTGCCCCGACGATCAGGCCGTTGGTGCAGACCAGCCGGAAGATCCCGGCCATAAGCTGATAGGAGCAACTACCGTTGTGACTGTTGATCATGACCACTTCGATGCGCTGGTCACTGTTGTGTTCCAGCACGCCTCGGTGAGCGAAACGAATCAAGTGCTTACGGGTAGGAGTGCCGTCCGGTTTCCGGGAATGTTGTTCCTGAGCTCCGACGACGAGAAATCCCGCCTCTTCCATCTGGTCGAGCAGGGAATCTGAAGAAACGAAGCGATACTTCTCCGAGCGGCTGTCGTCCTCGCGGTCGGCAAAGACGGAGGGCGCGACACGCCGGATCTGGAATCTGTCCAGAGGGCTGTTGTCTCGGTTGCGATAAAGTTCGCGTGTGGATGTACGAGTATTCATATTCATTGATGATTGATTTGTTGCAACAAAAAGTCCGCCTCCCGGAACAAAGCCGGGAGGCGGGCACAGGCAGGGAGTAGAGAAGCTACTTCCTCAGGGATATATGACGTGAGAAGAGGGGGATTTTCAGGATGTCAATTGTACTCTCATCAAATTTATATTTGGATGGCAATAGAACACTCTTGAATATATTATTCTTTGCACGGAATGGATATTGTCAGCAAAGAAAAGCGCAGCCGGATGATGTCCGGCATCAAAGGAAAGAACACGAAACCTGAACTTCTTTTGCGTTCAGCGCTGCATAAACTGGGTTTCCGTTTTCGCATCCAGAGAAAGGACCTGCCTGGTAAACCGGACATTGTTCTGCCGAAATACAAAACCATCATCTTCGTTCATGGTTGCTTTTGGCATCGGCATCCTGGGTGCAAATATGCATATACTCCCAAAAGCAACATTGAATTCTGGACAAGCAAGCTGGAGGGTAATGTCATTCGTGATCGCCTGACCGAAAAAGCTCTGGAAGAGATGGGCTGGCGTATCCTCATCGTTTGGGAATGCGAAGTCAAAACATTAATTGAAAACGATTCATTCCTCCGCTCCATGATCACGAAAGAAAAAATGGCGTAGTTTTCAGATTTCAAGCTTGCGCTGGGACTAAAATATGACATTCTGTCATCGGAAAATCCCAGAAATCATGTATCAGGAAATCCCTTCTCACAATACTCGCGTCCTGGAACAGGCCAGAGAATACTATACACAGCAGATGCTGGCCGACAAACTGGGCTACAGTGCGCGTCAGATTGCCCGCTGGGAGTCGGGAGAAACACCGATACCTCGCACAGCGCAATTGGCACTGGCCGGCATTCTGGGAAGCCGCACTGCTGGTCCTTTACGGAAAAATGATTTTACCTTCATTGATTTGTTTGCCGGAATAGGTGGTATCCGTCTTGGTTTTGAGTCTCAGGGAGGCCAATGTGTATATACCAGCGAATGGGACTCGTATGCCCGGAAAACATACATGGCCAACTTTCCTGATTCCCACGAAATCGACGGCGATATTACCAAAGTAAATGCACGGGATATACCTGATCACGATGTCCTTCTGGCTGGTTTTCCATGTCAACCGTTCAGTATCGCCGGAGTCTCCAAAAAGAACTCTCTTGGCGTTCCCCACGGTTTCGCATGCAAGACACAGGGAACTCTTTTCTTTGATGTCGCGCGGATTATCCAGACCAAACGTCCGAAAGCCTTTTTGCTGGAAAACGTCAAAAACCTTATGTCTCACGACAAGGGACATACCTTTGCCGTCATTCGCGAAACGTTGGAAAAGGAACTGGGCTACAAAATCTTCTATCGCATTATCGACGGCAAACACTTTGTTCCTCAGCATCGCGAACGCATCATTATTGTTGGTTTTGACGGTACAACGGATTTCTCGTGGGAGCATATACCGCTCCCTTCGCTTGATGGACGTTCTCCTAAAATGAAATCGGTTCTCCACCGTGAAAACGGAACAGAAACGGATACTGATGCAGGCAGATATATTGACCCGGTGACTGGAAAGGTCAATTCCCGCTATGTTCTGAGCGACAAGCTATGGGCCTATCTTCAGGCCTATGCAGAAAAACACCGGGCAAAGGGTAACGGATTCGGTTGCAGCGTTGTGACCCCTGAAGACACTTCGCGAACCCTTTCCGCTCGATATTACAAGGACGGTTCCGAAATTCTGATTTCCCGCGGGGAGGGGCTTAATCCTCGCCGCCTGACCCCTCGTGAATGCGCGCGTCTCATGGGCTTCCCGGAAGAATTCAACATCGTTGTCTCCGATACGAGAGCCTACAAACAGTTCGGCAACTCGGTCGTTGTCCCTGTCATTCGTCATGTTGCGGAGATAATGAAACCCTGCATCATGCAACTAAAAGAACAACATGAACCCTGTATGCAGCAAGGTATCCTTTCCTTTACTCAATAAACTTTGCCATTCGTATGAAAAAGGGCCATCTTTCCGAATACTTTGAAGGCGTCGCCGTCAAGGAACTGAGTCAGGTCGAAGCCAATATTCTTCGATCCCATCAGCACGAATTCAACGCCAGCCGCGAACTGATCACGTTGTTGGGCAGGTGCGAAGGTATGGGAAAACAAACACTGCCATCCACCTTCCTTTACCTCAGCGACGACGAAAATGCCCGGATTGCCTGTGAAGGAGAACTGACTTGGTATGATGCACGCGCAAAAGCCCGTATTGAACGTGGTGTGGATCGCACGGAACACAGACTCTACTTCCCGTCCAACGAAGTAATCGAACGGATGAATGCAGGAGACCTTTTCTTTCTGGCGAAAAGATCTGAAACTCGCTGGCTTGTTGCTATCGTGGAGCGGGATACTTCCATGGCACGGCAACTCCTGTGGCTCTTCGGTATGGATGAATTGCCCCGATGTGGCATGGTCGTCCAGCAATCCGATGTCATGAATACACGCGCGCTCGAATACAGTACCTCGTTTATTCTGAACCAGCTGGGAATCGAAATTGCCGTTACGAACGACTATCTGGAAGAAATGCTGACTTCATTCGGGGGAAAGTTTCCCTCGACAAAAGAATTTTCTGCCTTCGCCCGTTCCAGATGCAGAGATATCTGTCCAAAAGACTCTCCGGCAGATGAGGTCCTGATGGCGTGGATGCTTCAGGAGGAACAGATGTTCCTGACTTTGGAAAACCATATCCTTCAGAAACGCATCAATCAGGGGTTTTCGTCAGTCGAGGATTTTATACAGACTTCTCTTTCGGCGCAGAATCGGCGTAAATCCCGTGCAGGATCAGCATTGGAAAATCACATCGAATGTATATTAAAAGCCAGACAAATACCTCATGCATGGGGTGCAAAAACGGAAGGTAAATCAAAACCCGATTTTTTGTTCCCCGGGGCAAAGGAATATCATGATCCTGCATTTCCAGTTACATCTCTTCACATGCTGGGTGTCAAATCGACCTGCAAGGACAGGTGGCGTCAGGTACTGGCAGAGGCCGACAAAATTGACATCAAGCATCTGTTGACGCTTGAACCCGGCATTACTCAGGATCAAACAGATGAAATGAGAGCAAAAAAACTCCAGCTTGTTATTCCTGCAAGTCTACACGACAGTTATACTCATACCCAACAAAGTTGGTTATTCACTTTGGAAGAATTTCTTGCGGTTGTTCATGCTGTATAATTGCATCCAAATGTTGTTTCAAAGTCAAAACATCTCATTTTCAGGATGATTCAAGCTAAAAAGAAGCCGTACCTTACGGTTGGCTTCTGAATATGGTACGAATTCTCTGTCCTCTCCCTCCCTCACTTGTTGCACCACTCGGAGCATTCCTTCCTGTACTGACACCAGGAGCATTGCATCCCGGGCTGGGGATGGAAACGCTCGGTGGTGATGCCTTCGCAGGCGATTTTGTACAGGTCGGTGATGCGTTGCTTGCGCTGATTGTCAGCGGGCGGAATCTTGACCCGGATCACCTGCGGAGTCTTCGTCTTGACCAGGTAGATCAAATCCAGTGACGGAGGCGTGTCTCCCGTGGCTTCTTCGATCATCATCTGGTAGGTGACCAGTTGAAGCTCGTGCTCAAAGGCGGCATGCCCGGCGTCAGGTTTGGCGGCAGAAGACTTGTAGTCCACTGCCGTCAGGTCGTGCTGAACGAGGTCGATGACACCTCGCACGGGAACCGGCAAGCCGGAAATGGTGGCCGACAGACCGACTTCCACTCCCAAAGGCATTTGTGAAGAAACTTCGTCGGACGCCATGTAAGCCTTGATCGTGTTCCAGGCGCAGGAACGTACCTTTTGTCTCGTTTCTTCGTTGGCGTAGTCCACGGGACCTCCAGCTCTAGGAAGTGAGTGGAGAAGGCTTCTTCCATAGCCTCATCACTGTAATCCTCTCCCCGCCATCGGGCGAGGTTGAAGGACTGGAGTGTGGAGTGGATAGCCTTGCCGACATGCAAGGCAACCGTCGTTGGTCTTCGTATCTGCGCTACCCTCTCGAAGAAGAAGCGCAGGGAACACGACAGGTACGATTTGACCGAGGAGGGAGACAGGTAATCCGGGCATATGGCAGAGGGTGGAGAAGCCTCCGAAGGAAACTTCTTCACCAATGCGATAGCCGGGTGCAGAGAGGATGAACGTATGGGACAGGTTACGGGAGCGATCATGGTCAGTATTGGTAGGATTAAGAACGAGAGGAATAGCGGCAGGAAGAGGAGGTGTATTCGGTTTGCAATCGGTAGTTTCTCTCTCCTCATTTGTTATTTTCTCTACACTCGATATCATTGTTTCAATGAGTATCCAGCCAGCCCCTCATACCACAATGCCGTTCATGCTGCTGCTGGCATCCAGCAGGAAGAGAACGGGAAGCCGGGCATTAGTGTTATTGCTGAATTCTCGCAGGGCGGCGAGCTGTTTCTGTTTGGTGGATTGTGTCAATGATGTGGACATGATGATTTGAATTAATGGTTGGTGGTTAATTCCAGGAAGCCTGATTCAACGCACTGCGACGCCTGATGCAGAGCCTGCACAGGGGACGGGCATGAGATTGCCCTAAACGTCGTGCGATGTCGTCAGGAGCTTCCCGGAACAGAATACCGCAGTCCGTGCAGATGTTCGGTGTCATCTGCGCCAACAGACTGTGGGGTGGGCAGGGCCGGTCATGCAGAAGATCCCGGTACATGGGATGATCCCTTCTGCCTCCCGGCTCCATATCCCTGAGGTATTGCTGCAAACAACGCGCCAGATACCCCGGCATGGCGCGTGGACGCAAATCGCGACGCTGGACACAGGTGAGGTTGTGACCCAGTGCGTCGCGGAGCTTGCGGGGGAGATACGACCAGACATAGCGTCCGGGCGTATCGGGCGGGTAAATTCCCGGCGGCGGTTTGTACGAAGCAAACGGATACGGCAGTACTCCCTTCCTGACGGCTTCCTGCATGTCTTCTCCACTACCTTGCCGAGCGAAGGGAGACAGGCCGAGAGTTAATGTCATGAAGAGCAGAACGGACAGGGCGTAGGCATCGTGGCTTCGGGTACGGAGGAAGTTTCCGTAATTACCGCGAAGCTCCGGTGCCCGGAACCGTTCCGTGCCAACCGAACAGGGATAGTCTTCGATCTGGAAACTATCGGCATCCACCCAGCAGACGGAGCCATCAGGAGAAACCATCACATTACCGGGATGCAGATCACCCAGAACGATACCGTAACGGTGCAACGAGTGGACTGATTCCGACAAGTTCAGACATAGCCTGGTTAGATCGTAACGGTTCCATGAGAGGAATTGTTTCTTCAGTAGCTCCGCATGAAACGCGAAAGCCCCGAGCGGAACACCGTCCACCCGGGGCATCAGTACGCCGACAAAACGCCGTAGTTCGTCGTACAGGATCTCACACGGCCATGCCACGCACGGGGAACGTATGGGGCGGGAACACATCAGCTGAAGCTTCTGATCACGCCAACGCATCCGTTGCGTTGAATGATAGAGCTTCGCTACGAGTGGTGATGCCGATGCTACATGGACAGCAAAGACGGAACCTTCACCACCTTCTGCAATAGATTCTCCCAGAGCTATTCGTTTCCCCCGACCTGAGAACAGAACATCTCCGGTCGAATACTTCCTGCCATTGCCGCAGAGCGTTTCATCCAGTCGCCTTACCTGATGAGAAAAAGTATAGATAGACATAAATTAACACAATAT
>JAJQCV010000097.1:8605-11718 GCA_021202525.1 Akkermansiaceae bacterium | reverse complement strand
CTGGCGGCGGAGTTTGTCCCAGTAGGCCAGCCTTTTGTTGATTTCCCGTTCAAATCCCCGTTCCGGCGGCTTGTAGAACCGGCGGCGGGGCATCTTGTCCGGGAAGTAGTTCTGTCCAGAGAAGGCGTCCGGCGCATCGTGGTCGTAGGCATAGTCCTTGCCGTAGCCCAGTTCCTTCATCAGCCTGGTGGGGGCGTTCAGGATGTGCGCGGGCGGCATCAGGGAGCCGTGCTCCCTGGCGGCTTTTTGGGCGGCGCCCCACGCAGTATAGGCGCTGTTGGACTTGGGAGCGCACCCCAGGTAGATGACCAGTTCCGCAATGGCCAGCTCCCCTTCCGGAGAGCCCAGCCGTTCGTACGTGTCCCACGCGGCGATGGCCATCTGGAGCGCGGCGGGGTCCGCCAGGCTGATGTCTTCCATGGCAAAGCGGGTCAGGCGGCGCAGCAGGTAGAGAGGGTCCTCCCCGCCCTGGAGCATGCGGGCGGCCCAGTACAGGGCCGCGTCCGTGTCCGAGCCGCGCAGGGATTTGTGCAGGGCGCTGATCAGGTTGTAGTGGCCCTCCCTGTCCTTGTCGTATACCGGGGCGCGCTGCTGGACGATTTTCAGCAGGGCTTCCGTATCCAGGACGTCTTCCGGCCTGCACAGGTCAAAGACGCTTTCCATCAGGTTGATGAGGTAGCGGCCGTCGCCGTCCGCCAGGTCCACCAGGGTGGCGCGGGCTTCCGGAGTGAGCGGCAGCTTCCGCTGAAGGAGGGATTCCGCCCGTTCAATGATGCTGTCCAGGGCGGCGGCGTCCAGCGCGTGCATGACGAAGACCTTGCAGCGCGAGAGCAGGGCGCTGTTGAGTTCAAAGGAGGGGTTTTCCGTGGTGGCGCCCACCAGCGTGACGGTACCGTTTTCCACATAAGGCAGGAAGCCGTCCTGCTGGGCGCGGTTGAAGCGGTGTATTTCATCCACGAACAGGAGGGTGCCTTCCCCGTATTCCCGGCGTTTGGCCGCCTCGTCAAAGGCTTTCCGCAGGTCCGCCATGCCGGAGAAGACGGCGGAGAGCGCCACGAAGTGCATGGACGTGCGCGTGGCCAGAATGCGCGCCAACGTGGTTTTTCCGCAGCCGGGAGGCCCCCACAGGACGAAGCTGGTCAGTTTGCCGGAGTCCGCCATGCGCCGTATGGGGCCGTCTTCCCCCAGAAGATGGTCCTGCCCCACGATTTCAGCCAGTGCGGACGGCCTCAGGCGGTCCGCCAGGGGACGGTCCGCAAAGGCGGCGAACAGGCTGGGGGCGTCGTCTTTTTTCATGGTGCCCATCGTACGCCGTCCGGAGGGGAAAGGCAAGGGAGGGATGGCGGCACGGGTGCTGTTTGTCGGCGCCGGCGTGTCATGGAGAACTGTCCGGAAAGGGTTTTTGTGCCTGGACGGAGGAAAAGAGAAAGACATGGAGGGGAAAATGTGTATCATGGCCGCCATGATGCGCTTTTTACGTCCCTTTTTCATGCTGATGCTTTCCGGCGCGGCCTGCATGGCCGCCCAGGGGCAGGAGCAGATCATTCCCCGGCCCGTTTCCGTGAAGTATGGGGAAAAGAGCCCGGAGGGAGGCATCGTTCTGGATGCCGGAAGCCGCGTCGTCTGCCGGGAAAAGGATCCCGGATTCCAGAAGCAGGCCCGTTTTCTCCAGCAGTTTTTAGCGCAGGGAACCGGGCTTTCCCTGAACGGAGCGGAGGGGACGAATGCCATACGCATTGAGAAGGACGCGTCCCTGAAGCAATACGGCCCGGAAGCCTACAGGCTGGAAGTGAAGCCCGGCCTGATTTCCATCCGCGCCGCTTCCCCCAAAGGAGTCTATTACGCCGGGCAGAGCCTGGCGCAGATGCTTCCGCCGGTCTTTTTCGACAGCCGCGCGGACAAGTCCGCCACGGTCTGGAAGGTGGCGGACAAACCGTTCTCCATGCTGGATTATCCCCGGTTTTCATGGCGGGCCTTCATGCTGGACGAGGCGCGGCATTTTTTCGGCGAGGAAGAGGTCAGGAAGCTGATCGACCAGATGGGGCTGCTGAAGATGAACGTCCTGCACTGGCATTTGTCCGATGATGCGGGATGGCGCATCCAGATAAAAAAGTACCCTAAACTGACGTCCGTGGGCAGCAAAAGGAGGGATACGGAAGTGGAGACCTGGGGGAGCGGCAAGTATGCCGGGAAGTCCCATGAAGGCTTTTATACGCAGGAGCAGATCAGGCGCATTGTGCGCTATGCGGCGGAGCGCAATATCACCATCGTGCCGGAGATAGACGTGCCCGGCCATTCCGCCGCGGCCATCGTCTCCTACCCGGAGCTGAAGCTTTCCGCTCGCCCCCTGGCGGAGATTCCCGTCAGCTTCAACGATGGAGCGGCCTTTGACCCCACCAGCGAGCGCACCTACCAGTTCATCGGGGACGTGATGACGGAGCTGGCCTCCCTCTTTCCGGGGGGAATCATCCACATTGGCGGCGACGAAGTGCGCTACAAGAAGTACTGGGAGGGCGTGCCCCATATTGAAGCGTTCATGAAGAAGAAGGGCATCAAGACGTTCCCGGACCTCCAGATCATGTTCACGAACCGCATTTCCGGGATACTCGCCAAAAAAGGGGTGAGGACGATCGGCTGGAATGAAATCCTGGGTTCCGACGTTCACAATGACGGCGGGCAGGGAGCCGCGCTGGGACGCCTGGACGGGAAGGCGATCATCCATTTCTGGTACGGGTCCGACAAGATCGCCACCAAGGCGATCGAGGACGGCCACCAGGTGGTCAATTCCACCTCCCACATGACCTACATCAACAAGGACGAGCAGAAGCTGCCCCTGTCCAAGTCCTATTCCTTTGAGCCTGTTTTTCCCGGATTAAAGCCCAAGCACCATGACCAGGTTCTCGGGCTGGGATGCCAGGTGTGGACGGAATGGATTCCGGATGCGGACAAGCTGGAGCGGCGCGTGTTCCCGCGCATTGCCGCTTATGCGGAGACGGGATGGAGCCGGAAGGAAGACAAGAATTACCAGGATTTCCTGAAGCGCCTGAAGGGGTATGTGGAGATTCTGGATGCACGGGGCATCAACTACGGGGAAACCCGCTAGAGCTGCCGGA
>JAJQCV010000097.1:0-8595 GCA_021202525.1 Akkermansiaceae bacterium | reverse complement strand
ACCGGCGAAACCCGCTTTGCGTCCCGTCCGGCGCGGGGTCGCATTGGTTTTCCGGCTGTACCCGGGGCGGGGGCTGCGGGGAATTCCCTTTTTGGCGGGGATTCCCGGAAGGTGTTTTTGAGCTTTTTTTCCGCCGTGGCATGACACGGGCGGAAGACGCTTGCAGATCATGAGTTGCCGTTTTTTCCGGATTTGTTCCTGCGTCACCCTCTGGCATGAAGTCAACAAATGTGCCTGATCCCTTCTCCAAACTGGCAAGGGATGCAGTTTAAAAGACCGTTTGAATCCCGGATACAACCATCAATATAGATATAGGAGAATCATAGGATGTCATTCATGTCGTCACACTACCATCAGCTTTACACCCCGGAGGATACTGCCGTGGTATTCATTGACCATCAGCCCCAGATGACCTTTGGCGTAGCCAACATCAACCGGGCGGACTTGATCAACAACGTTACCCTGCTGGCCAAGGCTGCCAAGTTGTTCCAGATCCCCACCATCATCACCGCCGTGGAAACGGAAGGCTTTTCCGGATACGTCTGGCCGCAGCTGCTGGACGTGTTCCCCGGTCAGCACGTGATCGAACGCACGTCCATGAATTCATGGGATTCCGACGAGTTCCGCAAGGCCATCAAGGCGACGGGACGCAAGAATATCCTGCTCACCGGCCTTTGGACGGAAGTTTGCGTGACTTGGCCGGCCATTGAAATGATGGGCGACGGATACAATATTTACGTGGTGGAAGACTGTTGCGGCGCCACCTCCCGTGATGCCCAGAAGGCCGCCCTTTCCCGCATTACCCAGGCGGGTGGAACCCGCCTGACGACCATCGGCGCCATTTTGGAATTCCAGCGCGACTGGAAGAACAAGGAACATTACGATGCCCTGATGAACCTGCTCAAGCAGCAGGGCGGAGCTTACGGCGTGGGCGTGGAATACGCCTACACGATGATTCATCACGCTCCCCAGTCTGCAGTGTCCCCGCAGGTGGTGAAGCATGACAATTAATTGATCCAGGAGTTCTCCCCTGCCGGAAAGTCCGTTTTTGCGGCCTTTCCGCCAGGGGAAGCTCCGGAAACACCAATACTGCATGGAGGCCATGAACCCTTCCGATGAAGTGACTGTAGTCGTGCGCCGGCACATTCTGCCGGGCCATGAAGCCCAGTTTGAGCATGCCATGCGGGATTTTGTCAATTTTGTACTGGGCTGTCCCGGGCATGTGGGCATCAGCGTCTTGAGGCCGAATGACGGGAACGGGGAATATGTGGTGGTGGACCGTTTTGCCAATGCCGCCGCCAGAAAGGCCCTGGTTTCCTCCCCTGAGTATGAACGCTGGATGAAGCTGCTGGGAGCCCACACGGAAGGCGAACCGGCCATGCAGGAGATGAACGGGCTGGACGCGTGGCTGAACCAGCCGGGCAGCCCCATGAAGACGCCCCCGCGCTACAAGACGGCGGTGGCCACCTATCTGGGTGTGTGTGTCGTCATTTTTCTTTTGAATATTACTGTGGGAGACCTGATTCACGGGTTGCCCGCATGGCTTTCCTTTTTTCTGTTCAATGCCTGCGTGGTGGCTTTGCTGACCTGGGTATTCATGCCGCTGATCAGCCGCATGCTGGCTTCCTGGCTTTTCAGCCCGCAGGGGGAAGCGGCTGCGGAAACAATCCCGAACCATACTGAAAACAATGAAAAATAATGAAAAAGTTTACGCCGATTTGATGATTTCAAACGGCAAGATAGCAACGCTGGATGAACACGGCACCACGGCCGAGGCCGTTGCCGTGAAGGATGGAAAAATTCTGGCCGTCGGTTCCGACGAAGACATCGCCAAATACAAGGGACCGGATACCCAGGCCATAGACGCCGGGAAGAGAACGGTCATTCCCGGCCTGAACGATTCCCACCTCCACGTCATTCGCGGCGGTCTCAATTACAACATGGAACTGCGCTGGGACGGCGTGCCCTCCCTGGCGGACGCCCTCCGCATGCTCAAGGAGCAGGCCAGAAGAACCCCTCCCGGCCAGTGGGTGCGCGTGGTAGGCGGCTGGAGCGAGTTCCAGTTTGCCGAACGCCGCATGCCCACGCTGGAGGAGATCAATGAAGCGGCTCCGGATACGCCCGTGTTCGTCCTGCACCTGTACTGCCGCGCCATGCTCAACAAGGCCGCCCTGCGGGCCTGCGGGTATACGAAGGATACGCCCAACCCCCCCCGCCGGAGAAATCCAGCACGACAGCGACGGCAACCCGACGGGCCTGCTGATTGCCCGGCCGAACGCCACGATTCTTTACGCCACGCTGGCCAAGGGACCCAAGCTGCCCGTGGAGCACCAGATCAATTCCACCCGCCATTTCATGAGGGAACTCAACCGCCTGGGTCTGACCAGCATCATCGACGCCGGAGGCGGCTACCAGAATTATCCGGAGGATTACGAGGTGATTGAAGAATTGCACAAGCGCGGGGAAATGACGGTGCGCATTGCCTACAATCTGTTCACCCAGCGGCCCAAGGAAGAGAAGGAGGATTTTGCCAGGTGGATCAAGATGACGGAACCCGGAGAAGGGGACGATTATTACCGCTGCAACGGCGCGGGCGAAATGCTCGTTTTTTCCGCCGCGGATTTTGAAGACTTTCTGGAACCCAGACCGGACCTTCCCGGAGACATGGAGTCCGAATTAAAGGGCGTAGTCAGCCTGCTGGCCGCCAATAAATGGCCGTTCCGCCTACACGCCACGTATAATGAGAGCATTTCCCGCTTTCTGGACGTGTATGAGGAAGTGAACCGGGAGATTCCCTTTGAAGGGCTGCACTGGTTCTTCGACCACTGCGAGACCATTGACGAAAAGAACCTGGAACGCGTGAAGGCGCTGGGCGGGGGCATTGCCGTGCAATGCCGCATGGCCTACCAGGGGGAATATTTCATGGACCGCTACGGAAAGGAAGCGGCGGAACATACGCCCCCCGTCCGGAGGATGCTGGAAATGGGCATTCCCGTGGGAGCCGGTACCGATGCCACCCGCGTGGCCAGCTACAATCCCTGGGTGACCCTGTACTGGCTGACCACCGGGAAGACCGTGGGCGGCGCCCAGATGTACCGGGAGGAAGACTGCCTTTCCCGCGAGGAGGCCCTGCGCCTGTACACTCAGGGCAGCACCTGGTTTTCCTCGGAAACGGGCAAGAAGGGAACCATTGCCCCCGGGCAGCTTGCGGACATGGCCGTTCTAAGCGAGGATTATTTCACTGTCCCGGAGGAAGATATCAAGAAGATCGAGTCCGTGCTGACCATTATGGACGGCAAGATCGTTTACGCCACGGGTCCGTTCAAGGATCTGGACCCGGAACCCATTCCGGTGCTGCCGGAGTGGTCGCCGATCGCCGTGTTCGGCGGTTACGGCGCGCCCCTGGACCCGAAGAAGGCGGCCCGCGCCGGCGTACCTTTCCAGCAGGAACACCAGCATTCCTGTCATTGCCATGAACATGGCTGCATGCATTCCGCTTTCATGCTGATGGAGGGGATGGCCAATGCCTCCCGTCCCAAATATTCCGATTTCTGGGGCTCCGGGTGTGGATGCTTCGCGTTCTGACGGTAAACTTATGCGAAGCTCCGGCGCTCCGTCTCCTGCAAAGGGACGGAGCGTTTCCTTTTCCCGGGAAAGAGGGGAAATAGAGGGAATTGCACGTTTCCGCCCCCTACAGGACTTCCCGGTACAGGGAAATTTCAATGGCTTCTTCCGTCATGTCACTGAGCAGGGGGATGATGCGCTGGAAGTGTTCGGAATCCGCGTGGACGTCCACGGCCGCCTGGTCCTTCCATTCTTCAATGAAAGTCAGGATGTCGGGATCGTCCAGATCTTCGTACAGGTGGTAGGAGATATTGCCGGCTTCCGCGCGGCTTTTTTCCACCAGTTCCCTGGCGGTAGCGATGAATTGGTCCCTGGTTCCGGCTTTGACGATGCTTTTGGCGGTGATTTTGATCATGGCTGTCAATAATTTGGCTTCCGGCAGAGTAAGGGGGCGCGGGAGGAGGTGTCAATCATCCTTTTGGAACGTTCCGGTCATTATTCCACCTCCTGGAGGTTTTTCAGCAGCCTGGCCCGTGTCTCCCGGGTGTGTTCCACTCCGGGCGTGCAGGAGCGCCCGCGGTAGAGACCTATGATTTCCAGGCGGTTTTCAATGTCCGGGCCGTGCAGATCCTCCGCTTCCGCAGAGGGATAATTGGAGGAAGGGCCCCTCAGCATTTTGACTTGCATCGTAGCCAGATTGAGCAGGCATATCTGGATTTCATTGGTAAAGATAAGACTGCCTTCATTCCGGCCCCCGGCAGGCCTCAGCCTGTAGATGGTGATGGCGCTTCCTCCTCCGGGGTTGATCAGGATGGAAGGAAAGACGTGCCTGCGCCCATTCGCGTCCCGGACGATCAGGTCGAAGTCGCTTTCTCCAAAGAACCTGTTGGTAACGCGTGAGGAAATGAGGATTTCCGGAGCGTTTTCCTCCAGCAGGGGAATGGGCGTGGATATCAGGAACGCGGAGCCCGGCGGCAGTTCCGGCACCGGGAGCGAGATCGTGAAGAAGTCGATGATGAAGATCATGACGCCGATGAGCAGAAACAGGCAAATTCCCCTGTTCCGGAGCCGGCAGGCCAGTCTGGCCGCGCTTTCTCCCGGATTCAGCGTGTCTTTGATGCCGTCACGGTGCATGTAGTGGTCAGTCAGCCGGGAGATAACGGCCAAGGCTCCCGCCAGGGCCAGCAGCCGTGCCAGCATGAAAACCGCTTCTTCCCAGGTTTCTCCCGCGCGAATGGCGGAGAAAAGGCATGAGGCGAGAAAGGTCAGCACCATAAGCAGGAGGATGAACGCCAGGCAGCCGGAAGGGGCGGCGCGGACCGGAATCCATTCCCTGCCGCGTTTGCTGTAGTGGTGGAGGATCAGCGCGGCGAGCAGGAACGCGATGATGGCCAGAGTGGAATAAAAATGCTGAAACAGGTAATCAGGCATGGAGGCTGATGATGCTTGCGCACTGTGTCGTTTGTAACTGGCTCCGCGCCCGGTTCCGGGAAAAGGGGTACGGGGAAGGGACCGCTCCGGGATACGGAACGGCTGAATGTGTCCCGGCTTCCTCCGTTATACGGAAAAACCCGGAGGAAAGGGAAAATTATCAGTTCCGGACCGGTTCCGCCTGGATTTTTTTGAGCTTCGCGAAGCGGGGAAGGGAGTGTTCCTTCCGCATGGACGTTTCCCCCTGGATGAGCGGAAGAACATAGTCGATGAACGGCTGCTCCATTCCGTTGCCGCGGGGGTTGATCCATTCGCGCGGCACCAGTTTTTCCACGTTGGCTACGTCCGTGAGGCCGATGAGTTTGGCCTTGCAGACGTACTGCCCGTTTTCCGTGCTTCTTTCGAAAGCCACCATTTTGTCCGTTTGTCCGGCCACGGCCGCTTCCACGGCGGCCTTTCCGGCCATGTAGGCTTCGTCAATGTCCGTTTTGGAGGCGACGTGGGAGGCGCAGCGCTGGAGCAGGGAGAGTTCAATGCTCCGGACCTTGGCCCCGGTCTGCCGTTTGACGGATTCCGCCAGCATGGCGCCCAGGCCGCCCAGCTGGGTGTGGCCAAAGACGTCCTTGTCCCCTGATTCCGCAATGAAACGGCCGTCCGCGTGCCGCACCCCTTCAGAGACGGCCACCATGCAGCTTCCCTTGCTCCGGTAAATGCCGTTTACGTCCTGCCAGAATTCTTCCATGTTGAACGGAACTTCCGGCAGGTAAACCAGGTCGGGGCCGGCTCCGGCATACGTGGCCAGGGCCGCGGACCCGGCCAGCCAGCCGGCATGGCGGCCCATGATTTCCACGATGGTGACGCGGCCCTTGTCGTACACGCGCAAGTCCTGGTGCACTTCCATGCAGGAAGTGGCTATGAATTTGGCGGCGGAGCCGAACCCCGGGCAGTGGTCCGTGCCGTAGAGGTCGTTGTCGATGGTCTTGGGAATGCCGATCACGCGGCATTCATACCCGGACTGCTGCATGAATTTGGAAATTTTGTTGCAGGTGTCCATGGAGTCGTTGCCACCGTTGTAGAAGAAATAACGCACGTCGTACTTGCGGAACACTTCCAGAAGGCGGCGGTAGTCCGCATCGTCCACGGAGGGATCAGCCATCTTGTAGCGGCAGGAGCCCAGGGCGGATGCCGGGGTGTATTTCAGCAGTTCCAGTTCTTCCGGGTCTTCCCGGGCCATGTCGTACAGGCGTTCGTTCAGTACTCCTTCAATGCCGTTGGCGGCTCCCAGCACGCGCGTAACATGCTCGCATTGCAGGGCTGTCTGGATGGCTCCCAAAGCGCTGGCGTTGATGACGGCGGTAGGTCCGCCGGACTGCCCGATGATGCATGCTCCTTTTAATGCGTTCATGGAGGAATGTTGGATGAGAGAAGTGCCTGTTTTCGCCTCCGCCGCCGTGTTTCCGCGCCGGGAACAAAATCAAGTTTGACCCTATCCGCAGCCCGGAGGGATGTCAAACATTATCAGCCTCCGGGGTATTTCCTTGGAATGCCGGAAAATGCGGGATATAGGGGGGAGCCGGAATTTTTCCGTTTCTTTTTCAGGGCGGGGCAAAGTATTCGCCAAAGGCAGGGGATGCGGCTGGAGGATGGTGGGGGTGCTCCGTAGTCTGCATTAATGCCCCGTTCCGGAAAGCGGGGCATGATGGATACGGAGAATTTGCCGCCGTATGCGGAAGGGAGGCGGATGCTTTTCTCTCTTTTCTGCAGCCGCAGGGGACGTCCGTTGAATTGTCCTGCTTTTTGCGGGAATGAAAGCAGGCAAGATGGTCACGAGGATGCCGGCACGGGACGCTGGATGACGGACTGGCCCGGGTGAAGTTCCGGAATGACGGAGATGCTTTTAAGGTGCTTGCCGGAGATCAGCGAACGGAGCATCCGGATGAGCTTGTGGACCGTTTTGGTGGAATTTTCCTCGTAGTAGGTAATGGCGGGGAACAGCCGTTCCATGAAAGGTTCATACGTCAGGCTTACCAGGCTGAGCTGGCCGGGGATGCTCAACTGGCGGGCCTCTACGTAGGAAAGGATGGGAATGATCTGGTTGCCGCGCGTAGCCACCAGGGCGGACATGTCCGGATGTTCCTTGAAAGCCCTGGCCAGATGTTCGAAGAAAGCAGGGGTTTCAAACGGAGTGGGAATCAGGACGGGGTTCCATCCCTGTTCCGAAAAACCGAAGAAGCCTTTCTGCATCAGGTGGTGGCCTTTCAAGGGGTCCGGAGGAAGGCACAACCCTACGGTTCTGTGCCCCTTGTTCCACAAATGCCGTGCCGCATGATGGGTGGTAGCGGCCCAGTGGCGGTCCAGATAAGGCAGGTTGCTGCTTTGATAGGAAGTGCCGCGGACAATGCAGGGAATGCCGTGTGTCTTGAACCAGAGCTGGGATTGTTCTGAGGAACGGTGAAGAATCCAGCAGACGCATTCCGATTTGCCCACCAGCTTGGCAAGCCGTTTGTCCGGATTGTTGCCCAGAAGCCAGGGAGCTTCAAAGATGCGCACGCTGATTCCGTCTTCCTCCAGAATTTTCAGAATGGTATACACTTCCACCAGGACGCTTTGGGTCAGTCTTTTGAGCGGCTGGGACGTCAGGAAGCCGATGGTGGCCTTCTTTTCCTGGACGGGGAAGGAAGAGGCGTCCGGCCCCAGGTTGTCTGCGGCGGCTTTCAGAATACGTCTCGGCACCTTGATCCGTGCCGGGGCAATCCAGTTTTCCTTCTCCAGAATGGTCAATGCCTTTCTCACCGTCTCCCGGCCCACGGATAATCTGTTGCCCAGTTCCCTCTCGCCGGGCAATACGTTGACCAGGCTTCCGCTGAGAATCATTTGCTTGATTTTATTGGCCACATTTTCTGCCAGTGAAAGGGCTGGTGCTGGATTCATATATTCTTCTAGTACGTCTTGAAACACGGGAATTCGAGCCATTTGTTGGGCCGGGACGGCCGGAAAGGCCCGGCTGCGGCGTCCGCATATTGATAAGACATTCTTTCTCTGTTAAATATTCAGATTATTGTGGAGTCTGGTCTTTTTTATTCGGAGGAGGATGTCCGGGCACTTCCATATAGTGTTTTTATTGAACGATTTATAATACCTCCTGAAACAGTGGGGAATGAAGTGAAATATTTTTTAATGTTTTTATTTCAAGCGTGTTATAAATATTCGTCTCTGATTTGCGTTTTTACATGCGGAGACAGTCCGGTTTTGAACGATTTCCGAACATGGCGTTTCCAAGGGATTTGCATAGTCCGTCTTTCAGTATGAATATTCTGGGGTGAATGTTAAAGCGGCATCGTGCTCCCATGCCGGACAAGGTTCCGGTGGAACGGCTTAAGATGAAGGTTTTAGTAGTTTCCAGTACGGTATTTCCGGTCAAGCATGGGGTGTCCGGTCACAACTTATGTCTGCCATCTGTCCTGATTGAGCTTGTGTCTGATTTGTTCGGTACTCCCAATATTTCCGCAGGGAAGCGCCATGTTTGATCATTGGTCGGAGCAGGTCATCAATATCCATACACGGGGAACAGCAGGAGGGCGGTCTCCGATGGAACAGGAG
>JAJQCV010000126.1 GCA_021202525.1 Akkermansiaceae bacterium | reverse complement strand
CTTTATTGTGCAATTTTTTTGTAAGTAACATAAAATGCCATTATCTATTACAAGTATGAGGAGGAACCGAAGTCAAGTATATAAGACCCTAATATATAGCCTTTTGCTCTTTCACGGGACGGACTAATCGTTCACATATATACCTCCCGTGAACTTCTTTACGATGCCCTACTGAATGGTATCTTCATAAGAGTATACGTTTGCCGGCTACTTCATTTTTCCAGTTGCCAGCGTACTCCTTACTTCAAGGAAATGTACTAGTAAATATAAATCGTTATCTTAATTAACGTTTCTCTCCCGTTGATACCAATCATGGATTCCATGTTGGCGCTGCGTAGTTATCATTGAATGCTGATTAACATATATCCCGCGCATGACATTTTTATAACTTCACTTTTCCATAATGCTAGGATGGTTACTGTCTGGAAATTTCCATATCAAATGTATGTTTTGAATATTTAATTTTGCACACCTTAACTTTCCTGTCACCATCCTCGCAAAACGCCTTAATAATTTTGCGGACACCTTCTATCTTCTCGGAACACCTAGCTCCTAGAATAACTCTTGTCAAATATTTGTGCAAATAAGAAATAAATTTCTCTGGTTTGTTCATGGGGACAATCATCCTTTTTTCTTTCTCGTAATTCCAGGCGGCATCTTTAGTAATGAAAGTTTCATCTACAAAACAGGTTATTGTTTCATCGTTTACAGTACCCCCTGTAATGCCGTAATTACATTCTGCTCGTTCCTCCCTGTACCTCATGTCAAACAAAACGCCATTGGTTTTATGGGTAATTTTATTATCCTTAGGAATAACCAATTCAACAAAACAATCTTCTCCCATGTTTTCTTTTAGAATATGATAACCATATTGTTCTCCCTTTTTGTTGTCACTGTATTCATGCCTGTGCAGATAAGGGAAAGTAAACTCAAGGCATACCCCTTTATGCTTTTCTCCATAATGTCCCCACATAGGATTGGAAGTGCATGTTGAGGAAAAACTCAGAAATCCAATGTCCTCATAATACTTCTTTTGTTCCTTAAAGCCACAAGGCCAAAATTCATACGGATCGTTGCATTTTCTAGGAGACAATACTTTAAGATGCCTCCCTATCAGCACCTTTAACATATTGGCGTAGGTCATGTAGATGTATACTTTGATTTCTTTATCAACTGATGCCATAATATATTCCTTTACACGAAAAATTCTTTGCCTACGTTTGTTAGTTATAGCACAGATATTCAACGATTTCTAACAGCATTGGCTCCATTTTGATAATTTAAGATGAAAAAGAAAACCCTGTAAGCTTCTAACTTACAGGGCTTATTAATGGCTCCCCCGGTTGGGCTCGAACCAACGACCTAGTGATTAACAGTCACCCGCTCTACCGCTGAGCTACAGGGGAGTTTGCGTTCCGTAGAACGCGGAGGGGTTTTTAGCGGAGACTCAGGCGTTTGGCAAGTACTTTTTTGTTCCTGCACGCTTTTTGACGCAAAAAGGCCTCCGCACCGCAGGCATGGCAACGGTGCTTCTTGACCTTTGGGGGGAGAACGCTCAGTCTGTCAGCGACATGAGTGAACATCACCATCATATTGCTGTTCTGGCCGGCGACGGCATCGGGCCCGAGGTTATGGCGGAGGCCCTGAAGGTTCTGGACGCCGTGAGCGCCAAGTTTGGATTTTCCGTGAGCCGCAAGGAGGCTTTCGTGGGCGGCGCGGGCATCGACCATTGCGGCAAGGCCCTTCCCGAGGAGACCATCCGCGCCTGCGAAGAGGCGGACGCCGTTTTGTTCGGCTCCGTGGGGGGCCCCAAGTGGGAACACCTGCCCGCCAACGAACAGCCGGAACGCGGCGCCCTGCTGCCGCTGAGAAAGCATTTCGGCCTGTATGCCAATTTGCGCCCCGGTGTTTGCCTGCCCACTCTGACGCATGCTTCTCCAATCAAGAACGAGCTGATCGAAGGCGGATTTGACATTTTGTGCGTGCGGGAATTGACGGGGGGCCTTTATTTCGGCCAGCCGCGTTTCCGCGAACAGGAAGGGGACGACGAAGTTGTCGTGGATACGATGCGCTATCACAAGAGCGAGATGGTGCGCATTGCCAAAGTGGCCTTCGAGGCAGCACGCGGGCGCCGCAAGCGCGTCACCAGCGTGGATAAGGCGAATGTCCTGACCAATTCCCTTCTGTGGCGGGAAACGATGACGGAGGTCGCCAGGGACTACCCGGACGTGGAGCTGCTCCACATGTATGTGGACAATGCCGCCATGCAGCTGGTGCGCAATCCCCGCCAGTTCGACGTGCTGGTTACGGAGAACCTGTTCGGCGACATTCTTTCCGACGAGATGGCGATGATTTGCGGTTCCCTGGGGATGCTGCCCAGCGCAAGCCTTTGCCAGGGCACCGAGGATAACGGGCTGTTTTTCGGCCTGTATGAGCCTTCCGGCGGCTCCGCCCCGGATATTGCCGGCAAGGGCATCGCCAATCCGATCGCCCAGATTCTTTCCCTGTCCATGCTGCTCCGCTATTCCCTCGGGGAAAAGGAGGCGGCGGACGCGATTGATTCCGCCGTCCGCAGCGTGATTGACCAGGGCTACCGCACAGGAGACCTGGCTACGGGCGCCGCCGGAGAAATCCGCGTGAATACCGCGGAGATGGGGAACACCATTGTGGCAGCCCTGTAAATGCCCTTTTACCGTTCGCAGGTGTTTCATGCACCTGCGGACCTTTTTCCTTCCCGGCAGGGAATGGAGCACTACCGCCTTCTTCCATTTATTCCGGCTTATGTCCGGTTCCTTTTCACAGCAAGTCATGAAAGTTCTTATCATCGGCCAGGGCATTGCCGGCAGTTGCCTGGCATGGGAGCTGAAACGGCGCGGAGCGGATTTTACCATTGCCGACCGTCCCGTTGCGGAAACGGCGTCCCGCGTAGCCGCCGGACTGGTGAATCCGCTGACAGGCCGCGCCTTCCGCCCCGGCTGGCGGCAGGAAGAGTGCCTTTCCGCCCTTTCCGCCTTTTACCCGGAAACGGAACGGGAACTGGGAGGTTCATGGTGGCAGAAGATTCCCATTTTCCGGGAGCTGGAAACGGAGGACCAGCTTGAGATTTGGCAGGAACGCCAGACGGCCCCGGAGTCCTGCTCTTACGCCGGTCCCCTGTTTCCGTGGCCGGAGCACTGGGAGGGGAAAGGGCAGGCGGCCTACACGCGCGGTTCCGGCGTCCTGCACGTGGAGACGATGGTGAATGCCATGCGCCGCTTTTTCTCGGAAGAGGGCCGGTTTGTAGAAGCGGAGGCGGCTCCCGGCGATATTCAGCCGGGCGCAGACGGCTTTTTTCACTGGAACGGGGACTCTTTTTCACATATCGTGTGGTGCACCGGCTGGGAGGCCGGAATGCATCCGGACATGGCCCCCCTGAAGGGCAGGCCATCCAAGGGAACGATTCTGGATCTGGAGCTGAAGGATCTGGAATGGCATGCCGGCATTTTGCATTTCGGGCACTGGCTGGTTCACAACGGATTTTTCTGGCGGTTCGGCGCCACGTACGCCTGGGCGTGGGATGCCCCGGGCGTTCCGGAAGCGCCAGCCGTCCAGGAACTGATGCTGGATATCGTTAAACGCTATTCCGGGGAAATGAACGTCATCCGCGCCCGGGCCGCCGTGCGCCCCATCATTCGGCGCAGCCAGCCCGTAGCCGGACCCATCCCCGGACTGGAAGGGCAGTTCGTCTTTTCCGGACTGGGGAGCAAGGGCGTCACGACTTCCCCCTGGGCTGCGGCGCAACTGGCGGAGCATCTGGTTCATGGAACGGAACTGCCTCCGGACCTGCTTCCCGCCGCTCTGTGGAAGTAGCATTCCCTCTTTCCGGCCTACCTTGAACGGGACATGCATTTTCCTTGTCAAAGCGCCCTGAACACGTTTACATGCGGTCTTATATGCGAGCAGAGCAGGAAAATTGGGGAAATACGGTGAAGGAACGCCTGTTCGACCAGCGCGGCGCCGTTGTCGTGCACTGGCTGATCCTGCTCAATGTGGTCATTTTTTTCCTCGGTTTCTTTTTCCAGGTGGAGGTTCCGCGGGACATTTACCCGCCGGGCCGCCTGGACCTGGTTCAGCTGTACGGAGCCTACAGCGAGTACATGTGTTTTCACGAGGGGGAATTGTGGCGCCTGTTCACCTACCAGTTTCTGCACGCCAATCTGGGGCATATTTTGTTCAACATGATCGCCCTGTGGTTTTTCGGCCCCGTGGTGGAAGAACGTTTCGGGCATTTGCGCTTCCTGCTGTATTACCTGTTCTGCGGCGTGGCGGCGGCTCTGTTTTCCTCCCTGCTGGGTTACATGGGCTTCTTTTTTGATCCGGAATGGCGCTTTATCCCGATGGTGGGCGCCTCCGGCTCCATTTACGGCATCATGGCCGCCTGCGCCGTGCTTTTCCCCCATGCGCGGGTCCAGCTTCTGTCCCCCCCCGTGAACCTGAGCGTACGCCAGTTTGCGCTGGTCGTGCTGGGTATTGCCTGCGCCGTGGTGATTTTCCAGTGGAATAATGCGGGCGGCGAAGCCGGCCACCTGGGCGGCATACTGGCCGGGTTTATTTTGACGCTGCTGATCCTGCTGAAGGAGAAGCTGTCTTCTCCCCGTCCCGTTTCCTACAGCCGCCGCCCCGCTCCGCGGCCTTCCCCTTCCTCCGAAAGGGAGCCTTACCCTACGGAAGCAGAAGTGAATGAAGTAATGGACAAGATTTCCCGTTCCGGCCTGTCCAGCCTGACGGAGAAGGAGAGGGAAATCCTCAAGCGTGCCTCCCGGCGCTGAAGATTTTATTGGAGTTTCCCATATTTAATTCCATTTTTCTTTATTTTTTTCCGTTTCCGCCTAGGATGCGGACATGATGACGCGGTTATATTCCTCCACCGTCCTGGGCGTGGAAGGCGTAGAAGTGGAGGTGGAAGTGGATTTCCGCCCCATGGCGGAAAAACGCACCTTTATCGTGGGTTTGCCGGATACGGCCGTCAAGGAGAGCGGGCAGCGCGTGGACACGGCCATTCAGAACAGCGGGCTGCCGTTCCAGCAGGGGATTTTCGTCGTGAATCTGGCTCCTGCGGATTTGAAGAAACAGGGCCCCGGTTTCGATCTTCCCATTGCCCTGGGAATGATTGCCGGAGCGGCGGAGAAGCCTGTTGACGCTTCTCTCTGGTGCATCATCGGAGAGCTGGCCCTGGACGGAACCGTGCGCCCCGTGCAGGGCATCCTGCCGCAGGTGATCGAAGCGCGGCGGGCGGGCAGGAAACGCATCATGCTACCTCACGCCAATGCGCATGAGGCGGCACCCGTTCACGGTGTGGAGATTTTTCCCGTTTCCACCTTGCAGGAAGCCTGGCAACTGCTGACGGCCGCCGCACTACCTGCGCCTTTTACGGCACCGCAGAAGGCCGGGGATGCCTGTGAAGCGAATGTCGACTTCGACGAGATCAAGGGGCAGGCTTACGCGCGCCGCGCCATGGAGATTGCGGCGGCAGGCGCCCACAATATCCTGCTCAGCGGTTCTCCGGGGTCCGGCAAGTCCATGCTGGCTCAAAGGCTCCCGACCATTCTGCCGCCTCTGAACCGGGAAGAAGCCCTGGAAACCAGCAAGGTCCATTCCGTGTGCGGCTTGCTGAAACGCGGAAGCGGCCTGGTGACACAACGGCCGTTCCGTGCCCCGCACCATACCATTTCCGACGCAGGCCTGATGGGAGGAGGCAATAATATCACACCCGGCGAGGTGTCCCTCGCCCATAACGGCGTGCTGTTCCTGGACGAGCTGCCGGAGTTCCGCCGTGCGACGCTGGAAACGCTGCGGCAGCCTCTGGAGTCCGGCCACGCAATTATTTCCCGTGCCTCCGGGACCATGACTTTTCCGTGCCGCTTCATGCTGGCGGCAGCCATGAATCCGTGCCCCTGCGGCTATTTGGGCGACCGGCGGAGAACCTGCACCTGTTCCCCGGCTCAAATAGCACGTTACCGCCAGAAGATTTCAGGTCCTCTTCTCGACCGGTTCGATCTTTTGATGGAAGTTCCCGCCGTAGATCCCGCCATACTGGCGGCGGCTCCTTCCGGCGAATGTTCCGCCAGCATCCGGGAACGTGTCGTGGCCGCGCGGGAACGCCAGCAGAAAAGATATGCAGGCACGACAATCCGCAGCAATGCCGCTCTTTCCGGAAAAGCTCTGCACAAGCATTGCCGCCTGCGGCCGGAGGGACAGGCCATCCTGCTGCGCGCGGTAGAGGAACTGGCCCTTTCCGCCAGGGCGTACGACCGTATTCTGAAAGTGGCCCGCACCATAGCCGATCTGGCGGACAGCGCGGAAATCCAGGATCACCATTTGTATGAAGCCGTCCAGTACCGGGCCTTTGAACGCTCCCTCCGGGAATGACCTCATTCCGGAAAACGCGCGGCCTTTAGAATGTCACATTTCGTTCCATTCCAAAGGATAGCCTCTCCCGAACAGGGAGAGGGGAAAAGGGGCGGCTTTCGGACAAGTTTCTTCCCGATGGGCACGCTTGCCGCTCACCGGCTCCGATGGCGCCGGATAACCAACGCTCCCAGGCCAAGCAGGCCCAGAGAGACGGTAGCCGGTTCCGGAACAACTTCATAGGCTACCTGAATGTTGGTGAGCGTGTAGGGGGAGGTAGCGGCACCCGCACCGCCGCGTACCCCGGCAACCAGCTTGTACCCCTCACCCCACGTCAGGGGAGAATCCGCCATGTTCAGGGAAACGGACGTGGTTCTTGACGTGGAATCAAAGGTAAAGCCTTCCACGGTGGAAAGGTTCTGGACAAGCGTTCCGGAAGAGTCGTAAACCGCCAGAACCATGGTGTAGCTGGTGATGACGGAGGTAGGCGTATCACAGGAAAAGACGATGGAGGAAACAAGGTCTCCCTGCCGCGGTCCGCCCAACACCATGGCAAAGGAATCGCCGGCCACTCCGCTTCTGCCGCAAAGGATGATGGAGCCGATGTCACCATTGTTGATCCAGGTTCCCTCCCCGTTTTGGGGCCAGTTGGCCAGACTGTTGTTGTTGCCTCCCGCATAGACGCCAAACCCGCTGTTTTTTACTTTATTCAGCAGCTGCTCTCCTGTTTGCGGCGACATCGTCGCAGTTTGCGACAGATTGGCGGATTCAGGCAGTTCGGCAATGATGGTGGCGGCATTCGCAGCTACCACACTGGCACAACTCATTAATACAGCACAATATCTATTTTTCATAAGTACCACACCATAATAAATTTATTATGGTATGTCAATTTACAATTATAAAGAAAAGCAGTTGAAATTTCCGCTTTTTCTGAAATCAATCGCATCTTGTTGAAGCTGAAAAGCCGAGCTATTTTCCGGGAAGCTCCATTTCTGGATTTCCCTGCACAACGTCATTAAAATCCGTATTTTACGTAAAAACAAACTTCTCAACGAAGAGAAAATGAAATTTTTCCTCCGTGACTTTCTGCAATATTTTACAGGAGGCGGACAGCTCTCGCTTCTGGAGGTCCGTTTCTTGCAGCGGGGATGGGTACACCGGCTATTTTTTCAGGTGTACCGTTTAACGTTCCTCCACCATCCCGTCCGCCTTATCCATCACAGATACAAAACAGCCGTTCCGAGCATATCCACGGAACGGCTGTGCGTACAGGAAGGTAAAACGGGTTTAACGGATGACTTCCAGAGCCTGTCCGAGATCGGCAATAATGTCTTCCGCCGCTTCCGTCCCCACGGAGAAGCGGATGAGATCCGGCCTGACTCCTGCTTCCATCAACTGTTCGTCCGTCAACTGGCGGTGCGTGTGGCTGGCAGGATGGAGCACGCAGGTACGGGAGTCCGCAACATGGGTGACAATGGCGGCCAGTTTCAGGCTGTCCATGAATTTGATGGCCCGTTCGCGGCCTCCCTTGATGCCGAATGTCACCACCCCGCAGGACTGGCCGCCGCGGAACTGCTTTTGGGCCAGGTCATGGTACTTGTTGGAAGGCAGACCGGGGTAGTTGATCCAAGCCACGTCTTCCTGTTCCTGCAGGAATTCGGCCACTTTCTGCGCGTTCTCGCAATGGCGGGGGACACGCAAATGCAGGGTTTCCAATCCCAGGTTGAGCAGAAAGGCGTTTTGCGGGGACTGGATGGAACCCAGGTCGCGCATGAGCTGGACGGTCGCCTTGGTGATGTAGGCGCCCTTGCCGAAGCTTTTGCTGTAGGAAAGTCCATGATAGGACGGATCCGGTTCCGTCAAACCGGGGAATTTGTCCCTGTGGGCCTCCCAGTCAAAGTTGCCGCTGTCCACGATGGCTCCTCCCACGGCGGCGGCATGGCCGTCCATGTATTTGGTGGTGGAATGGGTGACAATGTCCGCACCCCATTCAAAAGGACGGCAGTTGATGGGCGTGGTGAACGTATTGTCCACGATGAGGGGCACGCCGTGGGCATGGGCGATGTCCGCAAATTTGCGGATGTCCAGCACGCAGAGTGTCGGGTTGGAGACGGTTTCCGCAAAAAGGGCTTTCGTGTTGGGGCGGATCGCCCTGGCAATTTCTTCCGCCGGGGCATCCTGGTCCACAAAGGTGACTTCTATGCCCATTTTCCGGAACGTAACGGCAAAGAGGTTGTACGTTCCCCCATAGATGGAAGCCGCGCTGACGATGTGGTCACCGGCCTCGCAGATGTTGAAGACGGCAAAGAAGGAGGCCGCCTGGCCGGAGGAAGTGAGAATGGCGGCCACGCCGCCTTCCAGGTCAGCTATTTTCCTGGCTACCGCCTCGTTGGTGGGGTTTTGCAGGCGCGTGTAGAAGAAACCAGGTTCCTCCAGGTCAAACAGCTTGGCCATCTGTTCGCTGGTTTCATATTTGAACGTCGTGCTCTGGTAAATGGGAAGCACGCGGGGTTCGCCTTTTTTCGGCGTCCAACCCGCCTGCACGCACAGGGTTTCCGGTCTCAATTCCTGACTCATGATGCAGGGATGCTATGCGATGCCCCCACCCTTGTAAAGCAGGGAAAAACAGGGCGGGAATACGGTAGTTCCAAATGGGCCGGGGAACGGAATATTGTGATTGCTCAGGAACGTCCGGCGGAGTGTTTTTACTGGAGTTCCCCTCTCCAGCCCGGCATGGAGACCGTGCATTCATTGAGAAGAAATTTCCACGGTAAATTGTTCCGCCGGCGTCCTCTCCGCCGGAGCGGAGAGAAGTGCTCCATCCCATCAGGAATAAAACACCGTTGGATTCCCGGGGATCAAAGCTGCAAGGTTTATTTTACTTCATTGTCTACAGCGTTTCCCGAAGGCCGTCTTTTTGCCGAAAATTGAGACTTGAACGGATTCGCCTGTTCTGGAGGCCTTACACTACACGACTGCCAACCGGAGAATTTCCGGGTTCCCTGCCTCCAAGGCCATTCCCTTTTCATAAGGGAACATTTTCTTCCATGCAGAACGTTTTCTGCGGTGAAAGATTGTTTTCCGTCAATGTTTCAGGACGGAAGGAGAGGGGCGGGAACATATGCCGTTCCGCCCCTGCCGGAACCAATACAGGTTATTTGATTTCCGGAAGCGGAGTGGAGATTTCCTCTTCCGTCAAATAACAGCCGGGGTCGGAACCGTACCAGTGCCCGTTGGCAAAGGCGGCGCGCGTGCGGAATCCGCCGCCGCACAGGGCAAAGTGGACGCAGCGGCCGCAACGGCCTTCTATTTTTTTCTGCCGTTCCAGGGGGTCGTCGGACCCGCGCAATTCAGGCAGCATTTCCGCCGCGGCTCCTGCCTTGGCGTCCCACAAGTCGGAGAACAGGTTGTTTTTCACGTTGCCGAGCGTCACGGACTGCCAGAACTGGTCCGGATGCACCATGCCCTGCGTGTCGATGTTAGCAATGCCGCGGCCGGAACTGTTCGCCCCGCCGCCGTTCCATTGGAGCAGCTTCAGCGTTTCCTTCGCCAGGGGAGAATCTTCCCGGAGCTGGCGGAGCAGCAGATAAATGCCGTCCGCAGGCTGGGTAACGGTAAGCACTTCCCGGTTTTTGCCTTCCGCCTTCCATTCTTCCACGCGGGCAATGAGGGTGTCCATGGCATGGCGGGCTTCCTCCCGGGTAAGCGTCTGCACTTCCACACCGCGGCCGGTAGGCACCAGATGGTAGAAGCAGACGCGCTGAATGTCGTTGGCGTCAATGAAGTCCAGAATCTGCTCCATGCATTGCACGTTGTTGCGGGTCAGGGTCAGGCGCAGGCCCGTTTTCTGGCCCACGTCGCTGCACAGCTTGAAGCCGCGCACCGCCTGGTCAAAGGAGCCTTCCACCCCGCGGAATTGGTCATGAACGGCGCCGATGCCGTCCAGGGAGATGCCTACGTACGCCACACCCAGTTCCTTGAACCGCGCGGCGGATTCCGGCGTGATGCGGGTGCCGTTCGTGGAAATGGTGACTTTCAGCCCCTTTCCCGTGGCCCGTTCCAGCAGGTCCATGAAGCGGGGATGCACCAGGGGTTCCCCGCCGGAGAACAGGAGGGCGTTTACCTTGTAGTCCGCCAGATCGTCAATGACGGTACAGCATTGGTTCCAGTCCAGCTCTCCGTCAAATTTCCGGGCGGACGCGTCCGCATAGCAGTGAACACATTTGAGGTTGCAGGTGCGGGTGATGTTCCATACCACAATGGGCTTGCGGACACGGGAAGAGGCGGGAGCGCAGGATTCCACGGCTCCCCCGGCGGAACGGCCGTGCCCGTGGCCCTGGCCGTATCTCAAATGGTCCGCGGGCTGTTCCGCCCCTGTCCAAAGTCTGGTGATGTTAATCATGGTGTTGTGAAAGCCTGGGTTGATAGGGGCAAAGGTTGTCCTCCGCCATCATGTCTCCGTACACGGCGTACGCCCGGGAGCGGGAACCGCCGCAAATGGTGCGGTATTCGCAACGGCCGCATTTGCCCAGCAGCGCGTTGTCGTCCCGGAGCTTGAGAAAGAGGGGGTGCGTGCGGTACACTTCGCCCACGTCGTCCGTGCGGACGTTGCCCGCCGTGATGGGGAGGAAGCCGGAGGGCTGGATGTCGCCGGTGTGGGAGATGAACATGATGCCCTTGCCGTCTCGCGTGGGAATGGCGCGCCGCGCGGGCCTGGCTCCCTGAGCACGGGCCTCCTGAAGGGCCACCCGGCGGTAATGGTGCCCTTCCGTGGTTTTGACGCCGAAGGAGACTTCCCGGCTGACCTCGCTGAGTTTTTTCCAGATGGCCTCCACCTGCTCCGCGGCAGGCATTTCATCCATCGCCGCGCGGCCCGTAGGAACAAGCAGGAAGACACTCCACATGCCCGGCTGCATTTTTTTCATCAGCTCCACAAAGTCGTCAAACTCACCCAGCGTGCTTTTGGTAATGGTGGTATTGATCTGGAGGTGCATGCCCGCCTCCTGGGCCATTTCCGCCGCGCGCAGGGTCCGCTCATACGTATGCGGCACGCCCCGGAAGGCGTCATGCGTGGCTTCATGGGCGCCGTCCAGGCTCAGGGACATGCTTTGCACCCCCGCCTCTTTCAACGCATGAAAGTCCGCGTGCAGCAGCCTGGCCGTGGCGGCGGGGCTCAAGGCCACATGCAGCCCCTTGTCCGCCGCCGCGCGGATCAGTTCCAGAATATCCGGCCTCATGACAGGATCCCCGCCCGTCAGCACGAGCATGGGCGGCCGGAGTTCCGCCAGCCGGTCAATCAGCCGGAGGGCTTCTTCATGGTTCAGTTCATCAGGATGCGGCCGCGGCTGGGCCACAGCCCTGCAATGTTTGCACGCAAGGGCGCAAGCGCGCGTCACCTCCCAGAAAACCAGAAAGGGACGTTCATTGAGATCTGTTTCACTAAAAGTCGGTCGCATTCCTCAGGACTGCCACTTTAGAACAATTATTATCTTTGACCAGCCCAAAAGGAGGCATTTTTCAAAAATGGCTACTTGGCCGCTTCTTCGCGGATTTTCTGAACTTCCTTCGGCAGCTCGGAGAGGGTTTTCAGAGATTCCTTCAGGTTTGGCGAGGTATCGGGGGAAAGCATGACAGCCATTATGTGCTTGATGATGGGCTGCATCATTTCCACAAGCTGCTGCTGCGTTCCCATCAGTTTGGCCTGCTGGTTCCTGGTCAGGGGCGGCAACGCGGCCTGCTTTTTGGCAATGTCCAGCAAGGCGGTCCGGTAGTGCTTGACCTGCTCCTCGGCGGCGGCACTGGTTTCCGCATCCTTCACGTTTGCCAGGGCTTCATTCAGCTTCTTTACTTCTTCCACGGTTTTTTCCAGCAGGGTTTCATGCGTATTGCCTTCCGCGTCCTTCGGGAACGGCTCCGCCTGAGCAGCCTTGTCTTTGGAAGCCTGCGCCAGTTCCGTTTGAACGGACTGCAAATCCATCAGGGCTTTCTGCAAGTCCGGAGTAAGCAGGTTTTTCTTTTTGAGACGGGCGAGGGATTTCACCAGTTCTCCGGAAACTTTCTGTATTTCCACCATCTGCGCAGCAATCTGAGCCTGTTCCTGGGGAGTGGCGCCGGGCAGCTCCAACTGCCGTTTTCCCAGGTCCACCAGTTTTTCATGCACCTTCTTGACGGTTTCCACTGCGGCGGCGGCCCCAGGCTCGTCCGTCACCTTGTTCATCGCGGCGGTGATCTCCTGCATGCAGGCCACGCTTTGCTTGCTCAGGGAGGTATGGGTATCCTGGGCAAATGCAGGCGCCGTGATGCAGGCTGCCGCACCCAGGCCGATGAAAGCAATTGTGTTATTCATGGTATTGAAGCCTTTCCGTTGTGGAAAGATACTTCTTCCCCTGTCTTGCGTCAATCGCGACGGCCGTCACGTGATGTAAAACGTTTCCGGCCCTGTTTTCTTTTCTCCAAAAGCCATCACCGTTCCCGGAAAAGCGTTTCTGTCGGGTTTGTTTTTCATTCCAGCACGGGAAGACGCAATTTTCCTTCCTGGAACAAGAGGGCTTCCGCCGGTAAGGGACAAGAACGCCATAAAAAAGGGCTGCCTGCATGTACAGGCAACCCTTTTGAAATTGATCAACCAGTTTCCCGGCTTAGTCGCGCTGCTGGCGGGAGTAGTTATAGTAGCTCTGGAAGCTGAGTTCCGCAGGGAATTCGCTCAGGCCGCCGTTGGGATTGTATTCCTTGAGGCCGCTCATGCCGCAACGGCCCTGGTAGGGAGGCCTGTAGGTGCACTTGTAGGTAGGCGCCCAGAAAGTGACAAGTTCATAGATGCCGTAACCCATGCGTTCAAACATGGTAGCGGTGCCATCCACAATGCCGACGGAGAATCCGGCGTAGTCGCCTTCGCGGCTCGTCCAGTTGATGATCCCCAGCGGGATTTCTTCAACGGAGTAAATGATGTTGGCAAGGGCGCGGCCCAGCTTGCGGGTGGGAGTGTATTCGGAAGCGGGCGGAGCCTGGATGTCCGCACTGGCAACCCCAAGGGCTCCGGCGGCGAAAAGAGCGGAGATGATGGCACGTTTCATACTGATTGTTTATATAGTATAATTTGTCGAGGGAAAGCAACTCAAAAAAACAAAAAAACATCCGCCCCCTGCATCCGGCTCCCCTGGAAAAGAAAAAGCCGGCAGCCCGTTCCTTCCCATTTCCGGCACAGGTTCACGGCAAGGCATGCCGCAGAAGGGAGAGAAAGGCTTCCGGCCACAGATTAAAGATGATTTTTGAAAAAGGATGACAGAACGGAGGAGGCTTCATCCACATATTCCGGCACGTCATATAACGACATGTGGTCGGCGCCTTCCACGAGGTGGTAATTCTTGTCCCCGCTTGCCGCGCGGGCATACAGATCATCGCTCATCCATTTGCTCCCGGCTATGCTGCCCGCCACAATTTGCAGGGGCTGCGTCAGAAATATGTCCGCCATGTTGAACGCATCATAGGTAATGAGCTGGGTCAGACTTCTTGACGCGGCAATGCTTGGAGCCGTGGAGCATACGCAGCGGGGGGTACGGTAGTATTCCCATGCCTCGCGCAGTTCTTCATTGGGGGCGTCTTCCTCCTTCAGCGGAGCAAGGGGAAATGTCACCTGGGCGGAGCCGTCCGCCTCCGACGTTCTGGCCCGGGAACCGGCTTCCAGCAACGGAAAAGCGTCCCTTGAACTGCCCTTTCCTTCCCAGCCGTTCCGCAGCATGGCGCCTATATTGACGGCGCTTACCGTTCCCAGCGCCTTGATGCGGCGGTCATTGATTGCGGCATTGGCCGTATAGCCGCCTCCGGCGCAAATGCCCATGGCGCCTATCCTTCCGTTGTCCACATAGGGAAGCGTGGTCAAATAATCAATCGCCGCGCTGATGTCTTCAGTCCTGACGTAAGGATTTTCCAGATGCCGCGGTTCACCCGTGCTTTCACCCTGGTAGGAGGCGTCAAAGGCAATGGTGACAAAACCCTGTTCCGCCAATTTCCGGGCGTACAGTCCTGCCGTCTGTTCCTTGACCCCGCCGCCGGGATGGGCGACGATGACGGCGGGATATTGCAGGGAGGCATCAAACCCGTCGGGAAAATTGATGAAGGCCGCCATCGTGACGCCCTGGCTGTTCCGGTTCGCGAACGTAATTTTTTGCTGTTCCATAACAAGGTTATGGACATTTTCCAGGGTGCGACGTTCATGGCGGCGGCACGCCTGTGCCGACTTACCCCGCACAACAGCCATGATCAATGATCGTCCGCATCCATTTCCGGCCTGGGGTCCCGCGTCATCAGTTCCGTAAGGGCTTCCATCGGCGCCTTGGATTCATAAAGCACGGCGTAAACCGCATCTATCAGGGGCGTGCGTACTTTCAGTTTCCGGGCGATTTCATACACGGAGAGCGTGTTGGGCACCCCTTCCGCCACCATGCCCAGGGTGTCCAGGATTTCCTTGAGGCTTTTTCCTTCCGCCAGTCTGCGCCCCACCGTCTGGTTGCGGGAGTGGCGGGAATAGCAGGTGACAATGAGATCACCCACGCCGGAAAGGCCCATGAAAGTTTCCCTCCGGCCCCCGCTGGCTACGCCGATGCGCGTCATTTCAGCCAGGCCGCGGGTCAGCAGGGCGGCCTGGGCGTTATCTCCCAGCTTCAGCCCCTCGCACAATCCGGCGCCAATGGCAAAAACGTTCTTGATGGTTCCCCCCAGCTGCATTCCGATGATGTCCGTAGCGGAATAAACCCGGAAAGTCTTGGAGGCGAATATCTGCTGCACCCAGTCCGCATACTGCGGATCCTCAAAACCAATCAAGGAGGCGGAGGGAAGGCCCAGACAGATGTCTTCCGCATGGTTGGGACCGGAAAGCACGCCGATGGGGTTTGAAGGGAGATATTCCTGGAGAATTTCCGTCATCCTTTTATGGGTGCCCTGTTCAATGCCTTTGGTGCAGGAGACAATGACGGCGTCCGGCCGCACGGGCAGACCACGCAGCTGCTGCGCCACGGAACGCATGGCTACGGAAGGCACCACCACCACGATCAGCTCCGCATCCTTCACCAGGTTCAGGTCACAAGTGGGATGAATGTTGGGAGCCAGAGGAGTGGCGGAATCCAGAACCGGGCTACGCCTCGTTTCCGCCAGTTCCCTGGCCTGGGCTTCCACCGGGGTCCACAGCACAACCTCGCATTCCCTGGTTGCCAGCACCATGGACAAAGCCGTGCCCCAGGAACCGGCGCCGATCACCGCTATTTTATGTAACCGATTTATCATCTTACTTGGACTTTTTAGAGTAGAAGGAGTGTTCCGTTCCGTTGAACAGTCTCGCCATGTTGGAACGGTGTTTGAAAATGACCAGCAGGCCGATCAACGTAAAGAAAGCAATATAGGGCACCTGGGACGATATGTTCCCTCCCTCGGCGAGCGGATACATCCACCATCCCGCAATGATCATCACAACCGCCGCCAAAACGCTGGCCAGGGAGACGATGCCGGATATCCCCACGAGTACCAGCCACGTAGCCAAAGCCGTACAGGCCACTGCCGGATTGAGGGCAAAGAGAACGCCCGCCGTCGTCGCCACGCCCTTTCCCCCCTTGAATCCGAGAAAACAGGTGTACGTATGGCCCAGCACCACGGCAAAACATACCAGAACCACTGCCGTGTTGAAGTCCCACCCGGCACTGTCCCCGGTCAGAAACGGCAGCCAGTGAAGGGCGCCGAACACGGGAATGAACCCTTTCAGAAAGTCCAGGGCAAATACCGGCGCGCCCCACCGCCAGCCCAGCACGCGCCATGCGTTGGTAGCGCCGATGTTGCAAGATCCTTCCTTTCTGAGATCAAGCCCCCTGCACCTGCCGGCAAGGTAGCCGAACGGAATCGCTCCTACCAGATAGGAGGCCGCAATGTAGAGAACTATCCAGGCAGTCATTTCGTGTGGAAAGCATTCTACCCCTGCACCGGGGAAATGACAATTGAGAATTTCCCGGCCCCGGACCGCCGGAACGGCCTTCCCTACCTGGCGGGGCCTCCAAGGCCCACTTTCAGGTCAAGAGGCACCTGTACTTCCCTGCCCGTCTTTTTGAAGAGCACCACTTTAAGTTCAGCATCATCGGAAGGGATGGCGTATTCGTACTCAACCGCATAGTTCTCCTGTGCCAAATAGATATGTCTCGTGCCGCACTTGGCCTCAAGCGGAGTTCCATCCATTTTCTGAAAGAGAATTCCGCCTACCGGAACGTCCCTGTTTTTCCGGGACAATTTCAAGTTCAACGTGATGGAACCGTCTTTGACAACAGCGTTTTCCACCTTGAGCGCCACATGGCCCACGGAAGCAGTTGCCCCCTTCTTCATTTCAAGCGTTACTGGCTCCATTTGTTCCTCTCCGTCCAGCACTTGCACGGGCAAGGTTCCCTTGACATGAATCCATTGCGCTTCCGGGGCAGGCGCTTCCCGAGCGGCCACGGCGCATCCGTATTGCGGCGGCAGGACAACCCCCATGGAATAAAGGGGGATCATCGTTACCTTGCCCAAATCCTTTCCTGTGGAATCCGTACAAACCAGGCGTTCACCCTCCCTGCCGGCGGCCAGCTGTACCTTTTCCCCGGAGGGAGTCAGGAGCAATCCTACTTCCACACCGGGAAAAGGATCGCTTACAAAAGTAAAGCCGGGGGAGTTCTGCATATCAAACCGTACAACGACGCCGGAAGGCGCCACTCCAATGGGAACAGGGGCGGCAACGGCAACGGAGGAAGCCAGCAATAAAGAGCAAAGGGCAGTTCTCATAGGACTTTACCATTAGTCCGTTTTTTTCCGGCTTTCAATCCGAATTCTCATGCTTCCGGTTTCCGGAGTGCGAACTGTGCCGTTCCCGCACAGTCCGCAGCATTTTCTTCACCAGAGGGATTCCCTTGCCGATTTTCCGGAGCTTTGCTAGTCTTCATGCAAATTCCGTTCTCATGAAAACCCTTATGAAATCCTTTTTTCCGCTGGCATTCGCCTGCGCCGCCCTGCCCGGCCTGTTCTGTTCATGTACGGAACATCTGCTTGCCAAAATACCGAAGACGGAGTTTGCACCCGAGACCCTGCAACCGTGGAACGCCCCGTTTGAAGGACTTTGGGTCAATCCGAAAGTCCAGGGAAAAGAAAAGCATTATACGCGGCTTTATATCGCTCCAACAACCATCGACTACCTGACGCCGGGAGCGGACCGGCACTGGCATCCGGAAGAATTCAAGGCCCAGGCCGTGAAACTGGCCGGAGAGTTTGACCGGAAACTCCGGGAAGATCTGGCCGCACAGCCGGGGCTGCCCATCGCCCTGGCGGACAGCCGTCAAAAAGCCGACCTGGTGCTGGAGACGGCCTTTGTCAGCATCAACCGCACCCTGGTGGGCGTCAATCTCCTGTCCCTGGGGTCCTCCCTCTTCATTCCGGGGCTTTCCTACGGCCTGGGGCTGATCTCCAAAGGGGACATGGCCATGTCGGGCCGTTTGACGGATGCGCGCACCGGGGAACGCCTGGCCGTGTTCGGCGACTACCGCTCGGACGAACCCACCGTTTTCGGCAGTGCCAGGGATTACACGATGTACGGCAACCACCGGAAGACGATCGACATGTGGAGCGCCAAGCTGGCGGAATTGATCGCCAAGGGACGCAACGGCAAGGTGGCGCCCGCTTTGTGGTTCACGCTGAATCCATTTTGACGGCTCCGAAGGAAGGCTTTCAAGATTTCCTTACTACGGCGGCCCAGACGGAAGCATTGTCCTGCTGGGGTTCCAGCATGTCCTTCACCTGGTCCATGACGGTTTCCACCAGATGCCGGCTGGAACGCTCTCGCGCCGCCCGGAGGGCCAGGAATGAAGGCTCCCTCAGCAGTTCGGACCAAACCTGCAAGCCGTCCGAACAGGCCAGAACGGCATCCCCGGGATGGAGCAGCAGGGGCACCGCGCTGATGTCCACCAGTTCCATGGGGCCGCCCATCACGGCGGAGCGGAGCACGCAGCGCTGCCGCAGGGCACGCTGGAGGGACATTTCCCCCTTCCGGTAAAGGCAGTCCGCAATCGGCCTCATGGAATGGTCTTCATTGAGGCGGTCCATGCGGGACCCGTCCGTGCCGCTCCACAAGTAAAGCGGGGAATCCCCCACGCTGATCCACCACAGGCAGCGGTCCCGGATGAACGCGGCCAGCAGGGTGGTTCCGGATTCTTCCGGCTCCTTCTGGGTAGCGGCCAGCGCCTCATTGCCCGCATGCAGCGCTTCCGCCAGGCGGGCGGGGATGTCCTGCCGGCCGCTTTCCGCAAACGCGGAGGCAAATGCATCCGCCACCACGCAGGAGGCGCAGGCGCCGCGGAGATGGCCGCCCATGCCGTCGCACACGATTCCCAGCATTCCGCCGTCAACGGAAAGGCTTTTGACCACGTCTTCCTGCTCGCGGCGTTTGCCGATCCATTGAGCGGAAGCGCAGTCCAAGAAATCGGGAGTGCGTCGGGCCATGCGGCATACGGTAAGATTAGCTGTCCTTCCGCTTCAACTGGGGGAAGAGCAGGACGTCGCGAATGGAAGAAGCGCCGGTCAGCATCATGATGACCCGGTCAATGCCGATGCCGATGCCGCCCGCGGAGGGCATGCCGTATTCCAGCGTTTCAATGAAGTCGTAGTCCACGCGCTGGGTTTCCCCGGCAGCCTGGTGTTCCAGGCGTTCCTTCTGGACGTCCGGGTCATTGAGTTCGGAATAGCCGGGGGAGATTTCCTGGCCGTTGATCACCAGCTCGTACACGTCCACCACGTCCGGGTTTTCCCTGTTGAGCTTGGCAAGGGGCACCAGGTCCTTGGCAACGTGGGTGACGAAGCAGGGGTTCATGGTTTTTTCCTCCACCAGCTTTTCATATACCTGCTGGGAAACGTCCACGTCCTTCATGTCCGGGCTGATTTCCACACCCAGTTCCGCACAGCGGGCGCGGCGTTCTTCCGGCGTGATGTCAAACCAGTCCTGGCCGGCCACGCCGCGGATCAGGTCCTGGTAGTCGGCACGCTTCCACGGGCGCGTGAGGTCAATGGTGTAAAGCACGTTGCCTTCCGCATCCTTGTGGTCGATCTGGAGGCCGCCGCAGAACGTTTCCGCCAGATGGCAAATGAGTTCTTCCACCATGTTCGCCATGGTTTCAAAGTCTCCGCAGGCACAGTAGGCTTCCAGCATCGTGAATTCCGGATTGTGGCGGCGGTCGATGCCTTCGTTGCGGAAACTGCGGTTGAGTTCAAAAATCCTGGTGAATCCGCCCACCATCAGGCGCTTGAGGAAGAGTTCCGGGGCAATGCGCAGCGTCAGCGGCATGTCCAGCGCGTTATGGTACGTTTCAAACGGCTTGGCGGCGGCGCCCCCGGCCACGTCCTGGAGCATGGGGGTTTCCACTTCCAGATAGCCGCGGTCCTGAAGGAAGCGGCGGATTTCCGCAATCATCAGGGAGCGGGTGACAAACAGGGAGGCGCTTTCCTCATTGGAAATGAGGTCCAGATGGCGCTTGCGGTAGGTAACTTCCTTGTCCGCCAGGCCGTGCCATTTGTCCGGCAGGGGGCGGAGGCTCTTGGAAAGGATGACCAGGCCGGAGACCTTGACGGTAGGCTCCCCGGTACGCGTCAGGAACGTGGTTCCCGTAATGCCGATCCAGTCCCCGCGGTCCAGCAACTTCCACAGGTTCCAGGTGGTTTCGTCCACTTCATTCCGGTGCAGGAAACCCTGGATTTTGCCGCGCACGTCTCCAATGACGAAGAACTGGGATTTACCCATGTCCCGAATGGCCAGCAGGCGCCCGGCCACGGCCACCTGCCTGTCTTCCTGGAAGTCGGCCTTCAACTCGGCGGGCGTGGTGGTCGCGTCAAATCTTGCACCGTAGGGGTCGATTCCCAGCTCGCGGATTTTGGCGAGCTTGTCGCGGCGCACGGCAATGAGTTCGGATTCCGTCGTATTGGGATGTGCCTGCTGTTGTTCGGACATAGTGCGGGGATTTTAAAGGCTTGACTCCGTTTTGGCTAGCGGATTGTCAGGCAGAATCCATTTTTGGCGCCCCGTCTGGCATGAAATGCCGTTTACCCCCTGCATTCCGCGGGGAGGATTCCATTCTCCGCAACCGGTCTGCGGAGGAGAGAAGAGCCGCTTTTTCCGTAGTCGAGGAAGTTCCGGCAAATATCCTGAAATTGCATTTTTAACATACTGACCCCGTTTTCCAAAAGACAAGCTTTCTCTAAGAAAACCAATATCATATGCCGGAGGCGGCATTTTTCTCTCTGGTCCGTATCTGGTCTTATTATAAAAAATGGACGGCAGGGGGCCACATACGCATAATTGCTTTTACCTTTGGAGCCGGACATGTTATAACTACCCCCGTTAAGACGCACCTTATTTATCAATTATACTATCCGTGCAGACTTATGAGTGATCAAAAAACCGTAACTTACAGCACGATTGACGCTAACGAAGCCGTAGCCTCTGTAGCCTATCGTTTTTCTGAAGTCATTGCCATTTACCCCATTACCCCGTCTTCTCCGATGGGTGAATCCGCCGAAAGCTGGGCGGCCGTCAACCGGAAGAACCTGTGGGGGACCGTTCCCTCCGTCGTGGAAATGCAAAGTGAAGGCGGCGCCGCAGGCACCGTTCACGGCGCCCTCCAGACCGGTTCCCTGGCGACGACCTTCACGGCATCCCAGGGTCTCCTGCTGATGATTCCGAACATGTTCAAGATTGCCGGGGAACTGACTCCGGCCGTGTTCCATGTGGCGGCCCGGTCCCTGGCCTACCAGGCCCTGTCCATTTTTGGCGACCACAGCGACGTGATGAGCGCCCGCTCCTGCGGCTGGGCCATGCTTTGCGGTTCTTCCACGCAGGAAGCCGCGGACTTTGCCGCCATTTCCCACGCCGCCACGCTGGAATCCCGCATTCCCTTCATGAACTTCTTCGACGGGTTCCGCACGTCCCATGAAATCGGCAAGATCGCCGACATTTCCGACGATACGCTGAACGCCATGGTGAAGACGGAATGGCTGGATTCCTTCCGCGAACGCGCCCTGACGCCGGACGCCCCGGTTCTGCGCGGCACCGCCCAGAATCCGGACGTTTACTTCCAGGGCCGCGAAACGGTCAACACGTTCTATGCCGCCACCCCCGCCATCGTGCAGAAGGCCATGGACAAATTCGCGTCCCTGACGGGCCGCTCCTACCACCTGGTGGATTACACGGGCGCGCCGGACGCTGAAAACGTCATCATCCTGATGGGTTCCGGCGCCGAAGCCGTGGAAGAAACGGTGGAAGCCATGATCGCCCGTGAAAACGCCAAGGTGGGCGTGCTGAAAGTACGCCTGTTCCGCCCCTTCCCCGCCGCGGAACTCATCAAGGCCCTTCCCGCCACGGTTAAAAAGATTGCCGTGCTGGACCGCACGAAGGAACCCGGCGCCCAGGGCGAACCGCTCCACCAGGACGTTATCCAGGCCCTCTTTGACGCCCAGGCCAGCGGAGACCTTGCCTTCACCAACGGCATGCCCACGGTGGTCGGCGGACGCTACGGCCTGTCCTCCAAGGAATTCACCCCCGCCATGGTCAAGGGAGTCTATGACAACCTCGCCCAGGACAAGCCCAAGAACCACTTCACGATCGGCATCAACGACGACGTGCTGGGCACCAGCCTTCCCTACGATGAAGACTACTCCACGGAAGCGGACGATGTGACGCGCGCCATGTTCTTCGGCCTCGGTTCCGACGGCACCGTGGGCGCCAACAAGGACGCCATCAAGATCATCGGCCAGCACACGGACCTGTACGTTCAGGGCTACTTCGTGTACGACTCCAAGAAGTCCGGCTCCTCCACCATCTCCCACCTGCGCTTCGGCCCGCGCCCGATCAAGTCCACGTACCTGATCACCAAGGCGAACTTCCTGGCCCTGCACCAGCCCTCCCTGCTGAACCTGTTCGACTTCCTGAAGAACGCCGCCAACGGCGCCACCTTCCTGATGAACAGCCCGCATCCGGCGGACAAGCTGTGGGACACGCTGCCGGCCCGCATGCAGCAGCAGATCCTGGACAAGAATATCAAGCTTTACACGATCGACGCGTTCTCCGTGGCCCGCAAGACGGGCATGGGCGGCCGCATCAACATGATCATGCAAACCTGCTTCTTCAAGCTGGCCGGCGTGATTCCCGCAGATGAAGCCATCGGCTACATCAAGAAGGCCATCGCCAAGACCTACTCCAAGAAGGGGCAGGAAGTGGTGGACAAGAACATCGCCGCCGTGGACGCCACGCTGGACAACCTGCACCGGGTGGACACCACCGGCAAGACCGTCAACGGCCACGCCATCCCGGCGGTGATGTCCGCCAACGCTCCGGAATATGTCCAGGACGTTCTGGGCAAAATGATGTGCGGTGAAGGGGACAGCATCCCCGTCAGCCAGATGCCCGTGGACGGCACCTTCCCGAACGGCACCTCTCAGTACGAAAAACGCAACCTCGCCCTGGACCTGCCGGAATGGGATCCCACCCTCTGCATCCAGTGCGGCAAGTGCACGGCCGTCTGCCCGCACGCCGCCATCCGCAGCAAGTTCTTCTCCCCGGCCGCTCTGGCCGGCGCCCCTGAAGGCTTTGAATGCCTGGATGCCAAACATCCGGACTGGAAAGGTGAAAAATTTGTCATCCAGGTCTCCCCGGACGACTGCACGGGCTGCACGCTCTGCTCCGACGTCTGCCCGGCCAAGAGCAAGACGGACCCGACCCACAAGGCCCTGACGATGGTTCCCAACGAGAAGATCCACGACAAGGAGGAAGCCAACTGGGACTTTTTCATGAGCCTGCCGGACGTGGACCGCACCAAGGTGAAGACGGACAACATCCGCTCCATGCAGGTGCTCCGCCCGCTGTTCGAATTCTCCGGGGCCTGCGCCGGCTGCGGCGAAACCCCGTACGTGAAGATGCTCTCCCAGCTCTTCGGCAACCGCCTGGTGGTCGCCAACGCCACGGGCTGCTCCTCCATTTACGGCGGCAACCTGCCCACCACCCCATGGTCCCATGACTCCGAAGGACGCGGTCCCGCCTGGTCCAACTCCCTCTTTGAAGACAACGCCGAATTCGGTCTTGGCTTCCGCGTTTCCCTGGACAAGCAGATGGAACACGCCATCGAACTCCTCCATGACGCCGCCGGCATCGTCGGCCAGGAACTGGTGGACAAGATCCTTGCCAACCCGCAGAAGGACGAAGCCGACATCGCCGAACAGCGTGAAAACGTCGCGGAACTGAAGCAGAGAATCACCGGCAAGCCGGAATGCGCACGCCTCCTCACCCTGGCGGACAAGCTGGTCCGCAAGAGCGTCTGGATTCTCGGCGGCGACGGCTGGGCTTACGACATCGGTTACGGCGGTCTGGACCACATCCTGTCCACCGGCAGGAATGTGAAAGTGCTGGTCATGGACACGGAAGTATATTCCAACACCGGCGGCCAATGCTCCAAGTCCACCCCGCGCGCAGCCGTGGCCAAATTCGCCACGACCGGCAAGCACAGCGTGAAGAAGGACCTGGGCCTGATGGCCATGACCTACGGCAACGTGTATGTGGCCTCCGTCGCCCTCGGCGCGAAGGACGAACACACGCTGAAAGCCTTCGTGGAAGCGGAAGCCTACGACGGCCCCGCCCTGATCATCGCCTACTCCCACTGCATTTCCCACGGCATCAACATGGCCAAGGGCCTGCAGCAGCAGAAGGCCTGGGTGGACACGGGCCGCATCCTCCTGTACCGCTACAATCCGGATCTGGCCCTCCAGGGCAAGAATCCGCTGATCGTGGAAGGCAAGGGACCGAAGGGCGACCTGCGCGACGTCCTGCTCAGCGAAAACCGCTTCAAGCTTCTGGCCAAGACCAACAAGGAAGAATTCGAAAACCTCCTTGAACAGGCCCAGAAGGACGTCTGGCGCCGCTGGAACCTGTACCAGAACATGGCCGCGATGCCCGTTGAAAAACCTGCGGACGCGGAATAAGGGTTATCCCTCCTGAATTTCAACGCCCCTGCGCGGTTCTTCCGCCAGGGGCGTTTTTATTGCTTCATCCATCTATAACAGTCGGGAACATGAATATCCTTATGGTTCCGTCCTTCCCTTCCTGCCACTCAGCTCTATTGCGAGCTTTCGCCGCTATTTCTTATGCTGGGCATGGTTTTTTCCGAAGCAGGAAAACATGCTGGAATTCATTCCTTTCAGAATTGGAAAAACACGGCCTTTGCCGAACGGATGAGGAAGACTGGCTAATTCGAGAATGAATGAGGGCCATTCTATTCTTCCCAGGCTAATTGTTACCGATTACTTTTGGTCAAAAAGTGCCTGCCGGCGGAGAAACGGCGCTGGATTACCTGCATCAATCTCAAACGGTGCCCTGCCATGAAGCCGAACGGAAACGGAGGGAAGAAATACTGCCCATTCTGTAGGCCTCCAGCGGAATCAGCCCTTCATTTCATTCCGCCGCTGCCTCCCATGGAAATGATTTACGGAAGTCTTCTTTTCCACAGCCTCAATCCTGCGGCGTGTCCGGCCGCCAACCCCGCACAGGCAGCAGCAATCCCCAGCGTGTCTATCCACAACCAGCCGTTTCTCCAATCCTCAAACAACAGCAAATGGACAGCCTGCCCCACACCGAGAGCCGCCAGGAACCATATCAGGAAATAGCCCCAGCTCCACGGTCCCCGGAGCAGCAGGAATTTTTTCAGGGAAGGCTTTTCACATGCCTTTCCCTGCCACGGATTCCCGCACTGGATGAAAATCATCACCAGCTGGAAACAGAAACACCCTGCAAACAAAAAGGAGTCTATCATCAAGTACCCCATGGGGGAAAAGCAATACTCCGCATCCAGCTCCATTCCCGGAGTAATGGACGTCAGCAGAAAAAACGCAAGCAGAATGATATTCCCGTACATCAAAACACTCCTGATGCTTCAAACATATGGTTGCTGTGCTTTCAATACAAGAAAAATAATCAAGCCCCGGCGCGGGCCCTGTGGAAAACATGGCTCGAAAACACCGCTACCTGAAACTAGGCCTATGCATGATAAGGCAGAAACCACAGGACAGGCCGTCACACTCTCCCAGCCTGCCGAAGAGGCTTTGGTTGACAATATCGGGAAAAGGGAAAATGAATCCATGAGCTTTTTACTCCAGCAATAAAATTTATTTCCCGATCTTCTTTTCCCATGCAGGGTATAGACATTTCCATTTTTTGTCCTTCCTGCTTGGAAAAAATCCCTCGCATTTCTTGAAATTACCTCCTCTTCCTCTTTTACAGCCATTTGCCGTATATGCTTTGATTTCCGGGCGCAACCCGAAGGAAGTCAGACTGCGTCCGGAAAAAACGGAACCGGGGTTACCAGGGCAGCAGCTTCTCTCAGGATTCCTGGAAATGGTGCACTCCTGAGGAAGAACATACCATTCCTGACTTCATATCCGGGAAGTGCACCACATCAGGCATGATGCGGGTGCCTACATCCAGATAGACCAGCTTTTCCGTGGCGGACCCGTTGCGGATTACGTGCGCTCCCTCGGGACTGGCAGGAAATGCGATGATATCCCCTTCCTTCAGATTTTTTTCACCCTCCGGAGTACGTACAACGGCATGTCCCCTGATGATGTAAAACACCTCTTCATTTACTTCATGATAATGGTAGCCGTAGGCAAACCGCCCGGGCTCCACTTCCACGAAATTGGCCGTGCATTTACCCGTCTCCGCTTCCTCCATGAGGGATTTCACCACAAAGGAGTTGCCGCCCTGGCTGATAACCTGGGGCTCCATTTCCCTGTAATTGGCAATAACGATCTTGTTCATGATATTATTTGTTCGTGCTTGCCGTTCCGGCAAGCACACACTACCATAAGGATTAACAGCCTTTCTGTAAAGTAGGCAGAAAATTGTACTCTAGGCACCAAAAAGAAACCATTGAATAAAACCAATGACTTATCAACCTTCCCCCTGTCCCGTTGAAACGACTCTTCAACTGATTTCCTCCCGCTGGAAAGTGCTGATCATCCGGGAACTGCTTCAGGGTACCCGGCGGTTCGGGGAACTTCGCAAATCCATCGGCCCGGTGACGCAGAAGGTTCTTACCGCCCACTTAAGAACCATGGAAGAAGACGGCCTGCTTACCCGCAAGGTTTACGCAGAAGTACCCCCGCGCGTGGAATATACCCTTACGGAGCTGGGCTACAGTCTGCACCCCATCCTGGCTTCCATGGCCGCATGGGGGTGCGCCTATCAGCAAAGAGGAAGATAATCCATCTTCTCCGGTTTTCCCACGCCCCCATGCCACGGGAAGAAGCAGCAACCTGTCATCTCCCTCTTCTTTCCCGGAAGGGTCAGCGAGTGGCTTCCGCCGTCTTCCGGATGATTTCACGGGCCTTGCGCACGTCGTCTTCATGGGCGCTGCCCCGGCTCTTTTCCACGGTGAAGAGTTTGGACAGTTCCTCGTCCATGCGGGCTACGGCGGCTTTCGCCTTCGGGCTTTTTGCGGCGCGGGAACGCAGGATGTTGACCTTTTCAAATTCTTCCAGGCCGTCGCGCAGCTTTTCAAACCGCAGGGAACTGAGGTTGCCGGGATAAACCAGGTAACAGTCTCCCGCAGGCCAGTTCCCGAAGTCGGTTTTCTCAAACGGATTGCGGTTCCAGGAGTTGTACGCCCACCTCAGGAAGCCGTCCAGATGGTTGGCGGCGGCAAAGAGGGGAAGCCATTCGGCTTCCGCCAGCGGAGACATGGTGAAGGTGTTGGGCTTTTGGGGGGTGACGCAGACATAGAAGGTGGTTTTTTTCCCCTGCTTTTTACGCTGCGCCAGCAGGTCTCCCATGACCGTCTCCGCATGGCCGATCACGGGGGAAACGTCATACACGTCCCGTGTCATGGCCGTAGGATGGTTAACGGCGGAAACGATTTTGAATTCCGGGGCATACTTGTCCAGCACGTCCTTGGCCGCCTTCACCATGGCATCCGGCCGTTCGTCCAGCCCGATGCAGGTTTTGTCCAGCCATCCCCTGCTTTTGACGTGTTTCCGGAAGTCCGTCAGGAAGGGCCCCCAGATGGCTTCGTACGAAGGGTCGCCGGGCTTGAGTTCCAGGAATTTGTATTGTCCGGAAGCTTCATCCAGATAACGGACTTTCAGGGACCACGGAATCATGGTGTAGCAGGTGATCTGTTCCTTGATCCCCACATCGTTGAGCATGAAGGAGACCCATTTGTCAAAGTTGGTGTAGTCATAACGCATTTTACCGTCCCTGCCCTTGATCCATTCGATCATGGACGGCCACCAGTCGTAGGTCTGGCCGTTCCAGGCTTCGTCAATCAGGGAACAGGTGACGGCTTTCTGGCCGGCTTCCGCCAGCCTTTTCATCACCGGCTTCATCAGGGCGAAATGCTCCGGGGACCACGGTTCCACATCGTGCCACCGGGCAACGGCCTGCGGATGCTGCCAGAGGTCCAGATGCACCCGCCAACCGGCGGGGGCCGGGAGCGATTCCGGTGCCACTTCCAGCGTCACGGGCACGTTCACGGCCGGGCTGTTTTCAGAGGTTACGGTAATGTTGCCCTTGTATATTCCGGGTCTTGCCGCCGCGGGAATATTGATTTCCACCCAGGCGGGGCGTACGATGCCGGCCTGCAGGTCACAGCGCTTTTCCGTGCCGATCACATCCGCTACGGGCCTGTTCCCGGCCTTCGTGTAGCGCACCATGGACACGCGGACGGGAATGACCTGTCCGGACGCATTTTTGACCCCCGGGCAGGATACGGCCAGCTGCGGCTGCGGCTGGGATGACCAGACGGCAATCTGGCCGCCGGCCCGTTCCCCCCGCCACCCGGAAAGGCGGAGCGCGTCCTGGAGCATGTCCGCCTTCGGCATTTCACCGTAGGGCAGGCGGTCATAGTCCTTCACGGCCGCCGCTTTCAGTTCCAGGGAGGCATCCGGTCCATATCCCTTGATTTCCACCAGATGGCCTCCCTTGCCGTTGCCTGCGCTGTTGCCCAGAAAAGTGATTTTGACGTACCGGACCGTCCGCGGATTGAATTTGAAAGGCACCCCCTCCGCCGTGGCGGCAATGCTGTTGGAGGACTGGTCCGCCAGCATTTCCCAGCTTTTGCCGTCCCTGGAGCCTTCTATTTTATACTTGTATATACGACCGCCCTTCCAATAGGGCCATACATGCAGGGAGGACAGAACACGGGACTGCCCCATGTCCACTTGGAGCCAGACGGGCAGATTTTCACATCCCCAGTATTTGTCTCCGTCAGCCGACCGACCATCCACCGCCAGTTCAGGACGGTCATTGCCGTAATGGCCGGAAGCGGTTACTTTGGCTCCGGCAAACAGGTTGCCCGCATCCTGTACCGCTCCCGCGGAAGCTAGGGCGGGTTCATACAGAGGATGCCTGTCCGGCGACTGGGCATGAACGGCAGGCGTGAACGCAATCAGAGAGAGCAGAGGAAGAAAACAAAGACGCATCGCTTCAATTACGTCATGAAATCACCCTCACTTTCAAGAAATAAATCTGCATTATTCCACTATCGGCCGCACGGGAATTCCCCTGGCGGAAAAGTAGGCCTTGGCTTCCGGCACCGTGTATTCTCCAAAATGGAAGATGGAGGCGGCCAGGACGGCGTCCGCCCTGCCTTCCGCAAGTACTTCCACCATGTGGTCCAGATTGCCCGCTCCGCCGCTGGCGATGACGGGAATGCGCACGGCCTCGCTGACGGCGCGCGTCAGCTCAATATCATACCCGGTTTTGGCGCCGTCCTCATCCATGCTGGTGAGCAGGATTTCCCCCGCGCCGCGGCGCTCCGCCTCCATGGCCCATTCCACGGCATCCAGTCCCACGAATTTCCGGCCCCCGTGGGTGGAAACGCCCCATTTGCCGGGAGACTGCCTTTTGGCGTCAATCGCGACGACGATGCACTGGCTGCCGAATGCCGCCGCCCCTTCGTTGATCAAATCCGGACGGTTGATGGCCGCCGTGTTGAGGGAAACCTTGTCCGCCCCGGCCAGGAGCATTTCCCGCATGTCCTCCACGGAACGGATGCCGCCACCCACCGTCAGGGGCATGAAGCAGCAGGCCGCCGTGCGGCGCACCACGTCAACCATGGTGGCGCGTCCGTCGGAAGAAGCCGTGATGTCCAGAAATACAAGTTCGTCCGCCTGCTGGGCATCGTAGGCCCGGGCGCATTCCACCGGATCCCCGGCATCGCGCAGGTTGATGAAGTTGGTTCCCTTGACGACTCTGCCGTCCGTAACGTCCAAACACGGAATGATTCTCTTTGCCAGCACGCGACTATAAAGCCACCTCCGCCATGAAAGGGAAAGCCTAAATTGCGCCCCGGCCCACTTCCCGGCAAGCCGGATCTTATTCCTTCCGGATTCCGCAGGCCCCCCTTTTCCGAATCCATGCACTCCTTATGGGCTTCACTTTCCCGCACAGGGTGCTAAAGTCCCGGGAAACACCGTTTTGCCCATGCGTTCCGGATTCACCAAACTTGCCGCCATTTGCATTGCCATTCTTCTGGCGGCGGTCATCTGGGAGCTGGGGTGGCCCTTGAACCGGGCGGAACACGAATGGGCGCGCCTGATTGCCGCCGTGGCCACCTTCGGGCACTTGACGGGCGTCTTGGGTTCCTACTTCCGGAAAGAGATCAACCGGCCGCGGCCGCGGCTGCTTGTTTTCCAGATTGTCAGCTGCCTGCTGATTTTCGCCCTGATCGCCCGGGAACAGCAGGAAGACAATTTCATGCGTTTTACGGAGCTGTCCCGCCTGGTCATCACGGCGGGCCTGATCGCCATCCCCACATTGATGTCCCTGACCAGGATTTTTGAGTGGCTGCTGCGCAAGCAGAAACACGGAAGGCCGCTGATGGCTCCGGCCATGCAGTTCGTAGCCTCCCTGGGAATAGTCATTCTGGCCGGAACCGGATTGCTCCTGCTTCCCAATTCCACCTATCCCGGTATTACGCTGGGCTTTACGGACGCCCTGTTCACCAGCACCAGCGCCGTTTGCGTTACGGGGCTGAACGCGGTTGATTTTGCCAACGTGTTTACGCCGCTGGGGGAAATGTTCGTGCTGGCGCTGATCCAGATCGGGGGGTTCGGCATCATGACTTTCGCCTATTTTGTGGCCATGGTGGCCGGACAGGGCTTTTCCCTGCGCGACCGGGTGCTTCTGACGGACCTGCTGGACGAGGGGAACCTGGGTTCCGTGGTTTCTTTCATCACCACCATTATCGCCAGCACCCTGTTTATCGAATTGTGCGGAGCCATCCTGCTCTATTTTTCCTGGGAGGGGAAGGACATCAACCTGATGGGGGAACCGCTGTGGTGGCATTCCCTTTTCCATTCCGTTTCCGCCTTCTGCAACGCGGGTTTTTCCACGTTCCCGATGAATTTGATGGAACCGGGCATCCGCCTGTGCCACACCGGACAGGCGGTCATCATGGCCCTGATTGTCTGCGGCGGCCTGGGATTCGGCATTTACAAGGAACTTTACGCACGGCTGGCCAACCGCTTTACGGCCAGGCACCGCCGCCTGCGCATGCAGTGGACTCCCTATTTCAGGCTGGTGATGATCACCACCGGTATTCTTCTAGCGGGCGGCACGCTGGCGATTTTCACCGTATCCGCCCCGCATGTCTCCGAACCGCTGGCCCAGCATTTCTGGAACTGCCTTTTCGACAGCGTGACGGCGCGCACGGCCGGATTCAACATCAGCGATTACAGCCGCTACCTGCCTGCCGCCAGCCTGATCATGTGCGGACTGATGGTCGTAGGCGGCAGCCCTGGAGGCACCGCGGGGGGCATGCGCACCACCACCTGCGCCATTGCGGGGGCTGAAATCCTGCGCATTCTCCAGGGCAGGGAGCATGTGGAGTTTTTCCGGCGCCGCATCGACCAGCGGACCGTAGCGCGATGCGTGATCACCGTGGTGGTGTCCTGCGCGTGGATCGGCTGTTTTACCATCCTGATCTGCAGCCTGGAGCCGGCCCTGAGCTCCCTGGATATCTTCTTTGAAAATTGCAGCGCTTTTGCTACGGTAGGCGTGTCGCGGGGCATCACGCCCCATCTGGGCGACCCTTCCAAATACCTGCTTATCATCAACATGCTCGCCGGCCGCGTGGGGCTTTTCGCCTTCCTCATCGCTCTGGCCGGCACTCCCACCCCGCGGCATTACCGCTATCCATCCGTCAAAATCCCGCTAACCTGAATATACCGTTATGAGATACACCGTTATCGGCCTGGGCCAGTTTGGACAGGAACTCTGCACAGAGCTTTCCGCCCGCAATATTGAAGTGGTGGCCGTCGCCTCCTCCGATGAAGAACTGGAGCAGGTCAAGGACCTGGTGACTTACGCCGTAGTGACGGATTATACCAATCCGGCCGCCCTGCGGGAACTGGAACTGGACGACCAGTCCGCCGTCATCGTTGCCATCGGGGACAGTTTTGAAGAAAACCTTCTTGTCGTGACGCACCTTCAGAAAATGGGCGTGCGCTACATTTACGCACGCGTGATGAGCCCGGTGCACGAACATATTCTGAGCCAGATGAACGTATACGCGCTCATCAACCTGTCCCGCGTGGCGTCCAAGCAGCTCGCCAGCCAGCTGGAATCCCCCGAATTCCTGCGCGTTTCCCCCATGGATGAAAACCACAGCATTGTGGAAATAGCCGTGCCGCGCATCTGGGTGGGCAAGCAGCTCCGCGACGTGGGCCTGCGCACGGAACACCATCTCAATCTGCTCACCGTACGCCGCGGGGAGGCCCAAACACCCCAGGGACGCCGTGAAATCCTTTCCATCCCGCGCATTCCCGTCATCGGCACTCCCTCCCCGGACCTTGTGTTCGAGGATCACGACATTCTCGTGCTGTTCGGCAAGGAAACGAATCTGATCGAATTCGCCCAGTTGTCCAAGGGACTGTAAATAGTCCTCCGATGGGTGCCTACGGGCATCATTCATGCAGTGGAAGAGTGCTCCGTACATTTTCTCCGGGTATATGTCCGAAGGATCTGCACTGTTTTAAAGCCCGCATGATGAAACCGATCCTGGCATAGGCAAGAATCAAAAAACAAGGCTGCTTGCGCAAGCCTCTGTCCGGCCAGTCTACAGTGAATTTAGTGAAAATACGGAAATTTCACCGCCTTTACAATGCTTCAAAAGCAGCATTCAGCCGTTTTTCAGAGATGCGTCCCTTGACGGGAATGGCGGGAGCGAATACGGAGAGGCGGTATTCGTCCAGCAGATAGCCGTACTGCATCCAGCGCAGATCGTCCGCATGTTCCGGCAAAGCCTGATGCCAGGGAAGATACACGCGTTCAAAGAGGTCCAAGCGTTCCAGTTCCCTGGCCAGAGGCTGCTGGCCGATGCGCCTGATGCGTTCCGCGATGCCCTGCATGTACCTCTTGAGGTCCGGCAGGCGTTCCGCACCGTGAACCCACAGGAAGCGGGGACGGAGAAGCCAGTCCATTTGACGCCGGAGATCCGCCGTGATGCGTTCCGCAGGGCGTATGCCCTGCTGCGCCGTTTCAAAGTCCCTCACGGAATGTTCCGTGGAGGCGACAAGTTCCCAGACATCCGCCACGGTACGGGCTGCATCAAAAAGGTTCTGGCGCAGGTTCATTTCCGCGGCGGCGAATTGTTCCGCCGTACGCGGCAAGGGACGCCCCAGGGCAAGTTCCGCGGAGACATCCACCAGGTCATCCGCATTCGTGGACGGGTCCTTGCCAAGCATGTGCAGGGAAAGCTTTCCTTCCAGCTTCAGCGGGAATTTCCTGCGCAGGTGGTTGAGCTGGTCCGTTTGCCGCAGGCGCATGAAACGGAGGCAGCCGGCGCGGTGGGATTCCGCCGCGCGCAGTTCATCTTCAAAGACGCGGACTCCCACGGATGTTCCTTCATCCACCAGGGCCACATAGCCGGGTCTTCCCGCCACATCCACCGTATGCTCCAAATTTCCGCAGGTCCATTCCTTCATGCCGGTGACGGATACGATGTCCGCCGCCGTTTCCCGGAACCGGCGGGAAAGTTTTCTGCCAAGGCGGGTGTTGAGTTCCGCAATGTCCGTACCCAGGGCGAGTTCCTTCCCTTCGTCATCGCACACCCATATTTTCGTGACCAGCTCCGCAGGCACGCGTTCCATGTCAAAGAAGGAGGGAGCACAGAAGCGCCCCGTTTCCGCCTCCACAAATTCCGCCAGCTTTTGCGCAAGCGGACCATCCGGTTCCATGCCGTGGCGCAGTTCCGCGAAGTAGGCGGCCTTCTGGCTGATGGGCTGGAGGAAAACGCGCAGGTCCTTTGGCAAGGTGCGCAGCAGGCATTCCGCCCGCTGGGCCAGATGGCCCGGCACACCCCATTCCGGAAGCCATTCCGGTACGTCCGGAAGCTGGTCGATGTGGACCCCCAGGGTCACGCCATCGTCTTCCGCTCCGGGGTCGTTCTGGTAATACACGGGGTATTCCGCCCCGTTGCAGGAAACCTCGTCCGGGAAGCCGCCCAACAGGTCCCTGCCCCAGAATTCATACATGGCTTCCTCCGCCGGAACATGCAGGGATTCCGGGTTCTTTTTTTCCATGCCGGAAGCCCAGCGCAAAAACGCCCTGGCCGTGCAGCAGTCCTCCGGAACAAGGCCGTTGAAGAATTGAAAAACGCCTTCCTCGCACCAGACCTGGTCCGGGCGGCGCAGCTTCAGTTCTATCTGCCGCACTTCCTCCCGGAGCGTTTCCAGATGCTTGATGCAGGCGGGTTTCGTGCGGAAGCCGCCGCCCAATAGTCCTTCACGGATCATGATTTCCCGCGCATGGGCGGGATTGATGCGGCCATAGTGGACGCGCCTGTTGTCAACGATGCGCAGGCCGCCGCATACCACGCGCTCCACCGCGTAAACCGCACCCTGTTCCTTGTCCCACCGCGCTCCGGAGTAATGGGATTCACAGAGATGGGGCGCAACCTGCTCCACCCACTCCGGTTCCAGCCTGGCGGCGCGGCGCATCCACAGGCGGGTGGTGTCCACCAGCTCTACGCCCATCACCCATTCACTCCGCTTCTTGCGGCGGAACAGACCGGAGCCGGGAAAAATGCCGAAGGAACGCCCCCCCGCGCCGCGATATTCCCGGTTGTCCGCATCCCAGAGGCCGAACTGGCGCGGCACGCCGGCCAGAATGCTCCGGTGGATCATGGCGAACGAAGCCTGGCGGTCCGTTTCCTGTTCCAGAGGGGATATTTTGCACTTCAAGGTTTCCTTCACCAGCCGCGAGAGGTCCTCCCACAGGTTGAACCATTCCATCATGCGGTTGAAGTTGAGGAAGTTTTTTCCGCACCATTTGCGGAGCTGGTTTTTACGCCAGCGCCGTCCTTCCCTGAATTGCCACGCATCTTTCCACAGCTTGAGCAGGGACAGGAAGTCGCTGTCCTCGTCCTTCCACTGCGCATGGGCCTGGTCCGCCTTCTGGGCGGCGTCCGACGGACGCTCGCGGGGGTCCATGATGCCCAGGCCGGCCACGATGACAAGCATTTCAGGCAGGGCCTGTTCATGCCGGGCTTCCAGCAGCATGCGGCCCAGCCGCGGATCAATGGGCAGGCGTGCCAGTTTTTTGCCTACGGGCGTGAGCTGCCGGGCCTTGTCCAGGGCTCCTATTTCCCGCAGGGTGCGGTAGCCTTCCGTCACCAGTTTGGAGGAAGGGGGATCAGGGAGCGGGAATTCCGGCATTTCCGGGAGTCCCAGGTCCTTCATCCTGAGCAGGGCTCCGGCCAGGGCGCTGCGCTTGATTTCCGGGTCCGTAAAGTCGGGGCGGTCTTCCCAGTCCTCTTCACTGTACAGGCGTATGCAGACGCCTTCGCACACGCGTCCGCAGCGTCCCGCACGCTGGCGGGCACTGGCCTTGGAGACGGGTTCTATCTGGAGCCTCTGCACCTGGCGCGCGGGGCTGTAGCGGCTGACGCGCGCCAGACCGGAGTCAATGACGTAAATGATGCCGGGAATGGTCAGGGACGTTTCCGCCACATTCGTGGCAAGCACGATACGCCTGTACCCCTGCTCCGGATGGAAGATTCTTTGCTGGTCCGCCAGGCCCAGCCTTGCAAAAAGGGGCAGGATGCGCGTATTCCGCAGCTGGCGGCCTTCCAGTTTATCCGCCACCTCGCGTATTTCCCGTTCGCCGGGAAGAAAGACAAGCACGTCCCCGCGGTCGTCCAGTGTGTCCAGCCAGGCCACGGCGCGCGCCACATGGGCAGCCAGTTCCTCGTCTTCATGCAGGGGCGGCAAATAGTGCATGTCCACCGGGTAGGTGCGCCCTTCCACCTGCACGATGGGGGCGCCGTTGAAGAATTCGGAGAATCCTCCCGCGTCCAGCGTAGCGGAGCTGATCACCAGCTTCAGGTCCGGCCGCCTGTCCAGCAGAAGCTTGAGATATCCCAGCAGAAAGTCGATGTTCAGGCTCCGTTCATGAGCCTCGTCCAGGATCAGGGTATGGTACTGGCGCAAATCCGGATCATGCTGCGTTTCCGCCAGCAGAATGCCGTCCGTCATGAATTTCAGGCGCGTTTCCGGGCCCGCCTTTTCTTCAAAGCGCACCTGGTACCCCACCAGGCCGCCCAGTTCACAGCCCAGTTCTTCCGCCACGCGGCGGGAGACGGAAGCCGCGGCAAGCCTTCTGGGCTGGGTGCAGCCCACCCTGCCCGGCCTGTCTCCAGCAAGTTCCATGGCCATTTTGGGAAGCTGGGTGGTTTTGCCGGACCCCGTTTCTCCTACCACCACAATGACCTGATGCTCCCGCAGAGCCGCCAGAATGTCATCCCGGCGGCGGGAGATGGGAAGGTCCGGATAAGTGATGTTCATGGAAGGAAGGGAGAAAAAAACCCTGCAAGACCGTCCTGCAGGGTTTGATGGAAAAGCCGGAAAGGTTCCTTACTGCCGGGGTTTGGGAAGCGCGATGCGGCCGCTGCGCGTCAGCATCTGCACGTTGTAGTCTTCAATAAGGGACAGGAAACGGTCGATCTTGTGCTCGCCGCCCGTAACCTCGATGGTCAGGGCGTCTTTGGTGACATCCACAATGGAGGCACCCAGGATCTGGCAGAATTCAATGACTTCATGCCGCGTGGCGGAGTCCACGCCGATGCGGGTCAATACCGTCTCCCGGTACACGTTGTCCGTGTTGCGGAAATCCACCACTTCCACCGTGTTGACGAGTTTTTCCAGGTGCTTGATGATCTGGTCCAGGACGTCTTCCTTTTCACGTACGACGATGGTCATCCGTGAAAAGCGCGGGTCCTGGCTAGGGGCAACGTTCAACGAATGAATATTGTAGCCCCGTCCACTGAACAAACCGGCAATGCGGGCAAGCACGCCGAATTTGTTTTCAACAAGTACGGAGATGGTATGACGAGTCATAAGTTTAATTTCTTAAAGGTGATATATTGTATGCGTTTTTATCTGGCAGTCAAGCCTGTGCCGGGGAATGCCGCAAAATGCGGCGGAAGAGGAAGCATTCTGCAGGAAACCGCGGCGGCGGAATTCAAAGTTCCCTCGGCAGGATGGCATTGCTTTTCGTAGCTGTGGGAATGCGGGGAAGCAGGGTTTTTTCCGAGACCGGGCGGGCATCCACCTTCACGTTGAACTGCTGCCCGTCACGGGAAACGGTAAGCAGGGCAGGTCCTTCCCGCAGCGCCTTGACCAGCGCTTCCATCGTGCTGACGCTCTGGTGGTTCACGGCAAAGACCATGTCTCCCGTCTGGAGGATCTGCCCCACGGATTTTTTCGTGTTTACCTGAATGACCAGCAGGCCCCGTGCGCCGATGGATTGCTCTTCCGCAGTGAGTTCGCGCAAGTGCATGCCTACGCCGTCCATGAAGTCCGCCCACGGAGAGGGGGCATTTTGCAGAATGCTGTCCCCCACTTTCAGGGTAAGATTCATTTTTTGTCCCTTTCTCCAGATTTTCAGCCGGAATTTGTCTCCGATGGAGAGGTTTTCTATGCGGTCAAGCACGTCCTGGACGTTCAGAATGGGCACCTCATTGAAATTGAGCATCACGTCTCCCGTCCGGAGGCCTGCCTGTTCAGCCGGGGATCCGGACTTGACCATGTTTACGACAGCACCCGTGGCCTCATGATAGTCCAGAAAACTGCGGAGGGGGGGCGTATTGGGCACGATGTCCAGCCCCAGGTACCCTCTCATGGGACGACCGTGCACGCAGATTTGCTGGAAAGAGTGCTGGACGAGATTGGAAGGAATGGCGAAGCCGATACCCGCATAATTTTTTTCCGTATTGGGGAGGATCGATTTGTTGATGCCGATGATTTCCCCGCGGATGTTGATGAGGGGGCCGCCGGAGTTGCCGGGAAAGATGCTGGCATCCGTCTGGATCAGGTCCAGGCCGGAATCCATCAGCTTGCGTTCCCGGGCGCTGATGATGCCGCGTGAGACCGTCGTGCCCAGTCCGTAGGGATTGCCGCAGGCCAGAACGATCATGCCGGGAGCCACCTTGTCGCTGTTGCCGAAGGGAAGAGGATTGAAGGTCGTCTGGCTGTCCGGCTTGTCCACCTTCAGCACGGCGATGTCCAGTTCCGGGTCCACCCCTACCAGATGCACGGAGACACTCCTTCCGTCGCTCAGCGTGACCCGCAGGGCATGTTTGTTCTGGATGACATGGTAGGCGGTGATGATGTGCCCTTCCTTGGTGACGATGACTCCGGAACCCAGGCCGTGCACTGCCAGCCTTTTTTCAATGACGGATTGCCCGTCTTCGGAAGGCTGGGTAACATTGGTCACGCCCGTGGTGTCTATGCTGACCAGCACCCGCTCCACGAGCTGCGCCACCTTTGAGTATTCCTCATTGAGCTGATGAAGAGTGGGAATGTCCGTATCCTTCAGTTCGGATTCCTGGGCGGTGGTGAACACTTCCGACCTGAAGGAAATGTTCCTTTCCGTGACGCGGCTGTCCCACCTCCAATAAGCTACGGCGACAACGGTCATCATAACCGTCATCATGATGACAAGTAGAGTCCGTGTCCAGATGTTCGATCTCATGAAAATGCCCTGCCGTGGTGATGATCAAACGGTTTTCGGCTTGATCACAAGGGTATGGGAAGGGAAGGAACGGAAAAACTCCGGATTATATCCCTCATTCCTTTCCCATTGATACTATTTAAGCTTATCTTCTTCAAATGAAAAAACTTTCTAATGACAAATACGTCTTTCAAAAAACCGGATTTTGTGGTATGAACGGGCACGCTTTATGGGCAGTTTCATTCCAGAACAACAGGCCATTCATCTCGTTTTCGGCACGGATGAAGGGATGGTGCGTGAAAAAGCTTCCGGCGTTTTTGCCGCCCTGACGGAAGGAACGAACGAGTTTTCCCATGAAATCCTGGAAGCGGGCTGCGGAGATTTCGATGAAGCATCTCAAATTGTCCGCCAGGTCATGGAGGCCCTGCGCACACTGCCCTTTTTCCCCGGGCGCAAGGTGGTCTGGATGAAGAATTGCAACTTCCTCGGGGATTCCGTCACCGGCAGGTCCTCCACCACGGAAGCGGCCCTGGATTCCCTGAAGCAATTGCTGGAAGCCGGGCTGGGTCCGGACGTCATTCTGGTTGTTTCCGCTTCCGAGTTCGACAAACGCCGTTCCTTCAATAAATTCCTGCTCCAGCATTCCGCTGCTGCAGAATTGAACAAGCCGGATATTACCAAGGCCGGCTGGGAAGGCAGCCTGATGCCCCTGGTAAACAAGGAAGCGGCCGCAAGAGGGATGGCCTTTGACCCTTCCGCGCTGGAATTGTTCATCCACCGCGTCAGCGAGTCTTCCCGCCAGATTATTTCCGAAATTGAAAAGCTGGATCTTTTCCTGGGAGCGGAACGGCGGACAGTCATGCCGGAGGATGTTGAAAGAATGGTTCCACTCACCCGCACGGGAGTAATTTTCGAAATTTCACGAGCGCTGGAAAACAAGAAGAGCGACACGGCCATTTCCCTGATCGATTTTCAACTGGAACGCGGAGAAAATGCCGTCACCATTATGCGTGCCGCATTTATTCCGACGCTTAGAAATTTGCTGGCCGCCAAACTTTTGTGTGATGCCTTCAATTTGAAGCCCACCAATTTCAAGGATTTCACCGCCAGAATTTCCTCCCTGCCATCTTATGCATCCGCGCTGATTCCCTTGAAGAAGGACGGCACCCCGAATGCCTACCCGCTTTTCCTGGCGGCCCAAAATGCCGCCAAATTCAAGACGGAGCGACTGAAACAGACCCTGAAGGAGTGCATGAAGGCCGACAAGGCCCTGGTTTCTTCTTCTCTTGATCCGCGGCTGGTTCTGCACCGCCTTGCCATTTGTTCAGCATCCTGATGAATTCCTCCACCCAAGCATCTTCCGTGTTCGACGTTCTCGTCGTCGGCGCAGGACACGCGGGCATTGAAGCGGCTTTGGCCGCTTCCCGCATGGGCTGTTCCGTAGCCGTTCTTACCCACAATCTGGACACCATCGGCCAAATGTCCTGCAACCCGGCCATCGGCGGCCTTGCCAAGGGGCATATTGTACGGGAAATAGATGCTCTGGGCGGCGCCATGGGTCTGAATACGGATGCCACCGCCATTCAATTCCGGATGCTGAACGCTTCCAAGGGCCCCAGCGTCCGCGCACCGCGCGCCCAATGCGACAAGACCGCCTACCGCACGCGCATGAAAAGAGTGCTGGAAACCGCTCCCGGCGTACGACTGTTCCAGGAAGACGTCGTCAAGCTGCTGGTCAACGGAGAACAGCAGGCCGCGGGCGCCGTCACTTCCCTGGATTACACCATTCATGCACGCAGCGTAGTCATCTGTTCCGGCACTTTCATGAAAGGCCTGCTGCATGTAGGACTGCAACATGTCACTGGCGGCCGCATGGGCTGTGCGCCATCCACGCTTTCCTCCGACCTGGCGGATTTGGGCTTTCAGGTGGAACGGCTGAAAACGGGTACTTCTCCCCGCATCAACGGCAGGTCCATTGATTTTTCCGTCTGCGAACTCCAGCCGGGGGACACTCCCCCTGCCCTGTTCAGCTACCGTTCACGGAACCTCCTGAAGCGTTCTTCCGAACCCTATTGTACACTGAACACGTGGGGGGACGAAGATTTCCGGATGGAACAAATGCCCTGCTGGATTACGTACACCAACCAGACCACGCATGACATCATCCGGGACAATCTGAAATTCAGCCCCCTGTACAGCGGCATCATTGAAGGGATAGGACCCCGCTACTGCCCTTCCATTGAAGACAAAATCGTGCGGTTTGCAGAAAAAACGAGCCATCAGGTTTTTCTGGAACCGGAAGGGCGCAGCACGGAGGAATTTTACCTCAACGGCGTGTCCACCTCCCTGCCCTACTCCGCTCAATGCGAATTTATCCGCACTATTCCCGGTTTGGAAAATGCCCAGTTGATACGCCCGGGGTATGCAGTGGAATACGACTTCTGCCCACCCACCCAACTTCATTCCACCCTGGAAACCAAGCTTGTGGAGAACCTGTATTTTGCCGGACAGATCAATGGGACTTCCGGATATGAGGAAGCCGCCGCACAGGGCCTGATGGCAGGAACGAACGCCGCTCTGAAAGTTCTTGGAAAGCCCCCGCTGATTCTCCGGAGGGACCAGGCTTACATAGGCGTCATGATTGATGACCTGGTTACCAAGGGAACGGACGAACCATACCGCATGTTCACCAGCCGCGCGGAATTCCGGCTTCTGTTGCGGCAGGATAATGCAGACCTGCGGCTGGCTCCGCTGGCGTTTGAAAACGGCCTTATCACCCATGATCTGTTCATGGAAACGGAAAACAGGCGGAAGTCCATTGAAGAGGGAATCAAGCAGGCGGCGGCGATGAAATATGAAGGCGTTCCCGTCTCCATCTGGCTCAAGCGTCCCGGAAACGACTGGTCCATGCTGCCGGAAGAGATGAAAAAAATGTTCCACGTGGAACATTGGGATGCCATAGCTACGGACATCCAGTATGAGGGCCACATTGAAAGGCAAAAAAAACAGGCGGAAAAAATCGTGCGAATGGAGGAAAAAATCATCCCGGACGATATTGATTACGAATCCGTCCATGCTTTAAAAAAGGAAGCCGTTATCAAGCTGGGCAAGATCCGCCCCGCCACTATAGGACAGGCTTCCCGCATTCCCGGCATTACTCCGGCGGACATGGCGCTCCTGCTCGTCTACCTGCAAAAACGGAACAGGCAATAATCAGCCTTTCTTTCACTTTTTCCAGGTGAAACCCGTTATTTGCAAATGGCTTGAAACAAAAGGACTGGAGCTTCACTCGTCTATCACCATTCGGACGGTAGTTTATAATAACTGCTTCATCTGCTACCTTCCGGCTATGCAGCGCCGTTTTTTATGGCATGGGGGCGGGAAAAGGCGCAGCTTTTATCTCAAATTTTTTCCTTCGTTTTTTCAGATGTGTTTCCCGGTATGGAGCACGCCGTACTGATTGTTTTTCAACATAACGAAAATATCAGAGGTCATGAAAGAAACCACCTAGTGACAAACAATCAGGATAGGAAGGAAATTCCGGAAAAATACCGGAACAGGACGACGGGGAAAAGACGACTACCTTCTCACGGTGAAGACGGTTTTTCCGTCATTGATAATGAACATCTCCCCGGATGCACACGTCAGAGCCGAATATTCTTATAGAAGGTTCAGAGAGATACGCCTCCCGTTCCAGGAATGCTCCTCCTTCCACTCCTTCAGCACCGCCGCCGGTAATGACGGGAGCATAAAATCCCACCCATTCATCCACCAGTCCGGCTTTCAGGAATTCTTTCATCAGAATGCCTCCAGATTCCAGAAGAATAGTACCTATTTTTCTTTCCGAATACAAATTTTGTAACAATTCCAAATAATTGGATACATTCTCTACGATCAAGGTATGGTCACGAAATTCATCCGTCAGGCAGATGGAATTTTCCGGGATGGAAGCGGCATTCCGGGTCAGGATAATGCGCCACGGTTGTTCCTTAAGGGGGGAAACGGGCTTTTCCGGATTCCTGATTGTCAAAGACGGATTATCCAAGCGTACCGTGTTTCCTCCCGTCATGATGGCATCGCATTCGGAACGGAGCGTATGTACGAAGGAACGGGCGGCTTTTCCAGTAAGCCATTGGGACCGTTCCGAACTGCGGGAAATGCGTCCGTCCAGGGACATGGCGCTTTTTGCGATTATCCAGGGACGGCTTTCCATCATGTTCAGGCGGAAAGTCCTGATTAGAAAGTCGCATTCCTTCTCCAGAATCCCCCGGGCAACTTCAATGCCTGCATTCCTTAAAATTTCCGCAGCGATTCCCCTGTGGCGTGGATTGGGGTCTTCCGAGCCGTAAACCACCCGCTTGAAGCGGTGTTCCATGATGGCTTCCGTACAGGGAGGGGTTTTTCCCGTCGTGCTGCACGGTTCCAGTGTAACGTAAAGGGTGGAATCCGGAAACAGCCCGGCATTGCCTTTGGCAATACCGTCGGCAATGGCATTCCTCTCCGCATGGGGGAGACCGGCCTTTTCATGAAATCCGGAGCCGATGAGCTGATCCTTGTGAACGATGACGGCGCCCACGCAGGGATTGGGGCTGGTCAGACCGAGCCCTTTTCCGGCAAGTTCCATGGCCAGTTTCATCCAGCGGGCATCCCAATCCTCTGCGTTCATGGGAACCTTGTATCATGGATCATGGAAAAAGGACAATAGAGATGTGTGTTGAAGAGTATTAGATTTAACAATATTAAATTCCTTCTTCTTCTACCCTGTAGTGATTGTGAACAACATTGGTTTCACATTTAAGAGAAACGTGTTGTAGGATCTTGCGGATGTGAATAAATTCCGTTAACAAAATTGTGAATAATGTCTGAATAAGTTATTCACAGGGTATTCACCGTTACTTCCACACGGTTATTGCACAGAGCGGTCTCTCCGGGCACCGGCTGCATTGTCTCTTGCAGGAAGTACGGAACAGGGAATATCATTCCTGCATGAGGATTGCCAGATTGATTTACATTCCGGAGAGGGATCTCACTTTTCCGGCAACGGGTCCTGAAAGGCCCTTCCACGCGTTTTCCGTGGCCGGGACGAGCATAGGCGCGTATTGTGCCTCACGGCTCCGGGAAGCGGGCTTTGAAGCCGTTTTTGGGCCGGAAGAGGAAGGGCGGGGAGCCGGGGATGAAGTTGTGGAGGTGTCCATGCACGATTTTTCTCCGGAGGTCGCTGTATGGCTGGCTGATTACGGACCGGGGGCATGCGAGCTGAGGAATGCGGAGGGCCGTTTTTTGGCAGGGAAGGGGGTTCCGGGATTACGGCAGAGTTTCGTGAAGGGAGATATGGCTGTGGAGCGTTTTGTATACCCATGGGATCTGCTGGACTGGCAGGAGAGAGTCATGAAGGGAATGGAAGGGAACACCGGTTCCGGGAAGGATGGCGTGCATGTTCTGGGAAATTTGCGGCTTGGGAAGGATTCCATAGTGCTGCCCGGCGTGGTGGTGGAAGGCTACGTATGGGTGGGAGATGGTTGCAGGATAGGCCCGAATTGCTATTTGAGGGGATATGTTTCCCTGGGAGACGGGTGCGTTGCGGGGCAGGGCGTTGAATTGAAGAATTGCATTGTGGGGGATGGAACGTTTATTTCCCATTTGAGTTATGCCGGAGATTCCATCATTGGGAACGGTGTCAATTTTGGCGCGGGAACGGTTTGTTCCAATTTCAGGCACGACGGGGCGGAGCACCGGATGATGGCGGGGGGAAGGCTGGTGGAGACGGGAAGGAGCAAGCTGGGAGCCGTCGTTGGAGATCACGTCCGGTTCGGGGCCAATACCGTTGTGTTGCCGGGACGGATGGTTCCCCCCGGAACATGGACCATGCCCGGCGAAGTTTTCCGGTAGGACGGGTTGTCCATTTTCCAGAATGAGGCACATGGTTTGCGCGGGAACGGAAGATGCCCGTCCAGTGAAACCATGATTTTTTTGTTTCATCCAAATATTTCCGGAATGGATACGGATGAAGAAGCTTTTACCATTTTATTTCTTTCCGTTTCCGGCATTCATGAAAATTTCTGTCCGAAAACCCTGTTGAAGCCGCATTTTCAATACTCCTGCGAACCGGAAATGCGGGAGTCGCACGGCTTGTGGAACAGACTTTTAAGAATGCTTAAATAATCTAAAAAAACGCACCCTCCAAGATATGCCTTTTAAAATGATGAATTACTATATATGGTATGCTTTTGAAAAAAATACTGCCAAATATGCCGATTTGACGGAGAAAGGACTTGAAGAGAGGGAGGTATTTGTGAGAGGATGCGAGGCAGATAAAAGCACAGTCACATGAAGTTTACTATTTCCAAGCAAGTATTTCTGGATGGCCTGAGACAGGTAGTCAGTGTGGTGTCTTCCAAAACGACGCTGCCCATTCTTTCCAATGTAAAGATTGAAGCCGAAAACGGGCAAGTGCGCTTTACTGCAACCGACCTCGATGTCTGCATCACCGGCGTGGTGCCCGCCAACGTGGTGAGGGACGGTACGGTTACCCTCCCCGCCAAAAAGCTGGTGAGCATTATCAGCGAACTTCCCGAGGCGGAAGTGCAGGTAGATGTGAACCAGCGTAACCAGGCAACTGTGGAATGCGGCCGCTCCCAGTTCAAGCTGAACGGTCTTCCGGCGGATGAATTTCCCGATCTTCCCTCCTTTGAACAGGCGACCGTGTACCAGGTGGAGCAGAACCTTCTGCGCGACTGCATTCGCCGGACGGAATACGCCATCTCCACGGATACGACCCGCTACGTGCTCAACGGCATTTCCCTTTCCTTCCGCAACGGGAAGATGACCTTGGTGGCTACGGACGGCCGCCGCCTGGCGCTGGCGGAAACTGCTCTGGATTTCCCGGAGGAACAACAGCTGGACGCCATTCTGCCTACCAAGGCCGTAGGAGAATTGCGGCGCCTGCTGGATGAAGTGGGTTCCGTCACGATCCGTTTCACCCGCAACCAGGCGGCTTTTGAAATCAACGATACGCTGCTGATCAGCAAGCTGATTGACGGCAATTACCCGAATTACCGCCAGGTGATTCCGACGGACTGCAAGGAAAGCATCGAACTCCCCTGCGGAGAATTGCTGGAAACCGTGCGCCGCGTCTCCCTCCTTTCCGTGGACAAGAGCACGAACATCAAGCTGAACTTCCGGGAAAACGAGCTGGAAGTGGCATCCAGCGCGGAAGGCGTAGGTGAGGCGCACGAGTCCGTGACCATCACTTATTCCGGCAGGCCTCTTTCCATCTCCTTCAATCCGGACTTCTTCATGGCTCCCCTGAAAACCATGCCCGGCGACACGATGATTACGCTGAACCTCATTGATGAAATGAGCCCGGGCGTGCTGAAGATTGGCGATGAGTTCCTGTACGTACTCATGCCGATGAGATCTCCCAACTGATTTTGACTGGCACAAAATCATTCATACAAAGGGACAGGCGCCGTGGAAACATGGCGCCTGTTTTTTATTGTTTGAAAGTAAATGGAATGGATATGTTATTCACATGAATGTTCTACGTGGAACATTTTTCATTTTCCCGGATGAGATGAAGTATGGATCTCTGGAAAATAAAAGGGTAACGCCTTCCTTCCCTCTGTGGGAGAAAAGGCTTTGGAACGATTATTCGCTCAACATGCCCGGAGCGGCAAACAGGTCCGGGGCAAGATGCACGGGATATTTGCCGGAGGCTTGAAGAACGGCTTCCCGCACGGCGGGCAGGGCGGAGAAACAGGAGGAATCCACGTCCAGAATATTGCCGTCTTTTAGTTCTATCTTGAGGCCCGGCTTGCTTTCCTGGCCTGGCGTATATCCTATGCTTTCAATGGCTTCCCAGGGAATCTCCCTGCGCGTGATTCCGTTGCCCCATGCGATGAAGGCGGAAGTGACAGCCAGAAAATGCGGTCTGCCGAGGATGACGGGAAGCCACAGGCAAATCAGAACAGCAGTCAGTGGAAGAATCCACCAGCCGGCTCCAAAAATACCCCACGCCAGGGCGCACCCCAGAGTACCGTACAGCTTCCCGGCCAGGTGATAGCTATGGTAGGAATAATAAGTGTCCATGAGTTGCGAAGTCAATGAAACGGATCCGGCGGGCATGTCGAGTCCCCAGCCGTACTCTATAGGGTACTCTTCCGGCTTCGCGAACGCAAGAGGATAAGTCAGGAAATGGAGTCCAGCAGTTGCGCCGGAATGATTCCCCCGGAACGGATCAGGGACAGGAAGTATTCCTCCATTTCCGGAGGAGGCGGAAACAGGCCGGGCTTTCCGCGGCCTGCGGCCAGTTCCACGGCGCCCTGGTTGTGAAGAGCCAGGGGAGGATCAATATAGCACATTTGCGTGGGATCGGGCAGGATGAAATTGAGGGGACGCTCTTCATTCAGGATGCGGTTTTTCGGGATGGACGGCCCCCATTCGTCCTCCACACCCATATTCGCCAGCAGAACGCCGGAAGAGCAGGGCAAGGCGGGATCAATCAGACCTGACAGGGCATGCCGTTTGCCGGTAGCCGTGACGGCGCAAAAGGTCTGTTTTACCGCGTGGCTGAGAGGCGCGCCATCCGTCGCGCGAAGAAAGGAGATGGACGGGGAAGGGAAGTGTTTTTCTTCTACATCAGCCACAATGGCGCGCATCCGGTTGTTCAGGGCATGCAGGACGATGCCGCGGCCCACCTTCCCATATCCTATGACGACAAGCGTTTTCCCATGCCAGTCGTCAAATCCCAGGGAGGCTAGGGCGCGGAAGAAACTTTCCCCGGTGCCCAGGCAGGTTTCAATCTGTTTGATTTTCCCTGCATCCACCATCCAGACGGGCTGCGTGCATCCCGCATAATGTTCCGCGCCGGACCGCGTCAATTCCACATAGCCGCAGCGGCTGGGGACATGGGAAAGGGCGCCCGCACAATCCAGGACGACATCGTAAGGGCCTTCGGCTCGTTCCGCGTCTACCACGGGAATTCCATAAGCCGCCAGCAGGGGAAGGATTTCCGGATCATGCGGCATGACCCGGGAGACGGTCACCGTCAAGTCCGCTCCGGCCGCCAGCAGGGCGGCGTATTTGGCGCAGGTGTTTCGGAATACGGGGGAGGCGTCAATCACCCGGCATCCTTTCAGGGGGCGGCTTTCCGACCATCTTTTATGCTGGTTGAGCAGCACAGGGAGTTCTTTTTCCCGGTAAAAAGAGAAGATGTCTTGAAGAATGCGTGCCGGAGCTACAGGCATGGCGGAATTGTACGGATTCCATGGAAAAGGAGCAATCTTTCTCCTTGTGGTTTTTCACATGAAAAATTTTGGCAAGCGTGCAGCATTTGTTTGGGACTTTGCAGAGTGTAAGATAATATCCGGAGAAAAGCTGCCTTCCCAGACATAAGTATTTTTCTTTCTTTCATGTGAATCTTTTGCACAGGAATTTGGTTGGTTCGCATCGCTGGCTTTTCTTTCTTCTTATTTTTTCTAACAAATAGATAATATCAATGTCTATGATGGAAAC
>JAJQCV010000030.1 GCA_021202525.1 Akkermansiaceae bacterium | reverse complement strand
GACTACCAGCTTCCAGTTTTCTAACTGCTGCATTATGAAGAAAAGCCGGACGGTCCCACGGATGCGGACCGGGAGGAAATGCTGGAAATCCAGCAAAAAATCATCGAGACGCTGACGACGTTCCGCGTGGACGTGACGCCGGGGGACATCACCCGCGGCCCGACCATCACCCGGTATGAGGTATATCCCGCGCGCGGCGTGCGCGTGAATACGTTTGACCAGTATTCCAAGGACATCGCGCTGGCGACCAGGGCGGAAAGCGTAAACATCGTGGCCCCCATTCCGGGCAAGGACACGGTGGGCATTGAAATCGTCAACCGTAAAAAAGTGGCCGTCCCGCTCCGGGAACTGCTCCAGGACCCCGAATTCTGTTCTCCCAAAAAGAAAATTCCGCTGGCTTTGGGCAAGGACGTGTATGGCCGCACCGTGATAGGGGACCTGGCCTCCATGCGCCACCTGCTGGTGGCGGGGGCTACGGGCTCCGGCAAATCCGTGTGCATCAACAGCATTATCTCCTCCATGCTGCTGAAATTCAGGCCGGACGAACTCCGGCTGATCCTGGTGGACCCCAAGGTGGTGGAAATGCAGCCGTACTCCAAACTGCCCCATTTGATTGTTCCCGTGGTGACGGACCCCAAAAAGGTGCCAAACGCCCTGCGCTGGTGCGTGAATGAAATGGAACACCGCTACCACTGCTTTGCCAAGGTAGGCGTGCGCAACTTTGAAGCCTTCAACAAGCGGCCGCCTGAAATGCCCGCGGAGGAGGAAGAGCCGGAAGAAGAGGAAGTGGACGAGGCGCTGGCGGAATCCATTGCCCGGGAGCTGGAATCCCAGGGGGAATGGCCTGCGGAAGAGGATGACGAACTGGACCTGGACGACGACGGCGTGATCCCCAAACGCTTCCCCTACATCGTGATCATCATTGACGAGCTTGCCGACCTGATGCAGACGGTGGGCGCGGACATTGAAACCAACATCGGCCGCCTGACCCAGAAAGCCCGCGCTGCCGGGATTCACCTCATTGTCGCCACGCAGACGCCGCGGCGGCAGGTGGTGACGGGCACCATCAAGGCCAACATTCCCACGCGCATCGCCTTCCAGGTGGCCAGCGGCACGGACAGCCGCGTGATTCTGGACAGGCAGGGGGCGGAAAAACTGGTGGGGAAGGGCGACCTTTTGTACCTGCCGCCCGGTTCCGCCCAGGTGGAACGCGCCCAGGGCGCATTCATTTCCGACGACGAAGTGGAAGCCCTGGTGGCCCATTGCGCGTCCCAGGCCAGGCAGAAATTCCATGAAGAGGTCCAGAAGACGCTGGACGAAGCCTCCCACGGAGGGGCGGACAGCCCGCTGGACGACGCGGAGGAGGAATGCTACGCCAAATGCCTGGAAGTGGCCGTCATCGAACGCAAGGTGAGCACGTCCCTCCTGCAGCGGCGCCTGAGCATCGGCTACGGCCGCGCCGCGCGCATGATGGACCTGCTGGAATCCCGCGGGATCATCGCCCCTGCGGACAACACCAACCGCCCGCGCAAGGTGCTGGTGGAATGAAACGGACAACCCTCTTACTTTCTTTTCCGTCATGAATAAAATCCTTCCCGTGTCCGCCCTCCTGGGATGCGTGCTGCTGGCGGCTTCCTGTTCCCAGCAGCAGGTGCAGCCCGTCAAAAAAGCAGGCAGAAGCCCGGTTTACGTCGGAAAAGTGGAACGGGTTTACCCCCGCCACAACTATGTACTGATCGCCCTGGCCGGCACCGTGTATGAACCGGGAACGGTACTCATCTCCCAGTCCTCCGGTTCCGGGGAAAACCGGCGCGTCGCCAACCTCATCGTGACGGAAGAAAGAATGGGGCGCACGCGCATTCCGGCGGACATACGCAGCGGCACGGCGGAAGCGGGCGACCTGGTGTTCCTGTACCAGAATCTGGCCGCGCCGGAAAGCTCCGGAAAAACGAGGGAGGAGCCCACGGACACTCCCGAACCCGGAAAGGAAATCAACCCGCCCGTGTCTCCGGACGGCCTGTTGCCGCTGCCCGGCGAGCGCCCCGCAGAGCCCGAAGCCCCGGCGGACAAACCTTCCGCAAATCCCGGCGGTCCCTCCATTCAGGATGAAATCATGAAAGATCTGGATACCGTTCCGGGTACTCTGGAAGACTCCTTGAGAGCGGTGAGTCCGGAGAAAAAATCAGGAAGGTGATTTTTTAGATTCATTCAATAAATGCTTGTCTTTTGGCATTCCCCCGGTAGGATGAACCCACTTACACAAATTGGTAACTAGTTTATGAAATCCATCAAAGGCACAGAAACAGAAAAAAATCTCCTCAAGGCGTTTGCCGGGGAGTCCGAAGCCCGCAACCGCTACACCTACTTTGCCGGTGTGGCCAAAAAAGCCGGTTACGAGCAGATCGCGGCCATTTTCCTGGAAACGGCCGACAATGAAAAGGAACACGCCAAAGTGTTCTTCAAACTGTTGAAAGACGCCTGCATTGAAGTGACTCACACCGTTTGCACGGCCCCCTTGGAATCCACGGAGGAATGCCTGCTGGCCGCCGCCGCCGGAGAACACGATGAGTGGTCGGAGATGTACCCCACCTTTGCCGAAGTGGCGGACAGGGAAGGCTTCCCCGCCATTGCGGAAACCTTCCGCAAGATCGCCACGGTGGAACAGCACCATGAAGCCCGTTACCGCAAACTGGCGGAAAACGTGCGCGAAGGCGCCGTATTCGCCAAGAAGCAGGAAACCCAGTGGAAGTGCCGCAACTGCGGTTACATCCACACCGGAGACACGGCTCCCAAGGTGTGCCCCGCCTGTGCGCATCCCCAGGCATTCTTTGAAGTGCTGGCGGACAACTTCTAATCATTTTCCAGTCGGAAACATGATTGGGGCCGGTTTCACGATCTGATCGTGTGATCGGCCCCCTTTTTTCCATCCAGGACAAACCCCATATCATGAACAGGGACAGGGAACATACGGAAGCGGCGTGGAGGAAATACGGCCGGAAACTCTGGAAATTCGGCGGAAGCTACGGACTGGGAATCGCCCTGATGCTCATCCTGCTGGTGCTGACGTTTGCCGGCACCCTGCACCAGGTCCGGCTGGCTCCCTCCCTGGGATCGGAGGCGGCCATAGAATCCTTCTTCGGCGCTCCCTACGTGCTCATTCCCCTGGGCGGGGAGCACTCCCTCATTTCCCTGCCGCTGCCCGGCATGGGCATTACATGCGCCCTGCTGTTCGTCAACCTGCTCTTGGGCGGCATGTTCCGCGTGAAATGGACGTGGAGGCATGCGGGCATCCTGATTGCCCACGGCGGAATCCTCCTTCTACTGGCCGGCATCATGCTGGGCAACAGAATGACCGTGGCCGTGGACCAGGTGGAACTGCCGCAGGGCGACCGCGTGCATGAGCGGGAGCTTCCCTTTGACATCCGTCTCAATCGCTTTGTTCCGGAATTTTACCCCGGAACGTCCAAGCCTAAATCCTATGAATCCCAGGTCACCATTTTTCCGGAATCCGGCGGCCATTATGACGCCGTCATCCGGATGAACGAACCGCTGCGGGTATCCGGCTGGACCCTGTACCAGATGAGCTGGGGCCAGGACTCCCTGCATCCCGGCAGGCTGATATCCATCCTCCGCGCCTCCCACAATCCGCTGGAACAAATGCCCAAATGGTCTTCCTACATCATTGCCGTGGGGTTGTTGTGGCATTTTGCCCTGGTCTTCGGGAGGTACCTGCGCCGCAAGCCGGAACAAAAGCTGGAAAAGGAACCCGTTCCGGAACAATCCGTCGGAAACGCGTATGGGGCCGGGAAGGGGAAACGCTGGCGCCTGGCCGGCATCTGCGTGCTGGTGGCCGGAATCTTCGCCGTCGGCATGCTGGCGGCCAGGCCGTCCGTCCATACGGTCCGCGTGGAACGCTATACGCCCTGGTCCTCCTCCCTGGTGGAAAAGGTGGAGAGCATGGCCGTTCAGGATGGGGGCCGCGTCAAGCCTGCCTCCACGTATGCCGGGTTCCATCTGCTCCGGACCCTGGGCAGGAGGAGTTTCTCCATAGAAACCCCGGACGGCGGGAAAAAACTCACTCCGGTGGAATGGATGCTGGACTGCATGTTCAGGCCGGAATTTGCGGAGCAATATCCGGTATTCCTGGTCAACCGGGAGGAAGTGGTGCGCCGCCTGCACCTGCCGGACCAGGCGGACAAGAGGAAAAAATACTCCTATTCCCAGATTGCCGGACAGTGGGAGGAAATGTCCCGTGCCGTGAGGGAAATCCGGATGCTGGGGGAAACGCAGCTCACGGAGGCGCAGAAGGAAATCCTGGCGCTTTCCCGCAACTTTGACGTGGTGCGCGGCTGGATGCTCGGTTCCCGCATCATGCTGGAAGATCCCGCTGCCATGGAACGGATGGAATTCCCCCGATGGTTCCCTGCGTCCGGACGGAATGAAGAACAGGAGTGGAGCGCCGTTCCGGGCAAGGGCGCCGGAGCTTTTCTGGCCATGGCTTCCCTGATGGAGCGCAAGGCTATTGAGGAAGAAGAACCGAAAAGCGGAGAGCTGCGCGCCAAGGCGGAAAACCTGCTGATGGAACGGCTGGTACAGCCGAATGAAGCCGCTTCCGCCGGGGAACGGAATGCCCTGAACCGGGAAATCTTCTATTACCGGCTGGACCCGCTGTATGTTTCCCTGGCTGTCTTTGTGGCCGCCTTTGTCTGCCTGGTGGTCTGTGCGCTGTTCCGCCCCATGCGGAATGCTCCGTTCTGGAGGCGTTTTCTGCGTCCCGGCGGCTTCAGCCCGGCGTGGATTCTGGGCGCGGCGGGCGCGGCCGTTCTGGTGGCCGCCCTGACCATACGCGTGCTGATCACCATGAGGTCCCCGGTAGGCAATACCTATGAAACCATCGCTTTCATAGCCTGCATGGGCGTTATCTGCGCGCTGGCGGCGGAACTCTTCAGCAAAAAGGGAATCGTGCTGGCGGCCGGGTTGATCCTGGGGGCGCTCTCCTGCCAGATGGGCATCATGTATGAATCTTCCCAGGCCGTGGACCACATGGACCCGCTGGTGGCCATCCTGCGTTCCAACTTCCTGCTCTCCACCCACGTCATCACCATCGTTCTGGGATATGCGGCCGGACTGCTGGCGGCGGTGCTTTCCCATGTGTATCTGCTGGCCTCCCCCCTGCGCCTGATTGGCCGGAAAACGGAGCAATCCCTGGACCGCATGGCATACGGCATCCTGTGCTTCTCCCTGGTCTTCACGCTGGTGGGCACCGTCTTCGGCGGCATCTGGGGCAATGAATCCTGGGGACGTTTCTGGGGATGGGACCCCAAGGAAAACGGGGCATTGATGATCGTGCTGTGGCAACTGGTCGTGCTTCACGCCAGAAAAGCGGGGTGGCTTTCTCCTTGGCTTCTCCACTTCAGCAACGTGCTTGGCGGCGTCATCATCGCCTTTGCGTGGTGGGGTGTGAACATGCTGGGAGTGGGGCTGCATTCCTACGGCTTCACATCCGGACGGGATGCCCTGGACATCTTCTACTGGTCGGAAGCCGTGCTGTGCGTCCTCTTCATCATCCTGCATTACCGGGCCCTCCGGCAAGCGGAGATGGGGTAATGCCGTAACGGTCTCCTGTTGACAGGCCGGGCGGAAGTGCGGACATGCGGGACTTCCGTTTTTGCAGGAAAGGGAAGGAAGGCAATCGGCAGTGCAGGAGTAAAAATGGGAAAAGGACGCCATTTTCCTATTTTATCCTTGCCGTCCCATCCCGTCCGGTATATATTCCCGCCACCTCATGCAGGGATAGCTCAGTGGTAGAGCGGCTGTCTTACACACAGTTGGTCGGGGGTTCGAATCCCTCTCCCTGTACCATTAATAAACCCCGCAAGTTTAACTGCTTGCGGGGTTTGCTTTTTCGATTCAATGAAGTGCTGGTTGTCCGTATTGAGACATTTTTCTTGCTCTTTCGCCCCCTCCGGGCATCCTTTTACTTATGAAAAACACCCTTCTTGCGACAGATTATCCGAATTTATACCGTTCGAAAGAGTCAGGAATTTTTTATGCACGATCCGATGAGGGAAGAAGGACGGTAAAAAAATCGCTCAAGACCCGGGTTTTTACAGAAGCCCTAGCCCGACTTGCTGCTTTTCTGGAAGAAAGAGGCAGGGAAGAAATGCCCGTTGAATCTGTATCTTGGCATTTGGCTGTGGACATGTACGTCCAGAGACAGGAAATGAGGCCAAATCTTAAGCCGGCTGCTATGGAGTCCATCAAATTCTTTTCCGGACGGGCCAAAAAGCTTGTTGATCATGATATGTCTACTGAAGCAATTACGGAATCAATGTGTCGCATTTGGTGGAAAAAGGATGCTTTGACCGTGTCCCCTCGTACAGCAAACGGAACTCTTTCTATTGTAAAAAACGTTTTTTCCATGCTTCATGAGGCGGGCTGTATCAAAAGCAATCCGGCGACTAAGTTGGAACGCATGAGAGTACAGCAAGGTACGCTGAATATTCCTAGCCGTGATGATTTTCGGCGTATTCTGGAAGAGGCTAGAAAAGCGCCTCTTTTGGGAGGCTGGAAGAAATCATCCTATTCCGAAGCGGCGGACATGATCGCCTTCCTGGCTTATTCAGGGTTGCGTATCGAGGAAGCCCGGCGCCTAGTGTGGGGGGACATCGGGAAAGAATCCATTTCCGTGCCTGACATCAAGCATGCCACCTCACGCCGAACCCTGTACATTAACGCATCCCTGGCCAATGTGATAGAAAGCCTCAGAAGAGAAAGAAGGGGAAATAGCTCTGACGACCCGGTATTTACCATGGAAAGCCCCAGGAAGGCCCTCACCAACGCCTCTATTCGGCTTGGGCTGCCTCACGTCCGTATTCACGACTTGCGGCATTTCTTTGCCACGTCCTGTATTGAAGCCGGAATCAACATTCCCACGGTAGCAAAATGGCTGGGGCATCGAGACGGCGGAGCGCTGGCTATGAGGGTATATGGGCACCTCCGGGACGAGCACAGCAAGGAAGCAGCCAAAAGACTCACTTTTTAAGCTGTTCGCGGCCTGCAACCCGGAAGAGGTGCTCGTTGTATTGGGAGATTTTGGGGGATGGAGACTAGTTGATTTCTGCTCAGGCTGGAATAACTCCTGAAGACTGTGTGAAATGATACAGAAAGGTGGCTACGATGCCGGAGATTACATGAAGCAGGTGATCCGGCTGGGCCGGGTGTTCGGCACGGCAGGGGGAATTGCCAGTGGTATGACAAATAAGGCTGTGCAGACTTGCCGGGCAGTATGTGACGCTGGGGGCCGCGCTGATGAATCCGGTGTTGACCGTGGTGGATGTGGCGAATTGATGAAGAAACGCTACTTCCTATCACTCTAGGTAGAGGTTTTAAAACACACTAAACATCATTTCAATATGTTTTATGTTGGCGGATGAAAATGGTGAAAATTTTATTGACACGGGCAAATGACGCGCACATACCAGATCCAAGAAAGAGCCAGATAGTATTAATCGATATAGTCAAAATAAGCATCAGTTGCTCTCGTTGCTGAATTTGCTTCCATTGAGACGAGTCGAGGATCCATTGAAAAATAAACGAGGCAATTACGAACCAGAGGGACCAATAAAGATTGGAAGCCATATATTGGAGGATGTCGTCATAATACGCTGTCTTTTTCATTTGACGCAGTGATGGAGTGTTGAGCCCTACGAGAAGGCTTTTATGAACTCCATCAAAGCCAGCAAAGATGGCTCCGATCGTCATCCCTGATGAGAGCATTGTCTGAGTAATACTTGGAATTATTCCTATCCAAGTAGCAATACAACCTGCTCCTGCAACGATAAAGGCAAGTACAATTGGGAAACGTTTTTCATAGTTGAGTTTCTTCATGAATCAACCCTTCTCTTTTCCATTCTTGGAATGATCGTACTAATGCATCCCATCTGTCTTCACGCGGAAACCGTTTGTCGATTCCCGGCTGGATTTCTGCTCTAGAATGGATTCTATAATTGAGTAGGTCAAGTGTTTCTGCCAAGTCTAGCTCATTCTCTTTTCCACTGATACAGGCTTTTTCAATTGCCTCTGGTTGGTCAGTAATCTTTTCCAAAACCCATTGCGCTGATCTTTTTAACGCATTACTGTTTAACTCTCCCCTCCTCTCAGATCCCAATATGATGGAAACATATGCGGCCTCAGCCATTTCCCCAGATTGAGCGGCAAATGCAACAGATATATTATTTTTACGGTCTTCATCTGTAATCATGTTCGGACGAATTTTGAGTTCAAATTTAGTGATTATATCTTTGGATCTGAGGCGTTCTCTTATATCACTACGTATTACTGGATCAATACGGAAACCAGTGCATCGATCATGATAAAAGTCCGATATATATTCGATCATGCGGTTGGATTTAATGCCGGCATGGTTGTATTGCACTACGAACAGGTTGAATGATGGAACATACAACGCTCCGGATTCTTCACAAAATCCTTCATTATTTTCGAGCTCAAATCCCACAATAGGAGTATCCAGTCCACCCTTGGCTGGTCCATGAGTCATACGAATACGAATGAAATCCATGAGAAAAACCTCTCTATTGTCGGTTCCTATCGTTCTTTGTTCAATTTCCTGAATACGCATGAAGTCTGTCCCCATGCAGGATTTGTTTCTTTTACTCACCTCTTCTTCCATCAAATCCAAAAGAACATTTCGTAAAGGTTCGGAATTGTTATCTTCGGACACCGTAAATGGATATATAGTCATGTTCATTGCCTTGGAATTTTAATATATTTCTGTCAAATAGAGAGTAGTGTTTGGATTATCCAGCTTGAGCTATATCCTCCTGGAGAACTTGAGCCCAGGTTTCGGCTGTTTCTTCATCAAGGCCCCCTTCCTCATGAAGATACTCCATTGTTGAATAAAACAGCACCTTGAGATGTTTTCCTGACCGCGATATAGGTGGTATCTGCCAGTAGCAATGACATCCCATGTTATCTTATTTAATACGTTTGCAAGCATGGGCATCTCTTTTCCTTGTTGATATATTCCATCATTCGAAAACATTGCTATTATTTCTTCTTTATCCCTCCGAGCTATCTTGAGTACAGTTTCAAGCATGACACTATATGCGATTTGAGTGGATGTATCTTGCGCCCATGGATTGTTTCCTTTCCGCAACATTTCGATCATTACATCAAACGGTTCATTCTGCTTTTTACGATTCCACCAAAATTTCATCATTTATTCTCCTTGTTCTCCTTGTTTTATAACCATTTTTAGGCACCTGCTCCGCCACAAATCTTGCAGTTATTTTCACTACCTGTATCGCTCCAATACTCCTTGCAGTTGTTGTAATACCAGCAAGAAGAATTGTGTGTCTTTTCGGTTGAGCTGATCCAGTATTTCTTCTGCGCGGCTTCCACTTTCACAGTGGTCTGAATGCTTTCCACTGGAGATGCTCCAATGGACGCCAGCGAAAAAGCTACAGCGGAACAGGCACAGATGAACAATTTTCCAATAGACATGCCTCAACTTAGCTCTTCATGGATATTATGGCAATAATCTTTTACCCATTCATCAACATCCACCATTTCTCCTGACTTCAAATGCAGAGCGATCCACGCCCGGAGGATAGTGTTTTCCAGCTGCAGGGCCTCAAGGCTCCCGTGTTCTACTCCTCTGATCACGCCCAAGGAGAGTTCCATTTCTCCCATCAACTCTTCAATGCAGGAATAGGACGGCGCAACGACATCCATCCGTAGACGGTGTGAATGCTGACTCTGCATTGTTGGGCGAGACATTGGCAATCCTTTTCGATTTCCTTGAGCCATTTCTTAATATCACTTTTTGAGTGCATTTTGGAAATATATCATACCGAAAAAGGGAAAACAAGAGGAAATGTCTTCAACAAAAGAGAGACTATCCCTGTAGGAGTAGTTTCTAAATACAGATAGGGAATATTACTGTTCAGAAGGCTGGGAAGAGGGTGCCACCTTTATTTCATGACCTTGATCGTCTTTCTGATGAGGAAAGCTGCGCTCCCTTCTCTCTGCTTCGATAATGGCAGCATCCCGTTTCCCAATAGCATCTTTTGCTCCATCGGGTAATTTATTGTATAGTTCTTTTGCTCTTCTTGGTTCGCTGACAAGTTTTTCCACGATGATGTTCATACTCGGAAATAATGCTTCGGCAAGTTCTTTGTTTTCATTTAAATTCAGTTCTATGGGATGGACAGCATTATTTCCAATTACTCTGCAGGCATCCATATATTTCTGAAGGAATGTGGGTATCCCTGTTTTTACTAACTCCTTTATTTCTTCATTGATATTTTTTCCTTTTTCGCCTTGATCTTTGAAAAACTGCTGGAGACAAAGACGCATGAGAGCTGCAGATGCCCGTGGAGAGAGTTCAAAAACTTGTGCCGCTTCGTTGTATATAGAGCGACATTCTGTAGACATGTCTTCGTTGGGGGGAGGTATGCTCTGAGGAATTATCGGCGGATATAGTCTGACTCTATATCCACTTTCAGAGTAGAAATTATTAGTGAGTTTTCCTCTGTATTTTTTTGTTTCGTATGATGTAGAACCACAATAACGGCATACGTATTGATAAATAGGTGATTTAATAAATTCCTGTATTTTACTTGTTCCTTTAATGAGGAAAAGCTGGTAAACATCGTGCTGCATTTTTGCTCCGCAATTGTCGCAATATTCTGGAGGAGATGATATATAAGATAGATTTTCGTTGAGTGGCATGTAAGAGTTCATGTCTTTAGATGGGTTGATTTAATTTAGAGTTTGATTGTTGCTTGTGCTTTACCCTTACTGCTCCTGGTATGGCATCGCCGTGTGAAGATGCAGTGTAGCATCAAGCCATTCTTCTGTCGTGAGTCCTCTCCTGGCAGCCTCAATCTGGATAAGCCTGTAGCATTCGTTGGGGACCCTGATGTGAACATCTGGTTCCCTATAAACTTTGGCATAATGGCTGTCAATAAGGGTGTCCAGTAGCCGCTGTTTGTCAGCGGGGATGGGGACCGTAGAGAGCCATTTGTCTATCATTCCTTTTTTGGCTGAATGTGTAAGACTCTCTGTCAAACTGATGAGCTATCTATCTTTTTCCTTAGAATCGTTTTTATTTCCAAGTATAGTTGAAACATCAATATTTTTAGGAGATGAAACATTTGCACGCCCTGCTGCTATGTCCTCATAGTCTGGTATTCTCTCGCGCTCTGAATGAGGTTTGACGGCATGTATTTTTACTTCTTTCTCCTTGTCTTCCATAATTTTCTGAAGATTAAGATATCCAAATGTGGTCATTAAGACCGCAGAAATGAAAAATACGCCGCCTCCAAACCAGTTCAAGAAAATAGTAATTTTGTTAGAAATAGTATTTTGCGAATTTGGAAACGGATTGTCACCGATTGGGTCTGCATCTGCCACGGCTTGCGAGTGATGTGCATTGGCTTGAATAGAAGTAACAATGGATACAATAGAAGCAGCAATCGTCATGCACCACCCCAGCCAAGAAGTAATTAGTATCCACCCCGTTGATGGATCAAAACCATCTCGAACAAAGTAGTAGGAGAGGGCAATGGCCGAAGAAGAAATAGTCAGGAGGGCCTTGTCCAAGGAGGCTTGAGACCCAGTAATGATATTTTCAATTAAGTGACGCTCTCTATCTTGTCGTTCAATTTTGGCGAGGTTTATTTGGGCGGTGAGAGCTTGTAAATGTCTTTCATTTTCCGCTTTTTCATGTTCCTCTTGATTAAGCTGTTTCCCGGTTGTGAGTGATAATTTGATATTCATTAGCTGATTTGATTAGGGGTAATGGGATCTTATCGTCTACACCGGATATCCGAAAGCGCGCCTAGAACCTCATCCATCC
>JAJQCV010000131.1:10709-48068 GCA_021202525.1 Akkermansiaceae bacterium | reverse complement strand
CTCCTATGTCCTTTACCTACCCGTGGCTGCTCTGGGCTCTCTTCGCAGCCTCCATCCCCATCATCATCCATCTGGTCAACCGCTGGCGCCACCGGTCCGTGCGCTGGGCGGCCATGGAGTTCCTGCTCCGCGCGGCCAGGGAAACCCGCGGGACCAAGAAGCTGCTGCATTACCTGATTCTGGCCCTTCGCGTGCTGGCCGTGGCGGCGCTCGTGACGGCGTTTGCCCGTCCGCTGCTCGGCAGCTTCTTCGGCTGGGGAAGTTCCGGACTGAATGAAGTGCTGCTCGTGCTGGACCGTTCCGCCTCTATGGACGCACGGCCGGACAAGACCCATTCCCTGCGCGACACGATTCCGCCCCTCGTGGAATCCACCTTTGACCAACTGGGAAGCTGCCGCCTGTCTCTCCTTGACTCCACCACGGAAACCATTACCCAGATTCCCGCACCGGAAGCCCTGGCGGACCTGACCGTCAGCAAAGTGACGGACGGGGGAGCGGACATCCCCTCCCTGCTTCAAAAAGCCATTCCGTACCTGGAGGAATCCGCCTCCGGAAAGACGGAAATCTGGATCGCCTCAGACATGCAGGCGTCCTCCTGGCGGCCGAATTCCCCGGTATGGTCCAGCGTACGCCAGAGGCTGGCGGCTCTTTCCATTCCCCCTGCCGTCCGCATCATGGCCCTGAGAGACAGGCCGGAAGCCAACCGCGGCATCAGAATCACGCAGGCCCAGATCAACAACAGCAGGCTGGTGCTGGACATGGAGATTTTACGGCAAGGTTTCGATCCCAACCAGCCGGAGGAAGTGCCGGTGAACATTTCCGTGAATAACGCCGTGGCTTCCTCCACCCTTCAGCTGGCCGGGGAAACAACCACCATCCGCAAGGAAATCCCCCTGCCGCAGGACAAGGAATCCGGCTTCGGCTACGTTTCCCTGCCCCATGACGATTTTTCCAGGGACGATATTTCCTTCTTCACCTTCGCTCCCAAACCGCTGGCAAACATCCTGATCAACGGACCTTCCGGGGAAGCGGGCAAAATCCTCTCCCTGATGGCCGCCCCTCCGGGACTTCCCGGAAGGAAGGCCACCATGCCGAACACCGTGCGTCCCGGGCAGCTCAACCTTTCCTCCCAGGCCCTGGTGATCTGGCACGGCCCCGCCCCGCGGGCGGACATGGAAGAGAAGCTCAAGGCTTTCATTGAAGAAGGCGGCCTGGTTCTCTTCCTTCCGGACGATACGGCCCACGGCACGCGCCGCCAGTTCCTGGGAGTTTCCTGGGGAGCGATGGAAACGGCCCCGGCCGACGAGTATTTCCGCGTGGAGTCCTGGGACCGCCAGCGCGGCTTCCTCCGGGACGGCACGGACCAAACTCCCATCCCCGTCAACCGCCTCCGCGCCATCCGCCGGAAACCCCTGGCAGGCAAATACCGCGTGCTGGCCTCCTGGGATGACGGCACCTGTGCCCTGGGCCAGGTCAGGGCCGGAGCGGGTTCCGCCCTGTTCCTGACCACCCTGCCCAAATATTCCTGGTCCAATCTGGCGGACGGCCACCTGCTGCTCCCCCTCCTCCAGCGCATGGCGGACCGCGGCGCGGAACGCTTTTCCTCCGCCATTTCCCTGCGCGTGAATGATCCCGCCCTGCCCCAGTCCGCCACGGACGTTCCCATGCGCATGGACGACGCGCAGGGCTCCCACCCTTCCGGTTCTCCCGTGGACACGGCCGGCGTTTACCGCCTCGGTGCGCAGACTTACGCCGTCAACCGGCCGTGGTCGGAAGACAATCCCGACCAGATCACGGATGAAAAAATCCACACCCTCCTGCCGGACGCCGCCATCAGCGCCATGCAGGGCGGCGTTGAAAACCCCTCCCTGGTGCAGGAAGGCTGGAAGCTGTTCCTGCTGATCGCCCTGGGCTGCCTGCTTCTGGAAGCTCTCCTCTGCCTGCCCAAACGCACGGCCAAACGCCCCTCCCCCGCCAACCGCCTATGAACCTGAGCCTTCAACCAACCGTCCTGAGCGTCGCCGCGGCCGTTCTGGTCATGGCGGCCGGAATATGGATGAGCCGCATTTCCTGCAAGCGCAATCCCCGCCCGCTGACGTTCAAACTGGAAATATTGCGCCTGTTCATCCTGGGAGCCGTATGCTTCCTGCTGTTCCAGCCGGAATGGGTCATCATTTCAGAGCCCAGGGAAAAGCCCAAGGTTTCCATCCTGGAAGACCGTTCGGGCTCCATGGAGACCCAGGACGTGGAAATCACCCCCCAGCACGTCGTCACCCGCGCGGCCTATGTCCGGGAACTGCTCAAAGGCCACAGCACGGATTCCCTGAAAGAAACCCACGTGGTGGAGAACGCCCCGTTCAGCGTCCAGCCCGTCCCGGATTCCCCGGATTATGCGCTGGCATGCACGGACCTGGCCAAGCCGCTGGAGGAAGCCATGCAGTCTTCCGACAATCTCCGCGCGGTCGTCATGTTCACGGACGGCAGTCACAACGCCTCCTCCTCCGTGCTGACGCAGGCCCAGAGGATGCGCTCGCGCGGCATCCCCCTGTTCATCATCCCCGCCGGCAGCCCCGTTCCCCTGCCGGACCTGGCCCTCCAGGACGTGAAAGCCCCCACTTACGGTATCATCGGGGAGACGGTGCAGATTCCCTTCACCATTAAAAGCACCCTGGGCAGGGAAGTCAGGGCAACGCTGACCCTGTCTTCCAAGGACACGGGAAAGGTCGTCACCCGGACGGTCACCATCCCGGCCCAGGGGGAAGTATCCGACGCCGTGCTGTGGAAGATAGAAAAGGAAGGTTCCGAAACGCTGGAACTCAAGCTTCCCATCCAGCCGCAGGAACGGGTGCGCACCAACAACGCCTCCTCCTTCAGCATCGCCGGGCGCAGGGAGTCCATCAAGGTGCTGGTGATCGACACGCTGCCGCGCTGGGAGTACCGCTTCATCCGCAACGCCCTGTACCGCGATCCGGGCGTGGACGTCCACACCCTTCTGTTCCACCCCGGACTGAAGGAGATGGGGGAAGGCCCCGGGTACCTGGTCAAATTCCCGGAGAAAATGGAGGAACTGGCCCAATACGACGTCATCTTCATAGGCGACGTGGGCATGGGGGCCAAAGGGCTGACGGCGGAACAGGCCAAACTGCTCAAGGGAATGGTGGAACAGCAGGCCAGCGGCATCGTCTTCCTGCCCGGCTACCAGGGCAGGCAAATGGAACTTCTTCAATCGGAGCTGGCGGACCTGATTCCCGTCACCTTCCTCACGAACAAGCCGGAAGGCACCACCCAGGCGGCCCCGTCCCCGCTCATTCTCACGCCGGAAGGCCGCGGCTCCCTGCTGACCATGCTGGCGGACACGGAGAGTGAAAACGAAGAAGTCTGGCGCAACCTGCCGGGCTTCAACTGGTACTCCCCCGTGGAACGCCCCAAGGCGGGCACCACCGTACTGGCCGTGCACGCGGCGGACAAGAACGCCTACGGGCGCATCCCCCTTATCGTCACCCAGTCCTACGGAAACGGGAAGGTGCTGTTCATGGGCACGGATTCCGCCTGGCGCTGGCGGCGCGGGGTGGAGGACAAGTACCATTACCGGTTCTGGAGCCAGGTGGCGCGCTGGATGAGCTACCAGCGCAACATGGCGGCCGGGGAACGGATCAGGCTGATTCCCAACCCGGAACGCCCGCGGCTGGGAGATACCCTGACCGTCACGGCCATGGTTTCCGACAAGCAGGGCGCGCCCCTTCAGGACGGAGAGGTGTTCCTGGACATCACCGCCCCGGAAGGCACGACGAGCCGGGTCCAGATGGAAAACATGGACCACACGTGGGGCTCCTTCTCCGCCTCCGTCAAGATCAACCGTCCCGGCAAATGGACGCTGGCGGCTTCGTCATCCGACCAGCCGGACAAGGCCGTCATCCTGCCCATCATCACCATGAATGAAACGCTGGAAAAAATCGGCCAGCCCATCAACACCGCCTTGATGGAGGAAATGACTTCCATCACGCGCGGCCGCATGGTGAAGGCGGAGGAAATCCAGCAGCTTATCCGGGAAATCAAGGACCTGCCCGTGCCGCCTCCCATGGAAAAGCGCATCCTGATCTGGTGCCATCCCTACACGCTGGCAGCCCTGCTCATTCTGCTCTCCCTGTTCTGGATAGGCAGAAAGCTCAACGGAACCATTTAAACGGAACAGCACTCCGACCATTCTCCGCAGGTATTTTCTTCCCGCCCCGCCTCAACGGGCCGGGGAGTCCAACGCTTTAATCCTGCGCCTTCCCCTCCCCGGGAGACGGCGGCGCAAATTTCAACTTCACGCCAAACTTTTTCCAGACTTCCGCCATGTCCTTCTGCACCTCCGCCGGACTTTTGCCGTCCAGCAGAATGGCACGGGCCTTTTCCTGTTCTTCCGCATCCCAGGCCATGAGGTAGCGCCTGAGCCGGTCGGCCCTGCCCTCCCCTTCCAGATGGCACCAGTAAACGGTCCACAGCAGATCGGCCCAATATTCCGTGCCTTTTCCCTTCAGAATCTGGTCATGCCCGGAGGCGGAATGGGAGGAGTCCCGCGCCAGCAGGTCCTCCAGCGCCGGGAGGGAATCCCGGCCCGCGCGCAGGCTGCGCGGCAGCATGGCCGCCAGCCTTCCGGGAATTTTCCGGAAGACGGTTTCATCCTTTTCCCTGGGGAGAAACGCCATATAGGCGGAAAAACCGTCCACCAGCCAGTGCTCCACATCCAGGGACTGCATCACCCAGTGGGTAACGGCAAAACGGGGGTCCACCGCATCCGGTTTGACCGGATTGCCCTTTTTGTCCCGCAGAAGCAGGACCGTAAAGCTGGTGGGGGAGAATTTGAGCCTGCCGTTCCGGAGGCCGGGAACCTTTTCCATCTCTTCCTCGCTGAAACACACCCTGACCAGATACTTGCGGGAGGGCTTGCGCGCCACCGTCAGATTCAGGGGAATCGCCGCCAGAGTGCGCAGAATGGATTCAAACCGCCGGGCAAGGGCCTCCTGTTCCGGCTTGGCCAGCCGTCCGGGGGATTCAATGATGAAATGGTCCGTCTCGTAAATGCTCAGGTCGTCCGTTTCCTGAACGGTTTTCACCAGCAGAAAGCCGGCCAGTCCGGCCTTCCGGGGCCAGTCCGCATTCCAATTCGGTTCCAGACGCGTATAGGACATGCCCCCCTTTCCGGTCTCGGGAGCGTTCCCGACATCCGTATCCGGCAGGGTTCCTCCGGACTTCACCCACTCCTGGATATATTCTTGGTCGGCCCCGGAAAAAATGTTCCTGGGAACGGCAACCACCCGGCCGTCATTCAGCTTCAAGTCCACCTCCGCATCGCGGACGGCCACCAGCGCGGCTGTGACCGTCGCGCCGCGGTCGTTCGTCCAGACGCGCGCATGAACGCCCCCGGCGAGACTCAGTCCGGCCAATGCGGACAATATATTTACGGGGAAGGTCATAGGACTCCGTCTATGCGCAAACGCTACCACAATGCCCCGCGGACGCAACCCTTTTTCAGGGCACGCCTCCGGCAACGGCGCCCGGCGGGAGAAGATGCCGCGCCTTCCTCCCGCGTCATGCCGACCGGCCGGAGGAGTTGACATGCCCCTTCAAAATCCATAACCTTGCCAAAGAAAGGAGAAGAATACATGCATATCAGACCATTCAGAAAGAATCTTCCGGTGACCGTCGTCACCCTGATTGCGCTGGGCATCATGTTCTTCCTGTTCTTCATGCACCCCCATTCCCCGGAAGAGTCCCTGGAATTCTACACTCCGGACGGCAACGGAGTGGGTTCCTTCCGGGTGGACATTACGGAAGTGCAGGCCGATCCCGCGTATACGGAAATCAGAATCGTCCCGGAGGACATGGAATCCTTCCACCGCTTCATGGACAAATTCCGCAACAGGTCCGTAACGGCAAAAATCCCGGAACGGGGAAGTCATGCCATCGTTCCGGGCAGGGACATCCAGAATGACGGTATTCTTCGCCTGGCCGGGAATTGACATAAATTCCATTTCGGGACGGAAACGCCGGAAACCGGGAGGTTCTCGCTTCCGGCAGAATTCCCGGCCAGTACGGGGCCAGAGAGATTTTTCCCGTTCATGTTCCGGGAGCCATGGACCATGCCGGGCGGATTTTCCATGGGCAGGGTTGCCGGAAAACAGCCTGAAACAGCTTTTTCCTGCCTGAAAAGAGGCTTCCCGCATCCCCATAGCCGGCAACCCGGCTCTCCATGCCTACAAGGAACCGTCCTTCTTCTCCTCCAGGTCCCTGCCCCACCTCCGGGCCAGGATGGAACAGACCATCAACTGGAGCTGGTGGAAAATCATGATCGGGATAACCAGCAGGCCGATGGGGGAACCGGCAAAAATCACGTTCATCATCGGGATGCCGGTAGCCAGGCTTTTTTTGGAACCGCAGAAGATGATCGCAATCCGGTCTTCCCGTGAAAAACGGAGCCTGCGGGAAAGAAAAGCTGTCAGCCAGAGGACGACGGCCAGCAGAAGGGCGCAGAACCCCAGCACTTCCACCAGGGAAAGCCAGGGCAGGTTCTTCCAGACGCCGTTGACCATGGCGTGGCTGAAGGCCGTGTAAATGACCAGCCAGATCGTGCTGTGGTCCGTCCAGGAGGTAACGTTCCTGTGCGCCACCACCCATTTGCCTATCCAGCGCTGGGCGATCTGCCCGGCCACGAACGGCACCAGGATAATGTAGCAAATGTTCAGGAAGGTGGAGAAATCCACGCCGTCCGACCCTCCCCGCGACCACACCAGCCCCACGAGAAGAGGAGTCAGAAACACCCCCAGCAGACTGGAAACGGAAGCGGAGCAAATGGCCGCCGCCACATTACCGCCCGCCATGGACGTGAACGCAATGCTGGACTGGACCGTGGAAGGCAGCATGCACACGTAGAGCATCCCCATGCACAGGTCGGGGCCCAGCACGGCATTCCACATGGGAATGCTCAGGATGCCCAGCAGGGGAAAGATCACGAAGGTGCTCGCTGCCACCAGGCTCTGGAGCCGCCAGTGCATCAGCCCCTCCCATACGGAGCGCCGGGAAAGCTTGGCCCCGTACAGGAAAAAGAGCAGGATGATGGCCGCATCGCTCAAGCGGCTGAAGACGGTATCCCACACGCCGGAACAGGGGATCAGAATCCCCGCGCTCACGCTGACCACCAGGCCGACGGTGAAGCGGTCCAATTTGGAAAGGAATCCCGGCATGGAAAAGATGATGAGGGTGATAAAGGAAGAAGGAATCTCCCCTTACTTGAAACGCACGGCGTGCTTCTTGCTCAGGCGCAGAATGCTGCCGGGCGACAGTTCAAGCGCGGAAGAGGGGTCCGTCACCTTGACGTCGTTCAACTGGATGGCTCCGGGGGTGAAATGCTCCTTGCGCAGCACGCCGTTGGATTTCTTCAACTGGAATACCGTTTCAAAGATGAAGCCCACCAGTGCCAGCGCGTTCATTCCGCCGGGGAGGGAGGAAAGCTCCACTTCCGGCAGGTCCGCGGAGGCGAGGTCCCTTTTGGAGAAACGGGTTTCCCAGTCCGCGCGCGCGGCATCCGCGGCGGCGGCGTCATGGTAGCGGGCCGTGATCTTCCAGGCCAGCAGCTTTTTGGCTTCCATGGGGTGCAGTTCCATGTTCCGCTTTTCGCCCAGAAGAACGAGATAGTAGCGGTCCATCAGCTCGTCGCTGGCGCTCATCATCTTGCCGAACATCATTTCCGGCGCTTCGTCCACGCCCACGTAGTTCCCGTAGGATTTGGACATCTTGCGCACGCCGTCCAAGCCCTCCAGCAGAGGCATCGTCATGGCGATCTGGGGCGGCATGCCCTGCTCTTTCTGCAAGTCGCGCCCCACCAGAATGTTGAATAACTGGTCCGTGCCTCCCAGCTCCACGTCAGCACGGATTTCCACGGAATCCCAGCCCTGCATGATCGGGTACTGGATTTCGTGCAGGCGCACTTCCTTGCCGCTTTCCACGCGGGCCTTGAAATCCTCGCGCGCCAGCATCTGCTGCATGGTGACGCGGGCGTTGAGCTTCAGCACCTCTTCATAAGTCATCTTGCGGAACCAGTCCCCGTTGTACACAATTTCCGTCCTGTCCCGGTCCAGAATCTTGAAAGCTTGCTTGGTGTACGTCTCCGCATTGGCCAGCACCTGCTCGCGGGACAGGGGGGGGCGCGTCACGGAACGGCCGCTGGGATCTCCGATGGTGGCGGTAAAGTCCCCGATGAGCAAGACGGCCTGATGCCCCAGTTCCTGGAACTGGCGCAGCTTTTCAATGGCCACCGTATGACCGAGGTGAATGTCCGGCGCCGTGGGGTCCACGCCCAGCTTCACGCGCAGGGGGCGCCCCAGCTTGAGGCGTTCCTTCAACTCTTCACGGCTGATCACGACGGCGGTGCCGCCCATCAACATGTCTAATTGCTCATCTATAGTCATTGATCTGGCGCATAGAGTGCCGGGGGACCCGCGTCTTTTCAAGCTTATATCCTGTGTGCGAGGCATTAGACCCGGCAAACGCTCGCCCGGAACCGGGGCCATGCGCCGGAACAAATGCAGTCCCTGCCGGCCTGCCGCCCGCATGGATGATCATGCGGATACAGGCCGAAGGGTATTTCCGTGTACCCATCCGCCGCGGAGAGACCGGCAGGCGCCCTGTTCATGGGATGCGGCGCTCCGGAATCACCGGGTAAAAGGCGGCTGCCTCAGATGGTGCGGTACAGGTGGGGATAAGTGGTACGCTGGACGGCGGCGTAATGCGGGCGCGGCCTGGGACCGGGCCTGTTCTGGTTGTTGTGCCAGCCGTTGTCGTGGTTGTTGTGATTGTAATGGTGGGAGGGACCGGGCCGGTAATAGTCCCGGTCATGATGGTGGCAGCCCGCGGCCAGAACGACGGCGGCTGCTGCGGCAAGAATAGTTATTATTTTAATTTTCATATACAAAGGGTAAGACCACTTTGGACATGAAATACGAAGGGAAAAAGTCTGTCACCCCAGCAAACGCTCCCTGTTGACGAAGAAAACAGCGCCCAGCACGCACAGGAAAGCCCAGAGGTAGTCCCATTTCCATTTCTCCCCGATGTAGAACAGGGCGAACGGCACAAAAACGCACAGCGTGATCACCTCCTGCATGATTTTGAGCTGCGCCACATTCAGGCCGCCCGCATTGCCGATACGGTTGGCGGGGATCATGAAGCAGTATTCAAAGAACGCCAGCCCCCAGCTCATCAGGATAATGACCAGCAGGGGCTTGTCGTCCACCGGGGAACCCTTTTTCAAATGGCCGTACCATGCCCACGTCATGAAGACATTGGAAACGACCAGCATCGCAATCGTCAAAGCAACTTTCATTCTCTCTATAAAAAATCAATCCTTGGAGGACTTCGGGTCCAGCGCGTCCCGCAGGCCGTCTCCCAGAAAGTTCAGCGCCAGCAGGGTCACGGAGAACAGCAGGGCCGGGAACAGGAGGAGTTCCGGACTCACTTCCATGCGGTCCGCCCCCTCCTTGATGAGCGTGCCCCAGGAGGAATTGGGGGCCTTTACGCCCAGTCCCAGGAAGGAAAGGACGGCTTCCAGCAGCATGATTCCCGGCACGGCCAGCGTCGTGTACACGATCACGGAGCCGAACAAGTTCGGGGCTATGTGGCGGAAGAGGATTTTCACATGCCCTATGCCCAGGGAACGGGCCGCCTCCACGAATTCCCGCCCCTTCAATTCCAGGGTCTGCGTGCGCACGATGCGCGCCAGCGTAAGCCACCCCAGCGCACCGATGGCAATGAAGAGCGGAATCAGCCCGGTGATGGGGCTCACCATTTCCACGGACCACCCGGTAATGCCGGAGATCCACTGCGTGAGCTGCCGGGAAGGTTCCTCCACGGAGAGGGAGAAAATGATCACCAGCACAATGAACGGCAGGGCGAAAAGAACGTCCACCAGGCGCATCATCAGGGCATCCAGCCTGCCCCCGGCATAACCGGAAACCAGGCCATACGCCACGCCGATGACCAGGGACACCCCCGTGGCGACCACGCCCACCAGCAGGGAAATGCGGCCGCCGTACAGCACGCGTGCCAGAAGGTCCCTCCCCAACTGGTCCGTGCCGAACCAGTGGTCCCAGGAAGGGGCTTCCGCGATGCGCGCCAGGTCCTGCACGTTGGGATGCGGCAGCCACGGCAGCAGGGGCCCCAGAAAACAGGAGGCCACAATCAGGACCAGGGCCAGCAGGGAGCACATGGCCGCACGGTTCCGGGAAAGCCGCAGAAAAGCGTCCTTCCACAGGGAGGAACCCTGTTCCTCCGGAACGTTCATGCTTTCTTTCTTCATGACTCCGCTCTCAGTCTCGGGTTGACGGCCATCTGCACCAGGTCCACGGCCAGATTGGCCGCGACGATCAGAATGCCGTAAAACAATACCAGCCCCTGGATGAGGAAATAGTCCCGGTCCGTGGTGGCGTTCACGAAGTGCTGGCCCATGCCGGGCACCTGGAAGCAGGTTTCCACCACGAAGGAGCCGGTAATCATGGCGGCAAAAGCCGGCCCCAGGTAGGAAATGGCCGGAATCAGGCCGCCGCGCAGGGCGTGCTTCCAGACCACCCGGAAAGGCCCCGCTCCCTTGGCGCGGGCCGTTCTGACAAAGTCCTGCCCCAGAACCTCAAGCATGCCGCCGCGCGTCAGCCGGGCCAGGTAGGCGGCGTTCACGAGCCCCAGCGTCAGGGCAGGCAGCAGCACGCAGCCGGGGGAGTCCCACCCCGCCACGCTCAGGCCGGGCACGTGCATGCCCAGTCCCACGCCCAGCAGCGGAGCCACGACGAAGGCGGGAACGCAGATGCCCGCCATGGACACCAGCATCACCCACCAGTCAATCCAGCGGTTTTTATACAGGGCGCCCAGAATGCCGGCGGGAATCCCCACCATGATGGAAATCACCATGCCGAGGACGCCCAGCTGGAGGGAAACCGGGAAGGACTGCCCGATCATGTCCGCCACACTGATGCCCTCCTTCACCAGGGAAGGCCCCAGGTCGCCGTGGGCCAGCATGTTCCACCAATAGCGCCCGTACTGGACAAGGGCGCTCTGGTCCAGCCCGTAACTGGCCTGCAACTGGTGCAGAACGTGTTCGGGCAGCTTCTTTTCCCCCATGAAGGGGTGGCCGGGGAGCATGCGGATCAGGAAAAACGTCACCGTTTCCAGCACAAAGAGGACCAGAATCCCCTGCCCCATGCGTTTCAGGATCATCCGGGTCACGGCCGTTCCCCCTTTCCTGCGGCCTGCGGGGCGCGCAGGCTGATGTCTTCAAACAAATGGTTGTCCAGCAGGAGAGGATGCCAGCCCTGCACCTCCGGCCTCTTCAGGTAGGAGCGCCTGGCCCAGTACAGCGGAATCACCGGGGATTCCGACAGCATCAGGGCTTCCGCGCGGGCCAGCAGGGCCATGCGCTTTGTCTGGTCCCCCGTGGCCCGGCTTTCCGCCAGCAGGCGTTCATATTCAGGATGGGACCAGCCCGTGTTGTTGTTGCCGGAAGCGGCGCTCCACAAATCCAGAAAACTGGACGGGTCCAGGTAATCTCCGGACCAGGAGGAGGAACTCAAATCATACTGCATGGAATTCTGTGCGAATTTGTAGGCGGTCCATTCACAGGAACGTATCTCCACATGAATCCCCAGGTGCTTCTTCCACATGCCCTGGATGGCCTCCGCCATCGTCTTCTGCACCTCGCGGGAAGTAGTCATCAGTTCCAGCCGGGGGAATCCCTCCCCACCGGGGAACCCGGCCTCCGCCAGCAGGGCGCGCGCCTTTTCCGGATTGAATTCCACGCCGTGCGGCGTCCTGTACCCCGCGCCGTCCGGCGTGAAGCCGAAGCACGGCTGCCCTCCCCCGCACACCACGTCCCGCACCAGGGCCTCCCTGTCCACGGCCATGGAAAGAGCCTTCCGCACGCGGGCGTCCTTCAACGGCCCGTGCCCGGTATTCAGCCGGTAAAAAATAGTCACGTAATAATCGTCCTGGCAGAAGTCCGCGCCGCCGCGCTCCCGTGCGTACGCCGTCATCTCCGGCGGCACGTTGTTGGTCACGTGCATCTTGCCGTTGAAGAACATGCGGGTTTCCGTAAATCCGTTCACGGTGGGAAGAAAGCGTACGCCGTTCAGTCGGACCGCCGCGGCATTCCGGTACCGGGGGTTCCGCCTCACCTCCACATAGTCATTGAAACGGTGCTCCGCCATCACGAAAGGACCGTTGCCAACGGCCGCTCCGGGCCTGGTCCATGCCCCCGCCCGGCTCAGCATGCCTCCATGGGCCTCCACCGCATGGCGGGGGACCGGAAACCAGGTGCAGTGCAGAAGCAGCAGGGGAAGCTGGGGCATCGGGGAGCGCATCGCCAGCTCCAGGGTATGGCCGTCCACGGCGCGCGCGCCCACATGCGCGGCATCCCACAAATCCGGGCGTCCGGCACGGACGTCTTCCAGCATGATGGCCGCCATCCGTTTTGAGGCATCTGCCGGCATCCCCGCGGGCCATTCCATCAGGGACGGCTCCCCGGTCAGCTTCTCCAGTTCACGGGCATCCATGCCGTCCAGCTTCTTCCAGTCCACGCGGTCCAGCAGGGCCGCATCCAGCCCGTATTCCGCGGCAAACGCGGAGCCGGGACCGCATAAAATCAGACTGCGGAAGTTCCTGTTGTACGCCTCCGCATTCTTCAGGGGATAAAGCATGTCCGCGTACCTGCCGCCGAACTCCGGATGCAGCAGGCGGTGGTAGGCATACACGAAGTCATGGGCCGTCAGCGGAGTCCCGTCGCTCCACACGGCATCCTTCCGCAGGGAAAACCGCCATACGTCCGCTTCCGGATTATGCGTCCACGATTCCGCCACGGCGGGATGAAAAACGGAATCGTTCCGGGAATCCCCGCGCAGCAGCCCCTCCATCACGGCGTTGATGATCTTGAAGTCGGAAACGGAGGTGGCTACGTGCGGATCAAAACTCTGGGGCTCCGTGTTGTTGCCCACAATCAGGATTCCGTCTTCCTGCGCCCGTTCCACACTGGTACGCGTGTCGCATCCTGCAAGCAGGAACATCACGCAGAAAATCATGAACAGGCGCATGGCCGGATTCTGTCAGGTTTCCGCTTTCCGCGCAAGATTTCACCTGAAAGAAATTCACTTTGCGGACCGCCGTGATTCTGGTCTTTTCCTGGTCGCCTGCACTCCAAACTGGCTTTCCCCCGAATGCTTCCCTACCATTTTCCCATGTTTAAATTCAAACATCATCTGTTTTGCCTCCTGGCCCTGTTTGCAGGCGCCTCCATGGCGGCAGCGGCGGCGGACACGGCTCCCTGGCTCAGGGCCTGGATCGATGGGGAAGAAATAACGGGAACCACGCTGGAAAGCCGCTACAGCACTCCGGACGACGAACCTGCCAGCCCCGTCATCCGCTGGGAAAAAAGCGACTCAAGAAACGGCAAACCCATTCTTGTCCAGCAGGGAAAGGACAAGGAATCCTACACGCTGACGGAGAAGGACGCGGGCCAGTACTTCCGCATCATCGTGGGCAGCGGCACGAAAGACGCCATTGCCAGTCCGTGGATAGGCCCGGTGATCACGGAAAAGCAGGCGGAAAGCATCAATAACCGCTTCGATCCCGCCCACACCTACCAAGAAAACGTGGATGCCCTTCAGAAAGAACTGTCGGAAAAACTCAGGGATGCCGTCTATTTTACCGTGGAAACCGGCCAGCTCCATGGTTCTCCCTACGCCATGGTCAACAACGAACGGGTGCCCCTCCCGGAAGATATCCGGCCCTTCCGGGAAAACGGGAAAATCTATGTAAACCAGCCCTTTGTTCAAGCCGTTTTCAAGAAGGAACTGCCGGACGAAATCATGGAGGAAGCGGGAGGCCAGAAAGCCTACGAAATAGGCAACGCAGCCAGGGCGCTGAAGCTCAATCTTTGGCTGGGGGACAAGGAAAAAGCCCCCGTGCCCAATTTCCGGCTCCAGCCCATGGCCGAGGGCCTGGTGGTCTTCACTCCGGAAAAGGACATCTTCTCCCCGGTCAGGGACCGCGACCTGGTCAATGAAGCCATTAACCGGCTCTTCGACTTCAAGGCCAGTGACGAACAGCTCCAGTGGTTCCGCGACGCCAAATTCGGCATGTTCATCCACTGGAACCCTTCCTCCCTGCTGGAACGGGAAATCAGCTGGGAACGCAACGCCGCCCGCCCCTTTGACAGCAACAGCGGCAAGAAAAACGTCATGGATTTCGAATACGATTCCACCTACCGCCGTTTCAATCCCAAACAGTACGACCCCAAAAAATGGATGTCCGTCGCCAGGAAAAGCGGCATGAAATATGCCGTGCTGACGAGCAAGCACCACGACAGTTTCAGCAACTTCCCCTCCGCCTACGATACGTTCACTATCGCCAATACCCCCTACGGCAAGGACATTGTGGGCCAGTTTGCGGAGGCGGTGCACGCGGCCGGGCTTAAACTGGGCTTCTACTACTCCGGACGGGACTGGTACAATCCCTATTACCTGACCAACCAGCACTACCGCTATCTGGAATATTACTTCGGCCAAATCAGCGAACTGCTCACCCGCTACGGGCAGGTGGACATCATCTGGTTCGACAGCCTGGGCAGCAGCTCCCTCAACCAGTGGGACCCCCGCACCATGATCCGCCGCATCAAGCAATACCAGCCCGACATTCTGATCAACAACCGCATGAACGGCACCAGGGGCGGCAGCAAGGGCCCCCTGGCGGAGGACCTGAAAGGCGATTTCCTGACTCCGGAATGCAAGCTGGGGCCGTTTAACGACAAAACTCCGTGGGAAAGCTGCATGACCGTGGCTGACATTCCCCGCACCCGCTGGACGGGCAACTGGTCCTACACCTCCAAGGCCAAAGTCAAGCCCGTGGAAGAATCCATCAAATTCCTGATCAACAACACAGTCAAGGACGGAAACCTGCTCTACAACATCGGGCCGACGCCGCTGGGCACCTTCGTCCCCGAACAGGCCAATACCTTCCTGGCCATGGGCAAGTGGATCGCCCCCTACCGTGAGGCTATCTACGGCACGCGCGGCGGCCCCTACAAGGATATGCCCTGGGGCGGAAGCTGCTACAAAACGAACCGCAACGGCAAAAAAACCGTTTACCTCCACGTCAGCCCCCTGATTGCGAAGAAAGGAAAAGAATTGAAAGGTTCCGAACCCCTGTTCATCAAGGACACCGGCGACAAATTCACCAGGGCAACCGTAATCGTGGACGGTACGTTCAACGGAAAGGAAGCCAGGCTGGAGAAGGAAGGCGGCCAGTACAAAATCACGCTCCCCGCAGGCATGGCCTGGGACAAGTGGGATACCGTCATCAAGCTTCAATAACCGCTCTTTTTCATCAGAAAACAGACAAGGCAGCAAGCCGGTCCCGGTATCATCCGGGGCCGGCTTTTATTCTACCCGGAGACTCATAGGGGCGCCCTTTGTCCCGCTTTTTGCTCCTGCCGGGGAAGGTCAAAGGAACGGAAGGGGCAATATTCCCGCAACATGACCGGCTTCTTCCGCCTTGTTCCCGCAAGCGGCTTCCGCAGGTATGAAAAACCCCGCAACGTCCATGCGGGCCGTTGCGGGGCAGTCCTCCGTATCAGGAGGGAAAAAGCAGTGTCAGCTTACTTGTTCTGAGCCTTTTTGGCAGCTTCAATCTGGGCCTTGATCCGGTCCTTGTTGGCAAGGATTCCGGCCTTGATGCGGGGAGCCTGCTGGCCCGCTTCCGTACCCGGCTTCAATTCCGCGACCTTGTCCAGAATCAGCACGGCGCCGTCCACGTCACCGGTGGAATTCAGGAAAGTGCCGAATTCCATCATCAGCAATTCCTGCTGGGTTTCCGGAAGAAGCTTGTCGCGGTCGGGATAGGCCTTGACCACCTGAAGGGCTTCGGCGGGCGTGGTATTGGCCGTCATCTTGCCGGCCAGGTAATCCTGCACGTCCTTCTGTTCCTTCTTGAGCTGGTCGGCGTGGGCGTCCGCAGCCTTCAGACCGGACTTGTCGTCCTTGTCCAGCCTCTTGATTTCCGCTTTCACGTCACCGTAGAAATTGTCCACATAATCCCTGGGAGCCAGCTTGAGCACTTCCATCAGCGCAGCGACCTTGGCTTCATCCGTGGAAGCCTTCGCAACGTTGGCTTCCGCCGCCTGGAGGGCTTCCTTGTTCTTCAGGGCGTCCTGCATGGCTTTCATCACGTCTTCCCTGGGCCTTCCGCCCACAAAGCCGCCGAAGGGCTTGCCGGACGCATCCGCAAATACCACGGTCGGGAAACCCGTCACGCCGTACTGTTCGGCAAGCTTCTGGTTGGCCGCCTTCACTTCAGCGGACTGTTCCTTGCTGCGCGGGTAATCCAGTTCCAGCAGCACAAAGTTCTTCTGGGCTTCCTTCTGGAAATCCGGTTTGCTGAACACATTGGCGCGGAGCTGCATGCAGGGCGGGCACCAGTCGGAGCCGGTGAACTCAATCATCAGGTCCTTTTTCTGTTCGGCAGCTTCCTTCTTGGCGGCGTCCATATTGGTCAGCCACCCTTCCGCGGCAAAGCAGGGTGCGATGCAGGCGGCAACAACTATTGGCAGAATTTGTCTAATCATAGCTACAATTAATATTGAAGGTTCGGACACGCGCCGTCAACCTCCCGTTCAATCATTTTTAGAAAACATCCAAAATGGCGCATCATATCCGGTTAAAATGACAGACGGACCAAATACGGCCATCAAACGCCATCCTTCCCTTTTCTTCAGAACAGCCCTCCAGAACAGCCTCCGCGGCAATCCATGCCATACCTTTCCGGCGTATCTCCTATTTTCAGGACAATGCAGGCCCCATCCACAGGCTATTTCCCTCATTTTCCGCAAGAAAGAATCGGGAGGCATGCCACACCGCACCCCACAGCAAAAACCCGCAGCAGCGCGGGCATTGCGAGGCAGTCTTCCGGAGCGGAAAAAGAAACCCATTATTTGGCCTGTTCCTTCCTGGCCGCGTCAACCCGGGCCTTGACACGGGCCTTGTTGGCAAGGATTCCGATTTTGAAGAGAGAAGCGTACCGTCCGGTTTCCGTATCGGGAGCCAGCTCCACAATCTTGTCCAATATCAATACGGCGCCGTCCACGTCACCGGTGGAACTCAGGTAGGCGCGGAACTCCGCCATCATTAAATCCTGCCGAGGTTCCGGAAGAAGCTTGTCACGGTCGGGATAAGCCCTGACCGCTTGGAGAGCCTCGGCGGGCGTGGTCTTGGCCGTCATCTTGCCGGCCAGGTAATCCTGCACGTCCTTCCGTTCCTTCTGGAGCCGGGCGGCACGGATGTCCGCAGCCTTCAGACCGGACTTGTCATCCTTGTCCAGCTTCCTGATTTCCTTCTTCACGTCACCATAGAAATTGTCCACATAACCCTTGGGAGCCAGTTTGAACACCTCCATCAGGGCCACAGCCCTGTCTTCCTTCGTGGAAGCCTTCGCAACGTCGGCTTCCGCCGCCTGGAGGGCTTCCTTGTTCTTCAGGGCGTCCTGCATGGCTTTCATCACGTCTTCCCGGGGCCTTCCGCCCACAAAACCGCCGAAGGGCTTGCCGGACGCATCCGCAAACACCACGGTCGGGAAACCCGTCACGCCGTACTGTTCGGCAAGCTTCCGGTTGGCCGCCTTCATTTCAGCGGACTGTTCCTTCCTGCGCGGATAATCCAGCTCCAGCAGCACGAAGTTTTTCCGGGCCTCCTGCTGGAAATCCGGCTTGGTGAGCACATTGGCGCGGAGCTGCATGCAGGGAGCGCACCAGTCGGAGCCGGTGAACTCGATCATCAGGTCCTTTTTCTGTTCGGCAGCTTCCTTTTTGGCGGCGTCCATATCGGTCAGCCACCCCTCCGTGGCAAGGCAGGGCGCGATGCAGGCGGCGGCAATTATCGGCAGAATTTGTCTGATCATGACCAGGATGTCACACTAAGACGGCACTTGCCGGCTGTCAATCTCCATCCCAATCATTTTTGGGAAATATCCAAAATGCCACATCCCCCCATTGCAAGATGAAAGACGGCTTCCGGAAGAACCGGCTCACCCGGCAACAGGGGAGGAGTGACACTATTGCACCAATTCCGGGATTGCCTTCCGGCCTCTTTTCCCTTATGTACTGGACCTGTTATGAATACGGTTTTAATCATCGGAGCAGGCGGCGTAGGCCATGTGGTAGCCAATAAATGCGCGCAACTGCCGGACATCTTTCAAAACATTCACCTGGCATCCCGTACGAAAAGCAAATGCGACGCCATTGCGGAAGATGTGCGCGCCAGAACGGGCATCAGCATCACCACGCATGCCGTGAATGCCGACGACGTGGACGCTACCGCGGCCCTGATCCGCGAGGTAAAACCGCAACTGCTCATCAACGTGGCGCTCCCCTACCAGGACCTGGCGCTGATGGACGCCTGCCTGGAAACGGGTGTCAACTATCTGGACACCGCCAATTACGAGCCCCGGGACGTAGCCAAGTTCGAATACTCCTGGCAGTGGGCCTATCAGGACAAATTCCGCAAGGCCGGGCTCTTCGCCCTGCTCGGCTCCGGATTTGATCCGGGCGTGACCAACGTCTTCACAGCCTGGGCGCTCAAGCACCATTTTGATGAAATCCACACGCTGGACATCATCGACGTCAACGGCGGCGACCATGGCAAGGCCTTCGCTACCAATTTCAACCCGGAAATCAACATCCGCGAGGTGACGGCCCCCTGCCGCCACTGGGAAAACGGAGCCTTCAGGGAAACGCCCGCCATGAGCATGCACCAGAGCTTCAACTGCCCGCAGGAAGTGGGCACCTATGAAATCTACCGCATGTACCATGAAGAAATGGAAAGCCTGGTCAAGCACATCCCGACCATCCGCCGGGCTCAATTCTGGATGTCCTTCTCCCCGAACTACCTCAAGCACCTGGAAGTGCTGCAGAACGTAGGCATGACCCGCATTGACCCGGTCACGTACAACGGCGTGGAAATCATTCCGCTGCAATTCCTGAAAGCCGTGCTGCCGGACCCCGGAGACCTTGGCAAAACGACCAAGGGGAAAACCTGCATCGGCAACGTCATCACCGGCATCAAGGGCGGCAAATTCAAGGCCGTGTACATCTACAACATTTGCGACCACGAAAAATGCTTTGAGGAAGTAGGCTCCCAGGCCATCTCCTACACCACGGGAGTTCCCGCCATGATCGGCGCGGAAATGATCCTCACGGGCAAATGGTCCGGTGCCGGAGTCTTCAACATGGAGCAGAACGACCCGGATCCGTTCATGGACGAGCTCAACAAGCGCGGGTTACCCTGGCACTGCATCGAACTCACGGAAGAACAGGCGAAAAACCTGCAAGTCCAGTAACCCCCTCCGTCTCCCGGTTTTTTCCCCTTTTCAGGACCGTTCCGCCCCACGGCAGGAACGGTCCTTTTTATTCCCTTTCCCATTCCGTACTGTTTTCGTGAACGTGCCTTTGCAATGCTGCCGGAGCCTTCATTCCGAGCCGGGAAAGAGGCCAAGATTCCCGTCCTTTCCCGGAACCCGCCGCGCCTGCCCCGGCTCCGGGGGACCGTGCGCCCCAATATGACGACTGGCGCAGGCAGAGGAACCGCAAAAATCCATTGTTTTTTTCAGCCCCTCCATAGCCGGGGCGTTCCACAGGATGATATCCGGATGCGGACACCTTCCCTTTTCCCATGCCGGATGGGGAAAAAACGGAATTTGCCGCCTCCTTTTCCAAAAGGAACGGGAATGGAACCCGCCGGGTGCATCCAGGATTTTTTTCTGGCTTGCAGGAACATCCCTGTCAATAATGGGGAAGCCATGAGATTCATTGCCCTGTTCTTCATCTTTCTGCTTCAAATTGCGTGGGCGGAAGAACCCTGGAAAATCGCCATCATCGGAGATACGCACGACGCGCCCCCGCGCATGGAAGGAAGCGAAGGCGTGGCCGTCAATTTCATCAAGACCCTTTACGGAGAAATCCTGAAGCACCAGGTGGACATGGTCATCCAGGTGGGCGACATGGCGGACATTCAGGGAAGCGCGCCCGTCAAGGGACTTGCCAAACGCAAGGAACTCAACAAAATGTTGGAGGAAAAAGGCATTCCCTTCTACGCCCTGCGCGGCAACCACGAAGCCATTCCCGAGCGCGCCGTTCAATTCCGCGAACTCTTCATGCCCACCCGCAAACAGGGAGTCAAAGGACTGGCGACCAGAAAGCTCAACTACGGCATCCGCCACAAGAATGCCTCCCTGTACTTCATGGACATCGACCTGACCCCGGCCCAGCTTGTGGACTTCAGCGCATGGATCAAGAAAAACAGGAGCAAGGCCAACTCCGTCCCCCGCCATTGCCTGGTGTTCACCCACCGGACCCTGCAAACGCCCATGCAATTCCGGGAATGCCTGTGGGGCCGCTACAACGACAGCGCCGCCGAACAGCAGAATATCTTTTACCGCAACCTCCGGGAAACCGGCGTGCGTTTTGTCGTCACGGGGCACCTGCACGCCCACGACCTCTACATGATCACCTCCCCGGACAGGAAGCACAGGCTGACTTCCCTCATCTGTGCCCCCGCCGGGAACAAGGTGCTGCCTCTGCCACTGCTGTTGCCCACAAAATCCCGGGTCAAGACCCTCCAGTACCGTTCCGGCATCACGGCCTACTACATCCTGACCATCCATCCGGACTCCATGACGCTGGACACCTACGCCGCCCCCAACAACGGCACCACGGACAAGGGCCCGCAAAGCGACGAATTCAAGAAACTCCCTTCCTACCGGATTCCGATGGATTAAAGGAAAGAACATTCCTTCCTTGTTCACTGGAAAGGAAACTGGACGCGCTTGCTCTTTCCGGATAAACTTCCTTCCACCTTGGAACGCCAAAGCAGAAGGAAGGAACATGCCCACCTCCCTTCTGCCGGACAGCGCCAACCTCAAGCTCACAGAAAATTCCCGGGATACCGGCGATTGCTGCAAGTTATTGAGGACTGTATATTGACATCATTGAAACAATAAATGGCAGGTTGGAAATATCCCTCTGATAAACAGGTTGGCGCAAAACATCCTCTGCCCACCTGAACATCAGCAGGATACCTCCCCTGCCGTCGCACCTCACACGAGGTGCGTGGATTGAAACAAAACATATGCCGCCGCCAGGGCCTGGGGATTGGAGTCGCACCTCATACGAGGTGCGTGGGTTGAAACCGCTCCGGCATCCAGGCGGATTACCTGCTGGGGCGTCGCACCTCACACGAGATGTGTGGATTGAAACGATACGGGCAAGACAGGGCGCTGGATGGACCAACATCGCATCTCACACGAGGTGCGACGAAGCCGTTTGGGCAGGCGTTGGGTATCCATCAGGGCGGACAGCAGAAAGAAAAAAACCGCATTTCCCTGACGTGACTATGTTCACGATGGTTTCTGCACAAAGATTCCGTCCAAGTATTTCGCCTTGCTGTCCAGCCAATCCAACCATTCGTTTCCTCATGGCCGAATTCCGGCTGAAGGATTTGTTCTCCTACCGCCTTCCTGTTTCCCGCCAAAAAGCAATCAACGTTTCCATGAAGTCCTTTTCCCTGCCGGATGTAAATCCGGCTTTCCGTTCATTTCCGGAAGACTGCAATAAATCACGGTTTTATCTGCCGGCTTTCCTTTCCGCTCTCCCGGCCTCCTGATTTAACTTTTTCCGGATTCCCTGGAACGTCCCTCTGCCAAGTCATTCTCCCCTTCAGCTTCCGTATTTCATTTTTTCTTTTTCTCCCAGTTTCAGGCCGTTTCCATTCGGGCGGCCCACGCATTTTTGCGCTCCACAACCCGTACCCTGCCGCAGGGAAAAACAAGCGGAAGAAAGGAGGGCAGGCAGGAAGTTATTCCCCCTTTTATTTTGTCCTGATGCTCCGGATTCCATAGTAGGCGGCCGCGCCGCGGTTAACGTAGTCCTCCGGAGATTCGGACAGGTCCACCCAGAAGATGAAGGAACACCAGGGAGACGGACGGACGAAGGGCGGAACGGAAAGGTCCCGGATTCCGGCTTTTTTTTGTTCCAGAATCATGCTGACGCGTTCCCGGTGCTGGCGGTACATCAGCAGGTGGTCGTACAGCGTGGAGGCGACGCATGCGCCGGAAAGAACCAGAAAGAAGACAATGAATACCCGCGGACGGGGGACAGCGCCGGAGATGCCGTACCAGGCATGGAGCAGCGCCATAATGCCCGTACCGAACAACAGGGTTGCAGAGAACATGGCATGGTCCGCCGGAATCACGGCGGCACAGAAGGAGAGCGCCATGGCATACGCCGTCACTATACAGGCCGCTGCCGTTCCCATTTCCGTTTTCCACGGAAGAAACGCCTTCCGGTCCCTGCCGGAACGTTTCCACAGTACCCAGGCTGCGGCCAGGCCCAGCAAGAGGGGGAGCGCCAGGTATTCATGCATTCTGACGAGCAGGACGGGAATGGATTCCAGCCTGTCCGGAATGCCGGAGAGAGGCACGGCGCAGCCGGGCGCGGCGGAGTTCATCCGGGCCGAGACTCCGGGGGCGAACAGCATGCAGAGCGAGCCCGCCACGTGTGCCGCAAGGCCGCCGTAAAACCACAGCGGCAGTTTTTTCCGCCGGACCACGCGGACAAAGAGGAACAAGATTCCCAGCAGGAGCCACGTTCCGGGGATGTTGTTTTCATTGGTCATGCCCGCCAGGAATCCCAGAACCAGCACGGCCGCCCATCTGCGCCAGCCGGACGGCGCTTCGTTTTCCGTTTCCGCCAGGCCGCGGTACAGGCACAGGAATCCCAGCCACAGGGCGGCGGCCCAGGAATAGTTGGTTGCTCCGGAGAGCCAGTAAATGGTGACGCCGGGACGGGCCGTACAGGTGAACAGCAGGAGCAGCCCCAGTCCGAACAGCCGCACGTCCGGCCAGGAGCGGGGATTCACCCTCCGCCCGGCAACCAGGTAGAACATCATGAGTGCCAGACCGACCTGCACCGGGGGATTGAGCAGGATAAAGAGCCATTTGCCGGCCGTCGCCACCGCAAATGCCAGATATTCCCCTATCCTGGGATTCCAGGTCATGTAGGAGTCCACGCAGCGCTCCCAAACCAGGGTGAATGAAAAATGGTGTTCCATGCCCGTGAGGGCATGGTGGTACGTATCGGACGTGAACGGGCTCCACCAACTGAGCAGAGCCACATACAGGAGGGCGGCGAGAATCATCGCCCAAAACCACAGCCTGGACGCGCGGGGGGAAGGCATCAGTTCTGGTCCGGTTTCCTTTTTCTCAGCGCCGGGGGAAGGTCCAGGTCTTCTCCGTCCAGAATGAGAGGACGCACGCGGGCGAACAAGCCGTGCCCGGCGCGTTCCTCCTCGCCCTCCGCGGGGGGAGTGCCTTCTTCCAGCTCCTTGATGTCGGGAGCGGGTTCCGGTTCTTCCTCCGGCTTTTCATCCATCCCGCCTTTTTCCTCTGCCAAGGGACTTTCCGGGGGTGACTGGACGATATCCGGCACCGGGAGGACCGGCCTCACCGGGACCAGTTCCTCTTCCAGCTCGTGTTCATTGCTCTTGACGGAAGGAACGGGCCGCTCTGGTTCGGGTTCCGGCATCGCCGCCGGGGGAGAGGGCTGGATGGTTTTCCCGGCTCCGACAAAAAGACTTTCTTCCGGCACCAGCTCCGGTTCCGCAGGCGCCGCCGTTTCCGGCTTCAGGGATGGAACGGGACGGGGCACCGCTTTTTCCGCCGGCACGACACCCAGCACGGTCAATGCCAGACGGTCATCCATGCCGTCCGCCACGCTCGCGCCGATATGGAGGCGCACGGAACCGCCCAGCATTTCCGCCATGCCGTTCACCAGCATTTCCAGACGCTGCAGGGTCAGGGAAGCTCCGCCGCGGACCAGCACCAGAACATCGTCCACCGCGCTCAGGCGCTTTTCCAGAAAGAGGGGGGAGTTTTTCACCTGCGCCAGTATTTCTTCCACAGGGGCGTTCACGGAGGATTCCCCCACGCCGAAGGAACAGATGCCCTTCCCCGCTCCGGCCACGCGCAGGAGATCGTCCAGACCGACCTGGAGCAGACTTCCGGAGGAGTCGAGAAGGGACGGCACGATCAGCACGGCGCGCGCCATGAGGGCGTTGACGACGGAGAAGGCTTCCAGCACTCCCTTGTCGGAATCAATCAGGCTTTCCATGGCGTCATTGTCAAAGCGCAGCACCATGTCCGAATACAGGGCCAGCCGGGCCAGGGCTTCATCCGCAAGGGCGGAACGGCGCTCTCCCTCAAAACCGAATGGCCGGATAACGACGCTGACGACATAGGCTCCCTGTTCCTTGGCAAGACGCGCGGCTTCCGGAGCCACGCCGGACCCCGTACCGCCACCAAGCCCGGCGGCGATGACGGCCAGGTCACAGCCTTCCAGGGCCCGCAGGATGGCGGATTCACTTTCCCGCGCCGCCTGGGCTCCCACGGAGGCGTCGCCGCCCGATCCCAGTCCACGGGTGATTCTGGCGCCCAAATGAATCTTGCAGGGGACGGAGGAGGCGTTCAGCAGGCGTGCGTCCAGATTCATGGCGCATACGGAGGAGGTCTGCGGCGCCAGGGCCAGCACTTCCTCCATGACCTTGGTGCCTGCGGAACCTGCGCCGAAGAGGCAGGTTTTTCCGGACCGGGCGGCCGGTTCCCGTGTAGAAAAGTCCAGCATGGTGATAGGGGGATGGGGGTGTCAGGAACGTTCCTTGGAGAAGAGGCCGAAGAGGCGGCCCAACCAGCTCCGCTGCGGCGGCAGTTCCGCGTCCAGAATCTGGGCGTAGCGGATCAGGCCGATGGCCGTGCAGTACCGCGGGTCGTCCAGGTAGGAGGGGGCTCCGTTTTTGGACAGCGTGGGGCGGCTGATCGCCACGCCGAATACGTGGGAAGCCAGTTCCCCTACGCCGCGCATGAGGCTGGCGCCCCCGCACAGGTAGACTCCGTGGCAGCGGTTGCCCTTGAAGGTGTCCTTGGGCAGGGATGATTTGACCAGATTGAAGATTTCCAGCAGGCGGGAACGGATGATTTCATTAAGCACATTGCGTTCAACCGCGGCGTCCTTCATGCCGCCTTCCCCGCGCACGCGCACCATTTCATTGGTTTTCCCGGAGAAGCTGTTGGCGTCACCCTCCGTCTTTTTCAGCAGTTCCGCCTGCGGCAGGGGGATGCCGGTCATCAGGGTAATGTCGTTGGAGATATGGTCCCCGCCCAGCGGCACGCAGCCGGAGGCCACGAGCTGGCCGTCCAGATACAGCACATAGTCCGTGGTGCCCGCCCCCATGTCTATCAGGAGCGCACCCGCCTGTTTCACCTGCCTGTTGAGCACAAATTGGGCCGTGGCGATGGGCGCAAAGACCACGTCCGCAATGTCCAGGGGAACTTCCCTGACGCAACGGAAGGAGTTGGTGATACGGGATTTGATACCGTGGATGATGTGGCAGTCAATGTCCAGCGTCCTTCCGGTCAGCCCGGCGGGGTTGGTCAGGTTTTCCTGCCCGTCCACGGAGAAGAGGCCCGGCACGCGGTGCAGGACGAATTGTTCCGGCCCCAGGGCCACGTCGCGGGCGATTTCCGTCACCTCGTCCATGTGCTCCTGGGAGATGATGCTTTCATCCGGAGGCAGCCGGAAGGTGCCGCGGTTGTTCTGTCCCACGATGTGGGCGCCCGTCACGGAGAGGTAAACGGTCATGATGTCCACGTCCGCATGGTCCTGGGCCATGTTCCAGGCGTCGTAAACGCACTGGATGACCTTGGAGGTGTCTTCTATTTCTCCGCGCACCACCCCCTCGCTAGGAACTTCACCCACGCCGATGATCGTCACGGTCGCGTCCGGCTTCACTTCGCCCACGACCATGCAGGTTTTGCTCGTGCCTATTTCAAGCCCTACGTGAATTTTTGTCTTAGCCATGAAAGTCAAGGAACTATCAACGTCCTCACACCTGATAGCACATCAGGCTTCATTGATCAAGAAAGCCCGTGCGAACATACACAAAAAACACGGCCTGAAACCGCAGAGGACGGGTTAAAGTCCCGTGGGATGGCGCACCAGGAAGTTCCTGGTGTTCCGGCCGTCCACTCTCCAGCGGGGGCCTTCGCCGCGCCTGCCGCTGCCGGAGGTGTCAAACCGGAGGCCGCAGATGACCAGGAAGACGTGTCCGTTTTTAGCGTAGACGGAGATCCAGTCCCCGGACCCTTTCTGCCCGTAATTCAGGAACAGCTTGGAATGGCGGGTGGAAGTCAGGAGGCCGGCTTCCTTCAGAACAAAAGAGGTGCTTCCGGAGCAGTCGTAATGAGTATCATAGTGCTTCCTGTGGCCGCCGCCCATCCGGTAGGGTTTGTTGACCAGGGAATTGGCGGCTGCGATGGCCCGTTTCACCTGGACGGGGGCATTCCTGGGAGGAATGGCTTTCCCGTTGTGAAGAACGGCCGTCTTCCCGGGAACGAAGCTGTAGGCGGGGAGGCGCGCAGGGGCTTCGACTTGGCGTTGGGAGGAGGAGCAGGAGGAGAGTATAAGCCCGGCAAACAGAGCGGAAACCAGGCAGAGGGGTTTTTGAACCGCAAATGTCATAAGGACTATAAACTGCTCAAATCCGCCTCCTTTGGCAAGAAAATAAATTCGCCCCGTCCACATTGCGTAGTAGTCGGGGCGAATTTGTTAACAATATTTAGCTATCGGAACGGGTGCGGGCATCCTTTTCCACGGCCGCCCACAGGGAGTCCAGAGAGGCCTGGACCTTGGGCAGCGCCTCCTTCACGGACTCGCCCGGCCTGCCGTGACCGAAGAGGTAGTATTTGATCTTGGGTTCCGTGCCGGAGGGGCGCACCGCAAAGCTGCGGCCGTCCGCCAGGTCCACAAAGATCATCTTTTCCGCGGGGATGGGATCGCCTTCCACGTCCACCATGTCCCCCTTGGAAAAGTCGCGGATGCCGCTGACGGCGACGCCGTCCAGTTCCGCGGGAGGATTGGCGGAGTAGGATGCGGAGAGGGCCGCAATTTTGGCGGCGCCGTCCGCACCTTCCATGACCAGGGATTTGCCCATTTCCAGATAGACGCCGAATTTTTCAAAGAGCTCATGCAGGAGTTCCAGCAGGCTCTTTCCGGCGCTTTCCGCATAAGCGGCCAGTTCCGCAAAGATGATGGCGGCGGAGTTGGCATCCTTGTCACGCACAAAGTCCTGGGCCAGGTAGCCGTAGCTTTCCTCCCCGCCGAACACGAAGTAGCGGCTGTATTGCAGGCGCAGGGCCCGCGTCTGCTCCTCGCTCATCCTGCGGTAGTCCCTGCGTTTTTCAGCCGGGATGGCTTCCTCGTATTTTCCAAGCTTCTGGGCAATGTATTTGAACCCCGTGAGCACGTTGACTACTTCATACCCGAAGTGGTGGCCGATGGCGTCCTGCAGCCCGGTGGTGACGAATGTTTTCACCATGACGGCGCGGGAACGGTTGGAGTCATTGATGATGCCGAGTTCCGACATGCTCATGCAGCGGTACCACGCCAGCAGGGAGCCGATCTGGTTGCCCGTCAGCAGGTGCATTTTTCCGTCTTCCCCGCGCACGGCCACGCCCATACGGTCCGCATCCGGGTCCGTGGCGATGACGATGTCCGCTCCGGAAGCGTCCGCCTGTTCAATGGCCATGGCCAGTGCCGGCAGATTTTCCGGGTTCGGGGAAGCCACGGTCGGGAAGCGTCCGTCCTGTACGTCCTGCGCCGCCACGGTCTGCACATTGCAGCCCAGTTCCTTCAGCAGCGGAACGATGATGTGGCCGCCCGTGCCGTGCAGGTTGGAGTAAACGATTTTGGCGCCTCCTTTGGAGAAGAGTTCCGGACGCAGAAGCACGGATTTCAGCCTGTCCATGTAAATGCGGTCGAAGGAGGAGTCCAGCACGTGGAGTTCTCCCCTCCGGTTTTCCGGCAGGGGTTCGTATTCTTCCGAGGTCAGGGCGTTCACTTCCGCAATCACCGCCTTGTCATGCGGGGGGACAAGCTGGGCGCCGTCACTGAAATAGGCCTTGAAGCCGTTGTCGTGGGAGGGGTTGTGGCTGGCGGTCAGCACGACGCCGGAGTCCGCATTCAGTTCACGGATGGCAAAGGAGATTTCCGGCGTGGCGCGGGGACTGTCGAACAGATAGACGTCACAGCCCAGGTCCGTGCCGATTCCGGCGCAAAATTCGGCAAAGTCACGCGAGAAATGGCGCGTATCGTGCCCGATGACCAGCCGGGGCTTTCTTCCCGGGTCCGTGGCTTCCACGTGTTTTTTCACATAGATGATCAGGCCGCGCATCGCACGCCCCACGTTGAAGTAGTTCATGCAGGCCGTTCCCACGCAGGGATATTCCGGACGGCCGTTCACGCCGCCCTTCCCTTCTTCCGCAGCCGTGACAACGTTGCCGATGGTGCGTCCGCGGAGCCCCCCCGTGCCGAAAGCCAGGGTTTTGTAAAACCGGTCATTCAGTTCCTGCCATTGTCCGGCGGCGGCCAGTTCCTCCACGGCCTGGCGCGCCACGGGAGACTTCGTGCCCGCCAGAAGAAGACGGATGTTGGTCAGGGAAGATTCCAAAAGCCTACCCTCTTTCACGGCATTCGTCAGGGATTCGTCCAATGTATTCATGCTGGCGGAATACTACATCATGCATCCTGTTTGACAATAGCTCTTTCCTCCATGCCTTGAGAAAAAACAGCCATATTTCCTCCGGCCGCCCGACGGGAAGGAATCCCGGCCCTTTCTGCCCGAAAAACCGGCCCTTCCGCCGCAACCTTTTTACAGGGACTGGCGGTCGTACAGTTCCCGGTACAGGGGGCAGGAGGCATACAATTGCTCATGGGTGCCGTCCCCCACGATGCGGCCATCCTCAAATACCAGAATGCGCGTCGCCACCCGGATGGAGCTGAAGCGGTGGGCCACAATCAGCGCCGTTCTGCCTTCCACCAGCCGGTCCAGTTCATGCTGGATCTGGGCCTCGCTCTCCGCATCAAGGGAGGCGGTGGCTTCGTCAAGAATCAGGATGGGCGCGTCTTTCAAAAACGCGCGGGCAATCGCCACGCGCTGGCGCTGGCCTCCGGACAGTCCGCTTCCGCCGTCGCCAAGCACGGTCTGGTAGCCCTCCGGCATGCCCATGATGAACTCGTCCGCGGAAGCGGAACGGGCGGCGGCGATGACTTCCTCATCCGTGGCGTCCTGGCGTCCCAGCCGGATATTTTCCATGATGGTGCCGTGGAACAGCACGGGATGCTGGGAGACGAAGGCGATGTTTTTGCGCACGTCGTGCAGGGTTGCGGCCCTCACGTCCACGCCGTCCACAAGCACGGAACCGGAACTGACGTCGTAAAACCTGGGCAGAAGGCTGGCAAAGGTGGTTTTCCCCGCTCCGCTGGGTCCCACGAGCCCCACCACCTCACCGGGGCGGATGTGAATATCAATGCCGTTCAGCACATGGCGGGTCCCGTCGTAGGAGAAGGAAACATGATCGTAGTCCAGCCTGCCCGTCGCACGCCCCAGCGGAACGGGGGCGGACGGCTCCGGCATGGTGTCCGGCTCTTTCAGAATGTAGTTGATGCGCTCCAGGGAGGCATACGCGCTTTTCAGGTTGGTGAGGGTGACGCCCAGGCGCTTGAGGGGGTCATAGCACATGAACAGGGCCGCGGCCAGGGCCGTAAATTCGGCTTTGGTCATGCCCATTTCATTTCCTTTCACCAGCAGGATGCCCAGGCCCAGAGCCGTCACGATTTCCAGGACCGGCACCAGGAAGTGCCTGTATTTTACCGTCCTGAGGTTGATTTGAAAGAACCGCTGGATCAGCCCCAGAAACAATCCCACCTGCTGTTCCTGCATGCCGTAGGAGCGGATTTCACGCTGGGCCGCCAGGTTTTCCTGCGCGGCGGCGGTGATGTTCCCCAGTTCCTCCTGCGCCAGCTTGGCTTTCTTCATGATGCGGCGGCCGAAAAAGCGGATGGGCCACACCGCCAGGGCAATCAGCCCGAGATTCAGCAGCACGATGGCCGTATGCGGATTGACGAAGACCTGGTAAACGAGAAACCCCAGCGCGGCCAGCAGCGTAAGGGGCTGCTTGATGATGTCATTGGCCGCCACAACCAGGCCGCTCTGCACGCCGGCAGCGTCATTCAGCAGGCGGCTGATGAGGTCTCCGCGTTTCTGGCGGTCGATGAACGACAGGGGAAGGGTTTGCAGCCTGGAGAAGGCGTCCAGCCTGATTTCCTCCAGCACCTTCATGCTGACGATGCTGATCCAGTATACGTTGAAGAAGGTACCTATTCCCCTGATGGCAAATATCAGCGGCAACAGGGAACATACCGCGACAAGCACGGCGACGTGCATGTGTTCCGGAGCTACCATCCGGGCAATGATGTCATGCACTTCCGGCGGAATTTGCGTATTGTCGAATACCACGGGGAATACCTTGGCAATCATCACGGGAAAGCCGAATCCGCTGGCGGCGGCGGCAACGGCCCCGGCTGCCAGCGCAGCGATGAACAGCTTCACCACCGGCTTCAAATACCGCGCGTACTCGAAAAACTGCCTTAACATGACGCACCTCCTTCCTCTTCCGCAATCATTTGCTGCTTGGTGTAAAGATCCCGGTACAGAGGGGATTTTTCCATGAGTTCCTCATGCGTGCCATCCGCGGCAATGCGCCCTCCTTCCAGAACCAGAATGCGGTCCGCCATGCGGATGGTGCTGAACCGGTGGGCGATAATGAAGGTGGTCCTTCCCGAAGCCAGCTTCTCGATTTCCTTCTGGATCAATTCCTCGCTTTTCATGTCCAGGGACGCCGTGGCTTCATCCAGCACCAGAATGGGGGCGTCTTTCAGAAACGCCCTGGCCAGGGACACGCGCTGACGCTGTCCGCCGGAGAGCCCTTCCCCCATCTCGCCGATCGGGCGGCCGTAGCCTTCCCCGGTCTCATTGACAAAACTGTCCACGGCGGACATCCTTCCCGCCAGTTCCACTTCTGCGTCGGAAGCCTCCGGGCGGCCTATGCGGATGTTGTCCGCCACGGACCCGCGGAACAGGACGGGATACTGGGACACCAGCGCAATGTGGGACAGCAAGTCCCTCTTGCTCATTTCCCGTACGTCCACCCCGTCCACCTTCACGCTGCCGGAGAGCACGTCGTAAAAACGGCACAGCAAGTTGATGAAAGTCGTTTTTCCCGCCCCGCTGGGGCCGACGAGGGCAACCACCTGCCCCGCCGGAATGCGGACGTCAATATTCCGCATGACGGGGGCATCTTCCTGATAACTGAAACAGACGTTGTTGAATTCAATTTCCCCCTTCCATTCTTCCGGACGTTTCGGGGTTTGCGGTTCGGGAACGTCGTCCGCGGCATGCAGCACTTCATTAATGCGCTCCAGCCCGGCTTTGAGGGTTTCCGCCTTGTTGTGAACCGCTCCCAGCCTTTTGACCGGCTCATAGCAAAGGTACATGGCCGTAGCCAGGGAGGCGAAGTCCCCCATGCTCATTCCGTTCATATTGGCGACAAAGAGGGTGGCGGCCATGGCAACGGCGCTGACGAATTCAATCAGGGGCGTCAGCAGGCTCTGCCACCGCACCACGCTGATGGAAGCCTGGATGTAACGGCGTATTCTGTTTTTAAAAAGGTTTGTCTGCTGCTCCTCCAGTTCAAAGGCGCGGATATCCCGCTGGGAAGAAAAATTTTCCTGGAGCGTGGAGGAAAGATCTCCCTGGCTGGCCTGCACCGTACGTGCGCGGACAAGCATTTTTTTGCCGATATAGCGGATGGGGATCACACAAGCCCCCACCAGGAGCATGTTGGCCAGCAGAATCAGGAACTGCTGGCTGACGGACGCCTTGTAAACCAGAAATCCCAAAGCACCCAACAGGGTGAGGGGCTGGATGATCAGATCATTGGCGATCTGGACCAGGCCGCCCTGGAGGAACTGGGTATCCTGCATCAGGCGGCTCAGCAGGCCCCCCCGCTGGCAGCGGTCGTGGAAGGAAAGGGAGAGGTCCTGAAATTTCCTGTACACCTTGAGCCGGATGGTTTCCAGCACGCCCAGCCCTATTTTGGACAGCAAATAGACATTGACGAAGGAAGAAAGACCGCGAACCACCACGACAAGGGGCAGCAGGGCTGCCGCCACCCAGACCGTCAGCCAGGGCAGTTCCTCAGGCCGCACGAACAGTAGCATGATGCGTTCCGCATAGACAGGGAGCGGTTCCCCGTCAAAGATCACGGAGAATACCGACTGCAGGATCGCCGGAATGCCGAAGCCGCTGGAAAGGGCGGCGATAACGCCCCCGAGCACGGCTCCCGCCAGGGTTAACTTGTAAGGGCGGAGGTATTCGCGCCATAAATGCACGATGTTCTGCGCAGCGGGTTCCTGCCCCTGTGTTGACTGTTCCCTCATAAATAGTTGCGGACTGATGCCCCCGCCAACGGACGGCAGGCAATCGGGACGGATCATACCATGAAGCGCGGACATGACAAGCTCCTTGCTGTAAAAACTCCACAGGAATATTCCCCTTTATGGGGAATTCACGGTATCCCGGCTTGTCCGGAACCGCGGAATGGGCTAGCCTGCCGGACCATGCTGCGAACAGGACTGATCCAGCCGGAAACCATTCCCGGCCAATTTCCCAGAAATCTCCGGGCCATCGTGGAACTGTACCGGACCTGCCTGGACCGGGGAGCGGAAATCGTCATTTGCCCGCCCCTGGCCCTGGGGGGAAGGCACACGGGGGAACTGGCCCTGCGCAGCGGCTTCCGGGCGCAGCACCAGGCCGCCCTAGAATATCTGGCCCGTGAAATAGCGGAAGTTCCCCTTCTGCTTGGCGCCCCGGATGCCGGGGCCATCCGCCTTTATCTGCTCCGCTCAGGCCGTCTCCTTCCCCAGGATGCCGTCATTCCGGGTCAACGTCAGGGGGAAAGCTCAGTCCCGGCCGCAGGCCTGTTCCGGGAAAAGGAATCCGGGGAATTTGCCGTCCGTCCCGTGGGCGGACAGAATGAATGCTCATCTTTCAAGCCGTGCCTGCTTCTGCGCATGCCTGCGGCTCCCTGGCATGAGGGACAACTGGAGCAGGACGAAGAGGAAAGCCGCCGTCTGGCGCTGGAAACATCCCTCCCGGTGGCGACCGTGCGCCTGGCAGGTGGGGAAGGGCCGTTCCTGCTTCCAGGAGCTTCATCCCTGTGGTCCGGCACGGGAGAGCTGGCCGCCAGGCTGCGGCTTTTTGAACGGGACGCGGCAGTTATCCCGGGAGAAACGCCAGCGGACGGAACCGTCCCCCTCCCTGCCCCGGACCGGCAAACCCGGCATGCGCTCCGCAAGGGGACGGCGGATTTCAGCCTGAAGGCGGGCTGCGGCTCCGCATGCCTGAACCTGCTGGAGAACGCTTCTTCAAGCCTGCTGGCCCATGTGTTGAAAAAATCACTCCCCTCCCTCCCCGTCACGGGATTCATCCCCCGTTTGTCCGGCACGCCGGAAAAGGACATTGCCCGTGCGGAACATCTCGCCGCCGGACTGGGCATCCGCACCATCAGCCTGCCGTCCATAAGTGAAGTGCAGCCCGGTTCCGCGGAAGAAGGCTGTCTTTCCGCATGCCGCCTCCGCGCACTGGCGGATGAAGAGGGGGGCGCTCCTGCTTTCATCCCTGAACGGAACGGATATCACGACGGACCTCCGCGCCATCCGGACGGCCTGTACGGCGGATTTCATGCCGCTGAAAGACTTGTATGAATCCGAACTGGCCGCCCTGTTCCCTGAATTCATCACGGCATCACCGGAGGCGGCCCTCCGCGACGGCCTGCTCATGCGGCTGCACAGGGAGCATGTTTCCGCCACGCACCTGGCGGCTCTCATGCCGGACCGGGAACTGGAAATACGCAGGTTGCAGAGAATGGCCCGCGCCACCGAATGGGACCGGAGAAAACTGCCGCCCGGGCTCTTCCTGCGTTCCATTCCCGGCACGCCGGAAGTACCTGCAATCCATCAGATGGCGGACTAGGGCACGCCTATTCCCTTTTAACCCTGTGGCGTACATTGCGCTTGCTCTTCGTATGGAATAAGTGATTAGTAGGGTCCATGCAGTTCTATGTAGCCACCATGGTTGGCCGCACCGCCATTGGCCTGGTTGATCGTCTGGGATCAATCGGACTGCTGCTGTACCAGGTTTGCGCCTGCATGTGGACCGGAAAGTTCCGGATGCGCGTCCTTGTGGAGCAAATTGCGAAAATAGGCGTGCAGTCCCAGCCCGTCGTCATCATCACAGGAGCCTTTACGGGAGCCGTGCTGGAGGCGCAGACCCTGTTCCAGCTTCAGACGGTGAGGATGGAAACCATGGGGGGAGCCGTCGTCGCGGTGGGCATGTTCCGGGAGCTGGGGCCCGTCATCACCGGACTGATGCTTGCGGGGCGCGTGGGGTCCGCCATGGCCGCGGAAATCGGCACCATGAAGGTGACGGAACAGGTGGACGCCCTTAAGTCCATGAACGTGGACCCCGTAGATTACCTGGTGAAGCCCCGCATCCAGGCCATGCTCATTTCCATGCCCATCCTGATGATGGAAGCCGTACTGGTGGGCATCGTCTCCGCCTTCATCGTCAGCATTACGGCCTTCAACGTGGACCAGGCGTACTGGATGCACTTCATGAGCAAATTCGTAGCCATGGGGGACATCATCGTGGCGCTGGTCAAGGCGCTGGTCTTCGGACTCATCATTTCCCTCATTTCCTGCCGGGAAGGCCTGAATACCAGAAACGGGGCCGTGGGAGTGGGCAAGTCCACCATGCAGGCCATGGTGTATGCCTCCGTGGCGCTGCTCATTGCCAACTTCATCCTGACCATGATCCTTAACTCCATCTTTCCCATGGGATTCATGAGGTAACCTCTAATTCCAAGCCATGCAGCCATACATTCGCGTAAGCCAGCTCAAGCAAAGCTTCGGCGCCCAGGAGGTGCTGAAAGGCGTGAGCTTTGACGTGGACAAGGGGGAGCTTCTGGCGCTGATCGGCGGTTCCGGCGCCGGGAAAAGCGTCATTTTAAAGCATTTGGACGGCTTGATGGACCCTCTGGACGGCTATGTGGACATAGACGGCAGGCGCATCAGCAATGTTCCGGAAAAAGTGAAAAGGGAAATCCGGAGCAAGATTGGATTCATGTTCCAGCAGGGGGCCCTGTTCGACTCCCTCAGCGTGGGGGAGAACGTGGCCTTTCCCCTGATGGAAGCCGGGATGAAAAATGAAGAAGAGCTGGATTCCCGGATTTCCGCGGCTCTGGAATCCGTCGGCCTTTCAGGACAGGAAGAAAAAATGCCCGCGAATCTTTCCGGAGGCATGATCAAGCGCGTGGCCGTGGCCAGGGCCATCGTCATGACGCCGGAATGCCTGCTGTACGACGAACCTACGGCTGGGCTGGACCCCATCGTCACGGACAGCATCAGCTTCCTGATCCGCCAGATCTGCAAGGACAAGGGCATTACCACCGTCATCGTCTCCCATGACATGCCCAGCGTGATCCGCATTGCGGACAAAATCGTCTATCTCCGGGAGGGAACGGTTTACTGGACCGGCACGCCGGAGGAATTGCTGCACTCCGAAGATCCGGTCCTGAAAAAGTTCCTGTACGGGGATTCCGGGGAAGACTGGGCCTCCCTGACGGGAATGCATAAAAATTTTCAACGGGTTCTGCTGGAGCGCGCGGAACGGGAAAGAAATCAATAGAAAAACTGCCATCACAACATGAAGCAAAAACTTAAACCGGAAACATGGGTAGGCATTTTCCTGATTGCCGGAATACTCATGATCCTGGGTGTCATTCTGGGCTTTGGAGGGTTGAAAACCACCAAGGAACAGACTTACCCCATCAACATCATTTTCAAGGACTCGGCGGGTCTCATCAAGGATTCCCAGATACGTCTGGGCGGCGTTTCCGTGGGAAAGGTCACCACAGCCCCGGAACTTCTGCCTTCCGGCAATGAAGTGATGGTGGAGGCCAGCATCCAGCGCGGCGTAAAAATCCAGGTAGGTTCCGTCTTCCGCATAGACATGCAGAATATTCTGGGAGACAAGTACATTGAAATCGTCCCCCCTTCCCCGCCCACGGACCAGTACATCCAGCCTCATGAAACCATCATAGGGCAGGCGGAGAGCGACATCAGCAAGCTCAAGAACAATGCCGTGGTCGCCAGTGAGGAAATCCTGGCCATCCTGAAACGGATAGAAAAAAATTCCGGCAATATTGACGAAGCCCTGATCAACATCAGCGAGGCGGCCAAGGGCCTGTCACAGACCACCAAGATCATCAATGAAGGCCTTCTGGACAAGGAGAACCTCCAATACGTCAAGGGCGTGCTGATAAACATGGACAAGACGGGGAAGGAGCTCCCCGGCCTGATGGAAGAGACCAGAACGTCCGTGGCTGCCATGAAGGAAACCATCCGGAACGCCCGCAAGATCATTGACGGAGTGGAAGACAAGCTGGAAGGACTGGACCCGGCCATCAAGGAAATTCCCTCCACGCTCACCGCCCTGCGCAAGGCTTCCGAACATATTGCCTCCGTTACGGCGGATGCACGCAAAAACCAGGGATTCCTGGGCCTGCTTCTTTATGACGCCCGCTTCCGCGCCAACGCCCAGGAATTCATCCGCAATCTGAGGGATTACGGCATTCTCCGCTACCGTAACCCGAACGAGCCCCAGATCAAGGCCGATCCGCGCGGAGGTTTTTCCGGCAGCCGACGCTGACGGCGGCCCACAATTCCGCATGAAGCCGTTTTACACACTTGCCATTAGTGGGAAGAATGCTAAAAATCCCTAATGTGAGAGGCGAACACATGTAAGCCGACATGTTTTCAACAGGAATTCAACCTTAACACTCTAATCAATCATGCAAGACAACCAAACCGAACTTGAACCGACCGTAACAGCAACGGATGCCAGCTGCTCCTGCCCCTCCGCCCGCGATATGGCCGTTACCAGATTTCACCAGGCCCGGGCTTTCGCCGCGGCCAAAGTAAACCAAATCCGCAAGGCTGCCACGGAACAGGCGGGCACCATCCGCGATTACGCCCAGGAAAAGGGAGTGGTCATCCGCGACAAGGCCAAGCATCTTCATGAAGCCAGTGAAGAATACGTGAAAGAAAAGCCCACCCAGTCCATGCTGATCGCCATGGGCGTGGGTCTTCTGATCGGACTCCTCATCCGCCGTCGTTAACCTGTCCCGGGGCCCCGGGGCCCCCCCCCCCCGGCGGGTGCCCCCCCGCCGCACGGCGCCGGAGGGGGGGGGTGATGATTTTAAAAGAACCACGAAAGCCACCCCCGCGCCGCA
>JAJQCV010000131.1:0-10699 GCA_021202525.1 Akkermansiaceae bacterium | reverse complement strand
CGCATGGCGCTTTCCCCCCCTGTCCAATCTGCGCCATGGGTCTGATCGATAAATTTAAACGCACCTTCGTCACCCCCGTCATGGAGGAAAAGGAGGAAGGGATGGCCATGGCGCGTTCCCTCCGGGAAGCCGGTGCGGCCGCGCTCTCCCATCTGGAAGCGCTGTACGGCCTGCTCAAGCTGGAGCTGGAAGAAGCGTCCAAACGGCTGGGCCAAAAAATGGCCCTGCTCCTGCTGGCCGCCTTCATGGCCCTCTTCGGCTATCTTTTCGTGTGGTGCCTGCTGACCATGATCATGGCCTATTACTGGAACATCATCGCAGGGCTTGCCGTGACGGCCGGGTTCCACATTCTGGTTGCCGCCATTGCTCTGGCCATGTTCAGCCGCATCCGCGTCACTCCCATCGCCCCCGCTACGGCGGAAGAACTTAAAACGGATTTATCATGTCTGCAAATGGCTCTCAAAAAAAGCTCGAACTCCTGATGCAGGTGGCCACCTCCCGGCTGGACATCGTCAACGAGACCGACGCTTTCACCCAGAAGGTGCAGCATCAGGCGGACCATCTCCGGCAGCTGAAAAAAAGGGCCATGTCCATTCCCGTGATCGGCTCCATCGTCGGCACGGTGGGAGGCATTCTGCTCATCAAAACGCTCACGGGAAAAAAGAACCGGCAGGCTCCGGCTCGTCCGCGCCTGTCCGGAAGACTGGTCAATTCATCCCTGTTCAGGTTCATCATTGAAATCCTGATTACCCTGGCCTTCCCCTCTCTGAAAAAGCTGGGGTTTGACTTGGCCAACAAAAAATTCCTCAGCCTGTTCAAATTCCGGAGCCATTGACGACTCCCTGCCAGGCAAGGAAAAAACGCCATTTCTACGGCGATTCCGAAAGTGGAGCACTTTTTATTTTTTGCTGGTCAAAAAAGGTCCCTTTCCGCTAGTATGTAGCTTTATCAGTTTGCTGCATTCAAAACATGAGCGAATACATTTTGCCCCACGTCGACGGATATCTTAAGCTTGGACAGGACTTTGACTGTTCCGATATCCACCTTGCCGTCAACAGCCGCCCCATCTGGCGCCGGTTCGGCCAGCTTCTGCCCATTTGGGAAGAAGCCCCCAACCTCACCCCCAAGGATACGGAAATCCTGGCCCGGGGATTCCTGGAGGAGCCCGAATGGAACCGCCTCCAGCAGCGCGGCGACGTGGACTTTGCGTATGCCAACGACTTCGGCCGCTACCGCGCCTCCGTCGTCAAGCAGCGCCTGGGCTACGACATCTGCTTCCGTATCATCAACACGAAAGTCCGCACCATGGAGGAAATCGGACTGCCGACAGACTATGTGGTGCCCCTGACCCGCTACACCAACGGCCTCATTCTGGTGACGGGCTCCGTGGGTTCCGGTAAATCAACCACGCTGGCCTCCATCGTGGACTTCATCAACCAGGACCGCCACGACCACATCATCACGCTTGAAGACCCCATCGAATACATCATTCCCTCCAAGAACTGCCACGTCAACCAGCGTGAAGTGCACAAGCACACGGAATCCTTCGCACGAGCCCTGCGTGGTGCGCTCCGTGAAGACCCGGACGTCATCATGGTGGGTGAAATGCGCGACCTGGAAACCATTTCCCTGGCCCTCACCGCCGCGGAAACGGGCCACCTGGTGCTGGGTACGCTGCATACGGGGTCCGCAGCCCGCACGGTGGACCGCGTGCTGGACGTCTTCCCGGTGGAACAGCGCGACCAGATCCGTATCATGGTTAGTGAATCCCTGCGCGGCATCATTTCCCAGCAGCTCGTTCCCAGGGCGGATGGCAACGGCCGTGCCCTTGCCATTGAAATGCTCGTCAACACGCCCGCCATTGCCAACTGCATCCGCGAAGGCAAGACCTTCATGATTCCCGGCTGCATCCAGACAGGAAAGGCCCAGGGCATGATTCTGATGGACGACTCACTCAGAGCCCTTTACCAGGCGGGGCTCATCACCGCAGACGACTGCCTCTTCCGCTCGGAAGACAAAACCATCATGAAAGCCTTCCTGGGCATCAAGTAACCTTTTAACTTCGACACATTCCTGTTATGGCTGTTATCGACCAATACTTCAAATATCTCGTAGAATCCGGAGGCTCCGACCTTCACCTCAGCGAAGGCCAGCCCCCCAAAATCCGTGTCAACGGCACCATTTCCGCTATCTCCGACGAGAATCTGGAGGGCCAGGCATTCAAGACCCTGCTCTCGGAAATCTGTGATCCGCAGGCATTCCAGAAATACCTGGAAGAAGGCGACCTGGACTTTGCCTATGAAATGGACGAAACTTCCCGCTTCCGCTGCAACTACTTCAAGCAGCAGCAGGGACTGGGCGCCGTCTTCCGCCTCATTCCCACAAAAATCGCTACGCTGGAAGAGCTGGGCGTTCCAACGGTTGTCAAGGAATTCGCCCACATGAGGTCCGGGCTGGTGCTCGTTACCGGGCCTACCGGTTCCGGTAAATCCACCACGCTGGCCGCCATCATCGACTACATCAACAGCAACCAGGCACGCCACATCATCACGGTGGAGGAACCTATCGAATTCGTCCACCCTAATAAAAAATCCATCGTCACCCAGAGAGAAGTTCCCCTGCAGACGCCTTCCTTCGCGGACGGCTTGCGGGCTTCCCTCCGTGAAGACTCCGACATCGTGCTCGTGGGTGAAATGCGCGACCTGGAAACCATCTCCCTGGCTCTTACCGCCGCGGAAACCGGCCTTCTGGTCTTCGGAACCCTGCACACCAACAACGCCAGCAAGACCATTGACCGTATCATTGACGTCTTCCCCTCCGACCAGCAGTCACAGGTGCGCACCATGCTTGCGGGCTCCCTCCGCGGCGTCGTGGCCCAGCTCCTGATGAAGCGCTGTGACAAGCCGGGACGCGTGGCCGTCAATGAAATCCTCTTTGCCACTCCCGCCGTGGGCGCCATCATCCGCGAAGGCGCCACGCAAAAAATTCCGGACGTCATCGTCGGCGGCAAATCCATGGGGATGCAGTTCATGGACGACGCCATCTGGCAAAAGCTCCAACAGGGCATCGTTTCCCCGGAAGAAGCCTACATGAAGAGCATTGAAAAGAAGAGGTTCCGTAACTTCCTGCCCCCCGAGTCGGCCCGCCTGGCGGATTCCGGCGGCGGAAACTAGGCCCCCGTCTTATCCTGCACCCTCTTATGTCCCCCACCGGAAAATTCACGTTCAAGCTCGTGATCTATGGAGCGTTCCTGCTCTATCTGGTGGGGGACTTGTTCATTTGGCACGGCTTCCTGGCGGGCAGGATGGATGCCTACCTGAAACCCATGCCGGGGCCGCCCGGAGACAATTCCGAGCGCATTGCGGAAGTTTACGGAGAACCGCTTACCGCCAACCAGCTGAACAGGAGAATTGCGGAGCTGGGCATCCTGCGCCAGCCCGCCGTGCTGGACATGGGAGACGACATGACGCTCACCCATGAACTGGATGTGCAGAAGGATCTGGCCCCCCGTGCCAGATATGACCTCATCAGTTCTTCCCTCCTGCGTCTGAAAACCCGGGTCAACGATTTGCAGCTCCCCAACCGCAACGCGGAAGCCGCCCAGGCGGAAAAGCAAATCCAGTCCCGCTTTGACGGCGGCAGGGAGAAATATCTGGAAATGCTCCACGGCCAGAAACTCACGGAGGAGCAGCTCCGGCAGAAAATTGCCGCCCGCCTCAAGCAGACGGAGCAGCTTTACCGCGCTACCATCAAGGTTGCGGACCCTACCGACGAAGAATTGAAAATCTACTACAATCTGATCAAGGACAGGCTTAAAACGCCGGATCTGCGGCAGGCCAGGCACATTTTCCTCTCCACCCTGCACAAGGACGACAATCAGGTCAAGCAGGCGGCGGAAGCCCTGTTGGTGCGCCTGCGGGCCGGAGAATCCTTTGAACGGCTTGCCAAAAGCACCAGCGAAGATGAACGCACGGCTTCCGCCGGAGGCTCCCTGGGCTGGATCAACCCGGCCCGTACTGCGGAAACCCTGGATCTGGACATTGCCTCCCTGCCTGACAACACGCCTGTGCTCGTCAAAAGCAAATGGGGATGGCACATCATGGAAGCCTCCCCCTTGAAGAAAGGGCGCGTTCCATCCTATGAGGAAGCTCTGCCCTCTTTGAGAAATGCAGCCCAAAGTCTCAGAAGGGCGCAGGCCACAGGACTGTACATGGATGGTCTCTTTGAAGAAGCCCATCTTAAAAACCGCATCAAAAACAAGCAAAGGCATTAAAGCCATGCCGGAATTCCGGAAAAACCGGATGATTCCGCCACAGTAGGTTTCCTCTTCCATCAGGAAGGAAACGTCCTTTTCCTGCTCCATCCATTTGCGGCATGACTCCGTCACCAGGGAAAAGCACTTTCTTGGTTAAAAGCCGAAGGAAGGGCATTCTTCCTGTAAAAATATAATTCCTGCACGCTTTGCATCACGAGGAATCTGTCCCGATTTTAATATTATTTTGACCAAATCTCAAAAAATAGAACAAAAATGATACCATCGGCAACAATGCTGAAGCATGCCTTACATGCATAACAGCCCATTCTAGAGATATCCAACTTGCTTCACCGCAGGAAAATAGAACAGTCTGCATAGGACCTTCTGCTCCGGTTTTCATACTCTTTGTTTTGACACAAGGCTCATCAGGGAAAAATTGCCTCTCCTTATTGAATTAAGCTTGATCTCCACGAGGATGTCGGGTAGTGTACCCCCGGTATTTCCTAGGGGGGGTATTAGCTCAGTTGGTAGAGCGTCTCGTTCGCAATGAGAAGGTCAGGGGTTCGAATCCCCTATACTCCACCATCCCTCTCTTTTCTGCTGCCGGTTTGTCCCGTACAGAATTTCAGACCGTGTTATGAATGGCGATTTATTCAAGATTACACTGATTTCGGTCATTGCCATTCTTCTCGCCATCGTCGGCGGTCTCATATCCGCAGACGGAGACCCGATTTCCATTGCCCTGGCTATAGCCCCGTTCGCCCTGGCGGGACTCTACTTGATGAAAGAAAAAGTATGGTATCTCTGGATACTTGTACCGCCTCTTTTTATCCCTTTTTCATCAATTAGTTCCTATGCTCCCTTATTCGCCTATGCCATCGTCCTGCCTTTTTATTTATGGAATGTCATGCTCAGGCGTTCAAGCTTGACCTGGAACTCCATTCGTCTGCTGGACTTCTTTATTTCCCTTCTTTTCCTCCATGTCGCCTATATCTTTCTGACTCACCCTTTTGGGCTGGGTTTAAATGCTCTGCAAGATTACTACGGAGGCAAGGGATATATCCTGTTCCTGCAGGCTCTGCTGGCCTATCTTTGCCTGTCCTCACTGAAAACAACCAGTGATGAAATCGGAAAAGTGCTCCAATGGTCTATTGCCCTGATTCTGCTCTTTGCGCTGGCCCAAACGGGGAAAAGCCTGATTTTCCCCGAATCTGCGGGAGACATGGCGGAAACTGCTGGTCCGGGGGGAGAGGAAAACACACGGAATACAGCCTTCCGCAGCATTTCCATTCTGGTTCTTCAAGTGCTTATCCTGAAATACTCGGTATGGGAAATAATCAAACGCCCCTGGTGGGGGATTCTGGCAGCCCTGTCATGCCTAGGCATCCTGATTAGCGGATTCCGCTCCGCCATTGCCAGCATCATGCTGCTATTCTTCATTGTATCCATACTTTACAAACGCTGGCTTGTCATCATCATGATGCCCACGTTGGGAATTGCGGCACTCATTCTCCTATCTTCCTCCGGAACCTTGCTTGAACTTCCCTTCAGCGTACAACGGGCTCTGTCCGCCATTTCCTTTTTGGAAGTCAGCCCCCACGCCAGAAGGGATGCGGAGGATTCCATCAAATGGAGGGTGGAGATGTGGGAGTGGGCTTTGGATGATAGAGAAAGATTCATTCTGGACCCAGTATTTGGCGACGGATTCTCACGTGACATTAATATCATCAAGGCAAACATTTACGAAGAAGCCTACCACCTTACCAACACCACCCAAAATTCTTTCGCCTGGAACGGTGTATGGCACAGCGGCCCGATATCCACTATTCAAACAATTGGATATGTAGGGCTCACATTATATTTTATCATCTCTCTCATCGGTATGATCTATGCATGGCAGGTCTGCCGCATTTACCGTTACAGCAAATACAGGCTGGGTATTTTATTCATTGCCGCCATTTACTTTACGCGCCCGCTGGGTTTCCTCTTTCTTTACGGGGAAAGTACCTCCATTCCTTTGGATATCATTTCACTGGGAATCATCAAGGTTCTATTCTGCTGCGCCATACGGGAGGGATTGTATGTTCCCCTCTATACGCACAGGGAATATGTTCCTCTCATGATACAGCAGAAGGAAGAAAAAGCAGGTCTCCCCAGCTCTTCCGGAATTCCCTGCTGAATATTCCGCTGCATTCTTTGGAAAAACCGTCTTCTTCCATTGCTTGAGGCTGGACTATTCGGAGGGGAATTGATAAGGTCCCGAAACGTTTAACCTCTCCATGGCATCCGCCCCTCTCCACCATATCATTGGCCTTATCCCTGCGCGCTGGGGTTCCTCCAGATTCCCCGGCAAACCTCTTCATCCCATTGCCGGAAAACCACTTGTCCAACACGTATGGGAGCGGGTCTCCCGGTGCAGCCGGCTGGACGATATGGCCATCGCCACGGATGACGAACGCATTCTTGAGGCCGCACTGGCGTTCGGAGCAAAAGCTATCATGACCTCTCCGGACCATCCCAGCGGCAGCGACCGCCTGGCGGAAGCCGTCCAGGCATTTCCTTCCGCCACCCACATTGTCAACATCCAGGGGGATGAGCCTCTCATTGATCCGGCCTTGATTGACCGCCTGGCCGATGTGCTGGCAGCAGATACCGCCCTTCCCATGGCCACGGTCGCCTGTCCCATTGACAGAGAAGAAGACCTGGGCAATCCCAATATTGTAAAAGTGGTTCTTGCCGGCAGCGGAGATGCGCTTTATTTTTCCCGGTCCCTCATCCCCTTCGCCCGCAATCCCCGCATTTCCCCGCCCCTCCGGCATCTTGGCATTTATGCCTACCGCCGGGACTTCCTTGAAAACTATGTCCGCTGGGAACCTACCCCCCTGGAACTCACGGAATCCCTGGAACAATTGCGTGCATTGGAAAACGGGGCCAAAATCAGAGTCATCCTGACGGACCATGTCAGCGTGGGAGTGGATACGCCGGAACAGGCGGAACAGGTCGAACAGATTTTATTAAACACACACTAGGAACAGACATTATCATGAAATACATCTTCGTCACAGGCGGCGTCGTATCATCTCTGGGCAAGGGCTTGGCAGCCGCATCCATCGGCACTCTGCTGGAACGCTGCGGACTGAAAGTGACCCTGCAGAAATTCGACCCCTACCTCAACGTGGACCCGGGCACCATGAGCCCGTTCCAGCATGGAGAAGTGTACGTTCTGAATGACGGGGCGGAAACGGACCTGGACCTGGGGCACTATGAACGCTTCGTCCATTGCAGCCTTTCCCGCCTTAACAACCTTACCTCCGGGCAGGTCTTTGAAAACGTATTGAGAAAGGAACGCCGCGGCGACTACCTGGGCAAGACGGTCCAATACATCCCCCACGTTACGGATGAAATCAAGAACAGGCTCTATGAAGTGACGGAAAAATCCGACGTGGACATCATCATCACGGAAATCGGAGGCACGGTAGGAGACATGGAAGGCCACATTTTCCTGGAAGCCCTCCGCCAATTTGCCCTGGAAGTGGGCCGAGACAACGTCTGTTTCATCCACGTCACCCTGCTTCCCTACATCAAGGCGGCCGGGGAAATGAAAACCAAGCCTACGCAGCAGTCCGTCGCAAAACTCCGGGAAATCGGCATTCAGCCCGACGTCATCATCTGCCGGACGGAATACGACATGAGCGAGGACGAACGCCGCAAAATCGCCATGTTCTGCAACGTGGAGGCCAAAAATGTCATTGCGTTCCGTGACGTGAAAAACACCATTTACGAATGCCCCCTGGACCTCAGCCAGGACAAGATCGACCGCATCGTGACAAAACGCCTGGGACTGGACGTCCCCCCCCCGAATCTGGCGGACTGGCAGCGCTACGTAGGCAGGGTCGTCAGCCCCAGCCATTCCGTAAGAATCGCCGTCGTCGGCAAATACATCGCCCTTCAGGATGCCTATAAATCCATTTATGAATCCTTTACCCATGCCGGCGCGGAAAATGACGCCCGCGTGGAAATCCTGCGGGTGGATGCGGAAGAACTGGAAGAAAAGGGAGCGGAAGCCCTGATCGGTTCCGTGGATGGCCTTCTGGTGCCCGGCGGCTTCGGCGACCGGGGCATTGAAGGGAAAATACAGGCCGTACAATATGCGCGCACCAAGGGCATTCCCTTCATGGGCATCTGCCTGGGCATGCAGGTGGCCGTCATCGAATATGCGCGCCACATTTGCGGCATGGACGACGCCAACTCCACGGAATTCAACAAGGCTACGTCCCATCCCGTCATCTGCCTTCAGGAAGAGCAGAAAGGCATTGAAAACATGGGGGCCACCATGCGCCTGGGCGCCTACAAGGCGCTGATTACGCCGGGAACCCTGGCCCACAAGCTTTACGGCAAGGACAACGTCAACGAACGCCACCGCCACCGTTACGAATTCAACCCCGCCTACCGTGAAGATCTGGAAAAAACCGGCCTGGTCATCAGCGCCATTAACGATGAGCACGGGCTGGTCGAGGTAGTGGAACTCCCCACCCATCCCTTCTTCATCGCCTGCCAGTACCATCCGGAATTCCAGTCAGCACCCAACCGGGCCCATCCGCTCTTCTCCGGCCTGGTCTCTGCGGCGCTGGAATATAAAAGCCGCTCCTGATCCCATCCCTGACCGAAAGGACTTTTCCGGAGCTGAAATTCCGGAAAAATCCTTCCTCTCCCGGCATGTTTACGGACACCCTCGTCATAGCCATCTACTTTCTGTCCATCTTCGGCATTGGCATTTACGCGGGCCGCAAACAAAATACCCTGGCGGATTATGCGCTGGGAAACCGTTCCCTGCCCTGGTGGGCCATCCTGGCCTCCATCCTGGCTGCGGAAATCAGCGCGGCCACTTTCCTGGGAGCACCGGGGGAAGGCTACCATACCCGCAACTTCACCTATGCCCAGCTATGCATAGGCACGATTCTGGGCCGCATTATCGTTGGCAAGCTCTTCCTCAAACCATATTACGAATATAAGGTAGTCTCCATTTATGAATATCTGGAAAAACGGTTCGGCCTCCTGACCCGCCGCACCGCTTCCATGGTATTCCTGATCAGCCGGGTTCTGGCCAGCGGAACCAGGCTTTACTTTGCTGGCATTCTGCTCGTCATTGCCTACCAGTTTATCACCAATACCCCGGCAGATTCCGAACAAATAGTCCTGCTCTACATTGCCGCGCTGGTCCTTATCAGCATTGCCACCACCATTTATACGGCCATAGGCGGCCTGAAGGCCGTCGTCTGGACGGACGTGCTTCAGGCAGTGGTACTCGGCATCTCCATGCTCTCCGCCCTCTGGATTCTGTTCTCCCACATTCCCGGAGGCTGGAATTCCATTTCCGCCGTCATGAACGGAGGGGATGACTGGAAATTCTTTTCCTGGGGAACGGAAAAAGGGCTCAGCTTCCTGGAACAGTGCTCCCACATTCTGGGACAGGAATATACGGTATGGGCAGCGTTTCTGGGCGCTACGTTCATCACGATGGCTACACACGGGACGGACCAGGACATGGTCCAGCGCATGCTGGCCGCCAAAAACAGCAAGGCCGGAACCCGCGCGGTCATCGTATCCGGCCTGATGGACTTCCCCATCGTCATTCTCTTCCTGTTCACGGGCATCCTCCTGTATGTCTTTTACCAGTACAATCCAGCGGCCCTGCCCGTAGACACGCCCAAATTGCACGTATTCCCCTACTTCATCATTCATGAACTGCCCGACGGCGTCCGCGGTCTGCTTATTGCCGGACTGCTTGCAACCGCCATGGGTTCCCTGTCCACAGCCCTCAATTCCCTGGCAACCACCGCCACGAAGGACTGGTACCAGGGCATCTTCAAGCCGGAAGCCACGGAACGCCAGCTGCTCCGGTGCGTGCGGTGGGGCACGGTGGGATTTTCCCTGCTGCTCATTATTGTGGGTTCCGTCACGGCCTGGTACGTAGTGCATCATCCGGAAGTACGCATCATCCAAATTGCCCTCGGCATCTTCGGCTACACGTACGGGTCCCTGCTCGGCATCTTCCTGCTGGGGATGCTCACCCGCACCAGGGGCAACGACACCGGCAACATCCTTGCCATGGCGGCAGGCTTCATCGTCATAGCCGTTCTGACCGGACTCATTCCTCTCCCGGCTTCCTGGGAACAGCATATCCCGGAAATAACCTTCCCCTGGCGCGTCACCATCGGCACCCTGGCAACGTTCTTCGTCGGACTGTGCTTCCGCAGCCGCCATGAACTTCCCAGTTAAAGGGCATTATTCCTTTCTGGAATCACAAATTACGGACAAGAAAAACCTGGGACGTGCAAAGAACCCGGTGTGTGCCGCGGACTCCCTCTGGACAAACGCTGTTACCTTCACCCTCCTTTACTCCATTCATCACACCTCTTCAGGCGAGAGCCACCGGAAGGAAAC
>JAJQCV010000062.1:1710-12180 GCA_021202525.1 Akkermansiaceae bacterium | reverse complement strand
AATTGATTCTATCCAATGGATGAACACCTTCCTCCTCCATCTCAGCAGTCATATCCGGCCCCAATAAAAAGGCGTCTTCCGTGATACGAATGACGCCGGGATGTTCGGAAACCGGACGGGCCTTCTGTTTGGGCCGTGAAGTGCCCAAATCCTAAATGCCTAAACGAGGAATCGACCGCCGATGCTGACCGTATCAAACTCCACGATTTTCACAATAATGTTCTCCGCGGCGTCCGCCTTCCGGCCGCGGATGGCGTCCAGGAGGTCGTCGTGGAGCTTCATCGCTCCGGGATCGTACTGCTTTTCCTCAAGCAGGCTTTCCAGATTCTCCTGCACGTTGCGGATGATCACATTGTACAGTTCCGCAAGCACCGGGTTGTGCGTGGCCCGGGCCACGGCGGCATGAAACAGCATGTCGTCTTCAATGCCCGGCCTGACCCTGGCATGGCAGTCCTTCAATGCGGCCTCCAGAATCTCCAGGTCCTCTTCCGTCCTCTTCACGGCGGCCAGGCGCGCAATCTCCTTTTCCAGCGCCAGACGCGCTTCCAGAATCTGGGGCAGCTCCGACTCCCGGAGTCGGTTGCTGACCGCCACGGCAAAACGGTCGGAGGCCATCACGTATGTGCCGTCCCCGGGCCGGGCTTCCAGCATTCCCATGTGGATCAGGGATTGCAGGGCTTCCCGGATGGTGTTGTGGCTCACGGAAAAGGCGCGGGCCAGCTCCGGCTCCGCCGGAATGCGGTCGCCCACCTGCCATTGGCCGGACCGTATCATGGATTCCATGGCATTGAGGACCTGCCGGGAAAGGGACAGCCTTACGGGCTTCTTCAAATCCATCTGTTTTCCTTTTTTTCATGGGAATCTCAGCGAATCACCGTCCAGAGACGCCCCTTGTCCGTCCTGATCAACTGAATGTCCAGGTCAAAGGCGTTCTTTAAATTCTCCTCCGTCAGCACCTCGTCCCTGCTGCCACGCGCCATGATCTCCCCGGACTTCAGAATCATCCCGCAATCAAACACCGGCAGAATGTCTTCAATGCGCTGGGTGATGAAAATCATGGTCAGGTCCGGCCGCGTGGCCGCCAGTTCTTCAATGGTCTTCAATAAAAACTCGCGTCCGGCCAGGTCCAGGTAAACGCTCGGCTCGTCCAGAATCATCAACTCCGGATTCGTCATCAGCGCACGGGCGATGAGCACTTTCACCTGCTCTCCGGAAGACATGGCCACCACGGGCCTGTCCATCAAATGCTCCGCCTTCAGGGACTTCATGATCCCGGCGGCCTTCTCCTCCTCTTCCGGCGTCGGCTCGCGCAGGAGGCCGATCGTTCCGTCCGGCCCGGAAAGCACCATGTCGCGCCCGTTCCAGGCCCCGTCCTCCAGCCACTTGTGCATGAACGGGCTCACCCACGCAATGGATTTGCGCAGCTCCAGCAGGTTCACGTGCCCGAACGTCTTGCCCAGCACCTGCACCTTCGCGCCGAACAGGGGCCACGCAAACCCCATCAGCAGCTTCACCAGCGTAGTCTTTCCAGCTCCGTTCGCGCCCAGAATAAAACAGCGCTCCCCGCGCCGCACCTGCCAGGAAATATTGTGCAGGATTTCCTGGCCGCCCAGGTACACCCTGGCGTTTTCCACATTGACGGCCGGCAGAAAATTGTCCATATCCAGAAAAAGAAGGGCTTCCGCGGGGAAGCCCGATGATTGTCCGGGCCGCCCCGTCCCGTGCGGAGGAGCGGCCCGTGGAAAAAATCAAAAGAAACCTCAGTTCCTTTCAAACAGGCTGCGGATCTTGGCGCCCACGATTTCCACCGGGTGCTGGCCCAGGGCTTCGCGCTTCGCCTTGAGATTGGGAGCGCCCTTGGCGGCTTCTTCCAGCCAGTCCTTGGCGAACTTGCCGGATTCAATGCGCTTCAGGGATTCCTTCATGCGTTCCTTCACGTCGGCGGGCAGAATCTGCGGGCCGTTGTAGTACTCGCCGAACTCGGCGGTGTTGGAAATCACGGAATTCATCTTCTGGATGCCGCCGTTGTAAATCAGGTCCACGATCAGCTTGGCTTCATGCACGCACTCAAAATAGGCCATTTCCGGGGGATAACCGGCTTCCGTCAGCGTTTCAAAGCCGTACTTCATCAGGTCCACCAGACCGCCGCAAAGAACGTTCTGTTCGCCGAACAGGTCTTCATACGTTTCCTGGGCCATCGTGCATTCCAGCACGCCGCCGCGGGTCAGGCCTTCCGCCTTTGCCATCGCAAGGGCCACGTCGCGGGCCTTGCCGGAGGGATTCTGGTGCACGGCAATCAGGCCGGGGCAGCCAAAGCCTTCTTCAAACACGCGGCGCACTTCCGTGCCCGGTCCCTTGGGGGCCACCATGATCACGTCCACATCCGCGGGGGGAACAATGGTGTTGAACACATAGGCGAAGCCGTGGGAGCAGCAAAGCGTCTTGCCGGCCTTCAGGTGGGGCTTGATTTCAGCTTCGTACACGGAACCGTGGCTCTCATCCGGAAGAAGAATGTGGATGATGTCCGCCTTTTCGGCGGCTTCAGCCACGCTCATCACCTGGAAGCCTTCCTGGGTGGCGGCGTCAAAAGACTTGCCGGGGCGAACGCCGATAATCACGTTCACACCGGAGTCACGCATGCAAAGTGCCTGGGCGCGGCCCTGCGCGCCATATCCGATAACGGCAACGGTCTTGCCGTTCAATGCGCTGAGATCAGCGGCGTTGTCATGAATAATATCCATTGTTACTCCTTCTTTAGGTCATTCATCCAAACATCCAATGTTTGGATGAATGACAACATAACCCTCTCCGTTCCGATTGCAAGCGCATTCGGCGCATTTTTTCGTTTTTATGTTACAGGCTCTTCCCCGTCAAGGCACCGTCCGCCTGCAACTCCGTCCTCCGGTCATGGGCGTTACAGGCAAAAAAATCAAACAGGGAAATGCCCCTGAGCCTGAAAACCGCCTCTTTCCCGGACACGTTCAACCTGTGCGTCCGGCGTCCCCGGCTGGCAAAACCCTCACGAAAGGCGAAGAAAGGAACTTTTCTCCCTGCCGCCAAATAAAGCGTCTCCCTTCTGGAAACCCCGCTTTCAGGGATAAAAGCTTCCGGTACCCAATGCATTCCGGTTATGAAGGAATACGGTGGAAATATTGCCTTGCCGTAAACTCACGGCTCCATGCTCCGGCAATTAAAGTTCCCGGCTTTCCTGCCCGGGATCGCCGGCCAAAGCGGTGCAGAGAGGAAATTCCACGGCTTCCGGACAACCCGGAAAGACGGGAAAGACAGGAAAACGCCTGCCAAAGAAAAACGCCCCGGCCCCGGAAGACCCGTTAACGGCACTGGCCCACTCCGGCCTCCGCCGGGCAGAAGTCATGGGAATAAATCAACCGGGACGTATCATATCCCATATCCCGCGCACAGCGCAGCATCTGTTCCAAATGTTCTTCTTCCACGTCGGGACTCCGGGCCAGCAGCCACAAATAATTCAGGGAACCGCCGGACACCACGGCGCGGGTGTAATCCTCATCCACAAAAGCCACCTCATACCGTCCGTACACGACCGGCACGAAGTACACCTTCAAATGGTTCGGGGCATCCGCCACCCTGGCGCGGGCATGCACTTCCCGCCGCTCTCCGGTCCGGGCGTCATAACCGCCGTTAGTCACGGAAACGGTACCGTCTTCTCCATGGTCGTAACGGGCGTACACCTTGCGCAAGCCGCTCTCAAACCAATTCTCCAGACGGGCTATCTCATGCCATTCGCCCAGATAACGTTCCAGATTGAAATCCGGCATGGCGGGGGTTTTCACGGAATGCCCGTGGAACAGGGACGTAACAATGGTCTGCAACACACTCATAATTTGACGGGAAATGCTTTATTGAAAAATGTACTGATATCGGGATATTGAAATTCAAAACCTTCGCGCAGGAGGGTCTCCGGCTCGGCGCACTGGCCTCTGGTAACCACCTGGGACGCCTCCCCCATCACCAGCCGTACGGCGGCATCCGGAACCCGGACGGACGCCCTGGTATGGAAATGTTCCGCCACGGCCTTGTAAAACTCCTCATTGGTGGTGCGTTCGGGGGCCGTCACATTGACCGGGCCGGAAACATCCCCGTGCCCCAGGATAAACGCCAGCGCGTTCACCAGATCGTCCAGCGCCACCCAGGAAAAGGCGTGATCCGGCTTCCCCACGGAAACCGTCACCCCGAAGCGGGTCGGCATGATCATCTTGGGAAGCGCGCCGCCATCCGGGGAAAGCACCACGCCAAACCGCGTGCGGACCAGGCGGACGTGATCGTTCACGCGCTCCGCCTCTGCTTCCCAGGCCTCGCACAACTCCGCCAGAAAAGAGCCCTCCGCCGGATCATCGTGCTCGCCGTGGCACCCCTCCGGACTGTAATACCCCACGGCGGACGTGGAAATCATCACTCCCGGAGGTTCGTTCAGAAGATTCACAGCCTCCACCAGCTTGCGCGTGGTCATGATCCGGCTGTCCATCAGCTCCAGCTTGTAGGCATCCGTCCAGCGGCGGTCCAGGGGAGCGCCCGCCAGATTGACCACGGCGGAGCATCCCGCCAGCGACTGCACCAGGCAATCCAGGCTGTCCTGCGTGAACAAATAGCGCCACAACGGCACCGCCTCATGTCCCAGCACCGCCAGGCGCTCGGACAAATGGCTGCCTATGAATCCGCTGGACCCCGTGATGGCTACTTTCATGACCTTTTACCGGAAAAAGACGCCATCCCCGCACATTTCCCCTCCAGCTACTCCGCCGGCGGAAACGCTGCCGGAAACAGACGTCCGCTGGCTGATGAGACATATCCCTTCCCGTCCTCCGTTCAGCAGAGAACGCAACTAATGACGCTGCCGCATGACGGATGCCCGCGTTCCATCCTAGCAAAGGCCTTCGGTAATAAACGCCTTTGTTCTCACCGTTTCCGTGCGCAGCGCCATGATCCGTCGGTAGTCTTCGCTGGCAAAGCATGCGTCCAGCCTCTCCCGGTCGGGAAAACGGATGATGATCATCCGGTCCGGCCTTTCTCCGGGCAAAAGCGAATCAATCACCTCCGTACGTACCAGATATTCTCCGCCGAAACGTTCGACAATCGGCTTCACCAGGACGATGTAGGAATCGTACGGCGCACGGTCCACCGCTTCATCCATGGAAATCATGACTATAAAATAAGCACTCATGAATGTTCCATACTGTACTCCATTTTAATCGTAAATCCACGTTAAAATGGGCCTGAGCCCAGCGGACCGTTCCCCAGCCTGCATGGCCGGCAAATCCACCCGGACGGTACCATGCGGAATTCCCTCCGAGGAATGGGAAATTTGAAAAGAAAGGCTCTTACGCCTCCGGACCTTCCCGGATTTTCTTTCCGTTCGGAGTCCCGGCATCAATCCATACTGGAAATGGAAAAGCCGTCATCGTCTTCCTCTTCCGCAAATTCATGCTTCAGCAGAAACAGGCCGAAGGCGTTCATCAGCACACAGGTAATGTAAAGAATCACGGCCAGCGAGAGGAAAGTCATCAATATTCCGGAAGGAAGGTACGCCACAATCACCACCCCTGCCAAAACACCGAGAACCAGCCCCAGATAAGTCATGGGCGCCTTCCTGACGAGATCCCACCAGCCGGAGGGGGAAAGGCCGTCAAAACTGTCCATGAGAGCCGTTCTCATGAATATCCCCGGAAAATAGATAACCCCCGCGATCATGAAAAACCACGCCGGAAGGGCGTCCGGCTCCCAGTCAACCACATGCAGGTAAATGGAGAGGGGGAGAAAGGAAATGACGGCGCACACAAGAGTCCGCACATAAGGCAGAAAAAGGGACTCAAACCAGCCCTCCAGCTCGGGAAAATGGCAGATGCCCTCATCGCCCATGGCGGACTGCCTCACCATTTTCATGCAGAAGGCACACATAAAGGGCCCCAGAAAACAGAAATTGGCAATCCAGCCGAGTACGGGAGCCCACAGGGCCAGGTACATCGCCCAGACAATCAGCACGCTGAAAATAAAAACCATGGGCCGTTCCCGGAAAGGATAGCCCAGAGAGGAAAGGTAGTTGGACATGTGAAAAATTTAGAACATTCCTTTTGCATCGTCAACGCATTATTATCCATTTTCCAACAAATTCACGATACTCTGTCAGGAATAAAAATCCTCCACCGTCCGGGCAATCCGTTCCATTTCCTCCCTGCCGCAGCGCTGGTCCACCGGCAGAGGCAGCAGGTTCAGCGCCAGCTTCCGTTCCTCTCCGTCAAACGGGGCCCATTCCAGAACCTCCGGCCACAGCAGGGGAATCAGAATATGCGCGTCTATCAGCGCATCCCGCAATTCCGGCAATCCCGTCCGGAACGGATAGCAACACGGAACGGACATGGCGTTTACATCCGGAGACAGCCTGTTCAAATGCCCCAGGCGTTCATGCAGGAACAGGAAATTTTCCATTCTCCTGTGCCGCGCGCTTTCATAATCAATGCCGTTGATCAGGCGTTCCGTCAAACGGGACATGCGGCGCAGGGGGGCGGACTTCAGACGCCGTTCACTCCGTTCGCATGCGCCAGAGGCCGCCTCCGGCCCGCAGGCCGCGCATTCCAGCAAGAAAGCGGCATGCGGGAGGGACTCGTCCCGCTCTTCCAGTTCCAGGCAAGGGCAGTCCATCACGGCCACGCCGCCGTCCGGCAAGCCGGAAAATTTGCGCGGGCTGTACAGGGCCGCCGTTCCGGGGCGCGGCGGAGAATACAATGCCAGAGCATTGTCCACAATCAGCCTTCCCCCGTACCGCTCCGCCAGCATATCCACGCATGCCTCCTTGATACCGAAGTAATTGGCGTACAGGAAATACTCCCCCTCCTCCAGAACGGGCAGGCTTTCCGGCTCCAGCCTCTCGTCAATGCGGTAAAAGGAACACGGAATCTGGAGCAATTCCATCGGTTCCAGAATCGTGGCGCATGTGTACCAGGGGACATAGATGCGGCGCACGCCGCCCAGACAGCGCAGAATGTATTCCAGAGCCCGCCTCCCGGAATTCACGGCCACGCTCCGTCCGGCATGCCATTGCGGGAAATTGCCGTATTCCGGCAATTCCAGCCCGAAAAAACCGCCTATGTCCGTGCTCTTTTCCATGCACACCGAGCCATACCACATGTTATCCCGAAAAGAAAGCTCCGGAAAAACTTTACGGCCCCGGCGCCGGACCACCCTCCTCAATCACGGTGAAAGAAAAAGAACCGGAAAATACCCTGTCTCTTCCGGCGGACTTTGAAAAGGAGGGCGGCGCCTCCGGGATTCCCGGCTTGACCGGGCATGACCGGGAAGGCAAGATCAGGAAGAAGTGGATACGGTCCATGCGCGGCAAGACCGAATCCACACTGCGGGGGCAATCCCCCGGAAACGGCGTCCCCTGAAAGGTCCGCCGCATTTTGAACGAATCATCCAAAGAGAAGATCATCACCCCCATGCCATCAACATTTACTCTTCACAGCAACGACCTCGGCGGCGTGGTCCGGCAGCCCCAGCGGCATTTCAGCGTGGGCGGCGGCAACCGGTCCCCGCAGCTTTCCTGGACGAATCCTCCGGAAGGGGCAAAAAGCTTCGCCGTCACCATCCATGACCCGGACGCGCCCACGGGCAGCGGCTTCTGGCACTGGCTGGCCGTCAACCTGCCTTCCTCCGTCCGGGAACTGCCCTCCGGCGCGGGTGATCCCGCCCTGGGCCTGATGCCGGAACAGGCCGTCCAGATACGCAACGACGCGGGTTTTGCAGGGTACAGCGGCAGCTTCCCGCCCGCGGGCCACGGATGGCACCTGTACCTGGTCACGGTGTACGCGCTGGACACGGATTCCCTGCCCGTGGCGGAAGACACCCCGGCCGCCCAGGTGGGGTTCCAGCTCTGGCAGCACACGCTGCAAAAAGCCTCCATCGTCTTTTACGACCGGGTGCAGGCGGAATAAAGACCGCACCGGAGAAAATCCCCGCTCCTACCGGGCTTCCGGCGCGGACGCCTTTCCGGCGTGCATCCAGGTCGCCCGGTGCCACAGCCCTTCCAGCACTCCATAGCGGTGGCGTTCCAACCACCAGCGGCAGAACCATATCTGTCCGGCCATGGCGACGCAGCCGATTGCAAAACTGGCCAGATACCCGCAATAGGGAGCGAGTCCCAGAGCATACGGAAAAAAGATCAGGGAACCGATCATGGACTGGGAAACGTAGTTGGTCAGGCTCATGCGCCCGTAGGTCAGCAAGGGAACCGTTACTTTCCTGAAATATTCCAGCCGGTACAGCAGAACGAAGGCGGCCACCCATACGCCGGTAAAGCAGACGTTGTGCCACATGGTAAAGATAGTGTGCAGGGGGCCGGACAGGCTCGGAAGGGCCATCACCACATAAAACGTTACGGTCCCCGCCAGGGAAAGAAGCATGGCGCGGGTCCAGAACACGGCGTTCCGGTCACTCTGCAAAAAGAATTCCTGCCGCCCCAGCACGAAGCCCAGTAAAAACAGCCCCGGCGCCTGCATCAGGCGCCCGGCCTCAATACCCCAGGCCAGGCTGGCCCACTGCCCCACCGTCAGATTCTCCCAGGCCATCAGCCAGAAATTGCCCGTATCCACGGCCGTTTTCAGTGAAGCGTACGATTCCGCGACGGACAGGGAGGGCGGCGCTCAGCCGGGACTCACCCACTGCGCCGCCGCATAAGCCCACTCCAGGGGCTGTGCCAGGAAAATCAGGGATAATATAACCAGCGTGGAGGTTTTCAAACGGCGGCACGGCACCAGCAGAAGCCCTGCGATGGAGAAAGTCAACAGCACGTCGCCCCCCGGAAAAAACACCGCATTCATGCAGGCGAACACGGCCAGCAGGCACATGCGCCAGACAAACCTGCCCGCAAAGTCCCGGCCCTTCCGGGCCTGGTTGCGGTACTGGATGGCAAAAGTGAACCCGAACAACAGGGCGAAAATGGTATAGGACTTCCCAGCGAACAGGAAGAAAAAAGCTTCCTTGAATTCCTGGTTGGCTGCCTCCATCACCGCGGAGGAGGCCACGGGATAGGAATTATAAATGAAATGCTCCAAAAAATGCAGCAGCATGATCGCCATCACGGCAAAGCCGCGCAAGGCGTCCACTACATAAATACGTTTGCTGTCCGGAGAGGGTAAAAATTCCACAGAGACCGTGTATATATTATGGGGGAGCCATTTACAGCCAAAAATGCCGGAAAGGCATGTTTTTGGAAAAATTTTCTTCCCTTCACTGCCGGAAAAACTATCACGACCGGAACGGGGCCCTTCCATCATATTCCTGAAAATTAAAAGGTACCGCCTTCTTTCTGCTTGCAGAACGCCGGGGGGAATGGCATAAAATTATCCAGAACTCTAACAATTCTCCCGGCCCTTTCTTTCAAAAAGCCGGGGCCATCCGGCAGTTCCCCATGAATACCAACTTCTCTCTCTCCCCGGAAGAGCTCCGCACTGCCGTGCAGAAGCTTGACGCCCTGGCCTCCGCCATGAACCAGGTTCTGTTCGGCAAGGAAGATCTCATTGAACTTATCCTCACCGGCGTGCTGGCCCGCGGCCACATCCTGCTGGAGGGCCTGCCCGGACTGGGCAAAACGGAACTGGTCAAGGGGCTTTCCAAGGCGCTGGACATCACGGCCAGGCGCGTGCAGTTCACCCCGGACCTGCTGCCCGGAGACATCACGGGCACTCCCGTCCTGCAGGAGACGGACGGGAGAAAATCCTTCGTCTTCCAGGAAGGCCCCGTATTCGCCAACATCATGCTGGCGGACGAAATCAACCGGGCCTCCCCCAAAACCCAGTCCGCCCTGCTGGAAGCCATGCAGGAAAGGAAGGTCACCGTCATGGGCCAGTCCCATTCTCTTCCGGAGCCCTTCTTCGTGCTGGCTACCCAGAACCCCATTGAACTGGAAGGCACCTACCCCCTGCCGGAAGCCCAGCTTGACCGCTTCCTGTTCAAGATCAACGTAGGCAGAAATCCCGCGGAGGTGCTGACCCGCATCGCCCTCAACCGTGAAATGGGCGTGGAACCCGCCGTTCCCCACGTGCTGGACGCGGAGGAACTTCTCCGCCTGATGGGACTTGCCCGGCGGATCGCCATCCCGGATGCCGTGGCCGGATACATCGGGAGGCTCGTCAACGCCACCCATCCCGGCGAATCGGAGGCGGCCCGCGGAGTCAAATACGGGGCCAGCCCCCGCGCCGCCCTGGGACTGGCCGCCGCCGCCAAGGCGCGCGCCCTGCGCCAGGGACGCCCCTTCTGCTCCTTTGAAGACGTGCAGGCCGTCATCCGTCCCGTGCTGGAACACCGCATCCTGTTGGACCACATGGCGAAGCTGGAAGGAGCGACTCCCGGAGACGTCGTGGAACGGCTCCTGAAAGAAATCCCGGCCCAGGACACGCCCCTGCCACACTCCCTTGCCGCCGCTAAAATCGATTAATA
>JAJQCV010000062.1:0-1700 GCA_021202525.1 Akkermansiaceae bacterium | reverse complement strand
ACCCCCTGTTCAACCATGTTCCGCCAGTTGCTGAAACGCCGTGGACTGCTCTTCGCCTTTCTTCTGCTTCCGCCGTCCGCCCTTGCGGCCCCTGCGGGAAGCGCGGAAAAAGCCCCCCGAATTGAAGTAAGCTCCCCCTGCGACAAATTCCCGCGCAATTCCATCTCCCCGGCCCGCGTCCTGATAGAAAACGTCCCGAACGGGAAAGACACCCATACCCTTGAATTCCAGACTTTATGGAACGACAACAGCAGGCAGAGGTATTCCTTCTCCGTTCCTCCGGGACAAACGCGGCAGGCCGTCATCTATCCGTCCATGACGGACATCCAGCTCTTATACCGGAATTCCGCGGATGAATCCATCAGCCTGTTCGCCGCCAGCGAAGACGCGCCCTTCTTCGCCGTTCTTCAGGAAAAAACGCCGTCCGAATGGAATATACTGTCCGACAGTCCCTTCAACGCGCAGGTGAATACCTTTGACCTGATGGACTGGCCGGCGGACTACCGCATGTATGCAGCCCAGAACTGCATCATCATTCCTGAAAAGCTATACGATTCTTACCTGGACGAGCCCCACAGGAAAGCCCTCCGCCAGTGGGTTCTGGGGGGGAGGAAGCCTCTGGCTCATCGGGGACCGGGGGAGGAACATCACCGCCTCCCCTCTGGGCCGCGGTCTTATTCTTCACGTACCTTCCCTGGAAGGCCTGACGGACAAGGAAAAGGAAGCGGCACTCCTCACGCTGAAAACTGAAAACGAGGATATTTTTCCCGTAAAAGTTGACGGATATTACCAGACGCGCCTTCATCCGAAGGTGCCGGACGCCTCTCCCTACTTTTTCACCACGCCGTCTTTCCTGCTCGGCCTCATTCTGGTGGCCTTTGCCGTATTGGTGGGTCCGGTCTGCCTGCTGCGGTGGGCGCCCGTCGGCAAACGGCAGCGCCTGTTCATCCTGATTCCCGCCATTTCCCTGGGTGTTTCCATTCTTTTGGCGGCCGTCATCCTGATCGGAGACGGCACGGGGGGACGCGGCAGCCGTGCCGTGCACATCCTGGTTAATCCGCAGGACCACACGGGACTGATTACCCAGAGCCAGGTCTGCCAAACCCTTATTCTGACGAACAACGAATTCACGCTCCCGGAAGACGTCCACCTCCAGGGCAGCCGTCTGGAAGAGGAAAAATTCCAAATCTTCCATGAAGACGGATACGCCCGGGAGAAACTGGAAAACTATTTCCGGGAGGGGAACTTGTGCAGCGGCGGCTGGTTCACCAGCCGGTCCACCCTTGAACACAAGCTGGTGCGCCCCATCACCACCAGGGCGTCCGTTACCGTTATTTCCATGCCGCAGGCGGACGGAGCGCCGGTACTGCAGAGCACCTTCCCGGGCGCCCTGTCCAATCTCATCTACCGCGACGCCTCCGGAACATACTGGCGCATTCCAAACCTGCCGCCCGGAGAAAGGAAAACAGCCGTCCGGAGTGAGAAAATACCTTCTGAAACACCGCCGCCGGGCCATTTCCACGCGGAAATGATATCCGCGGAAGGGGAACTGGGCCCCATTCCCACCCTGGACTCCATCAAGTGGGAAAACACCCGCATCACCGTCTCCGGCCCCGCCGCCGGAATTCAGCCCCCCCCCAACAGCCATAACAGCCATGACAGAGCCCATTCTGCTTGAAGTTTCCGGACTGTCCAAATCC
>JAJQCV010000032.1 GCA_021202525.1 Akkermansiaceae bacterium | reverse complement strand
GTCCTTTTGCAATGACCTCCACTCTTTTCCTTATCATCCGATTTTCCATTTTTCTGTGATGCATGAATGCATTCCTTCATGCCCAAGAAATTACGAATACAGATAAAAATTCCTTGCAAATCGAATCAAAAACCAAAACTGTTTCTCCAAAATGCCTGATTGAAGGAGGAAACGAAGACGACGACAGAAAACGAACAGAAGTCGGCATTGGAGAAGAAGTGGAACTGACTTTAACCGGCAAACGGCTTGGCGACGTAGATATGGAGACTATCGAATGGGTTCTTGAGCCGGAGAATCTCGGGGCTATTGAAAAATCTGATAAAGAAGAAAATAAGAGTACCTTAACAATTAATAAGGATATAACCCAAAACACCACGGTGAATGTTCGTGTCAAAACAAGCTTGGACGACGAAATCCCAGAAAGAGCTTCTTTAACTTTCGACATCTTTGTCCCCTCTCAAATTAAGGCGGAGCATTCAGGAGAACGCGTGGAAAAATTTCCTCAAGATAAAGAAAAAGACAAAGCAGGAGCATCCACTAGACTTATTCTGGCTTTCCATCCCTTAAATGTTAGCTTCAGCAACGTTCCCATCATTGAAAGAGCGGAAGACCCTCCCAATTTCCAGCCTCCGCATAATCCGGGGAATAAGCTGATGTGGCCCGACGTTCGCAATGGCTTCCGTCATGACAATATCGGATGGAAATGGGCAGAAGATATCCATTTGAAAGATTTACAAGAAATGATGCTGCCATAAACTTTCTCATGGGCCTGCGGCTGGTATGTACGCGCCTATGAGAAGGACTGCTGCAAAATCAGCCAAAAACCATATCCGCAGGAATTTACCTTTGAGTATGACGGCACGGAAACTGCCAATGACGCACCCACCAAGGGATTAAAGAACATCAAAGTAACCATTACCAAGTTCGGCTGCACGGTAACGCGCAGCACAGCAGATGAAGCAAAACATTTCAATTCAAAATCAAAGCAATAATTGCCTCAATTTCAGCATCATGAAAACTGTATATCTTCTTTTCCCTCTCTTTTTTCTATCTCCGGTCATCCTCCTCCCATGCTCCGCATCTCCAAACAGCCAACTATCCCTTCCCGCAGCCATCAGGAATACGGATAAACAAAGTCCGGAGCTTCTCCAGCTCAAAAAACTGCTCGACGACGGAGACATCATTCCATTTTATCAGGCCGCCGACAAAATGCTGAAAGAAGCCAGGCGCTACCATAAAAAAACGTTACTCTCAGAGAACTGGCTGACGGGCTTTTTCTGTGCCACCTGATTACCACGGCCCCATTCATCGACCTCAATAAAAGCAGCAACGTCGAATGGCTCGCCAATTACAACAACATTGATCACAAAGTGAAGGAATTCATGTCCCGAAGCATTCCGTTTGCAGCGCTAACGGACAAAAATGTCAAACTTCCGGGCAAGGAAGAAGCACTTCGCTTTTACCTAACCGCTACGGCCATGGTCCTCAAGCAATTCCACAGCCAGATGGATTACGCTTTTGAAGCTACGCAAATCTGTACCTACATGATCATCGACCACGCTTCCGGATTATCCACCGACAAGGCCACGGATCTTTTCAACAAAACAAGTGCTCAAAGCTCAAGAAACTACGATATCCAATCCATCATTAAAAATCAGGAATCAGGATTCATCAGGGAACTGATGAAATGTTTCCCGGCCAAAGCTGTGGAAGTGAAAAAATATTTGCACATGGCCGGGTACGAAGACAGGGAGATTCCGTCCCTGCTGGACAGAACCGTCGGCAGGGTTCCCCAAGCCGAGTACCTTTACCGAGGCTTGCCAAAACGACGGGATTAGCCTTGTATCCGGTATGGCATTCAACCACATAAAAGTCTCATGAAAACCTTTCTCTTCCTCCTCGGATTGTGGATCAGCTGTACCTTCTGCGTTCAGGCGCAGAATCTTCCCGTTCCTGAAGAAGCGTGGCCTGTTTGCACCCCTGCGTGCAAGGGAGCCAGAATCCTTTTCATAGGCAACAGTTACACCTTTTTCAACCGGATGCCCGCCATGGTCATGGCTATGGCTGACATCAGGGGACTCCAGGCGGACGTGCATATCCATGCGGCTCCGGCGGCTTCCTTCAGTTCCCATTGGAACGATGAAGAAGCCAGAAAGAAATTAACGGGGAATTCCTGGAATTTCGTTGTCCTTCAGGATCAGAGTGCCACGCCTGTCATTGCGCCGGAACGAACCCTGGAGTTCGGAAAAGAGCTGTGCTCGCAGGTCCGGTCCGGAAACGGCACTCCCGTGCTGTTCCTGACATGGGGAAGGAAAGGCTCTTCCAACGCTCCCGACAAGGGAGAACAGCAGGCCCTGCGGGATACTTATCTGAAGCTCGCCCGGCGGGAGAAAACCGCCCTGGCCCCCGTGGGCATTGCCTGGGAGAATTGCGCCAAACTCCATCCGGACATCAAGCTTTATCTGGAGGACGGACAGCACCCTTCCGAACAGGGAAGCTACCTGACGGCATGCGTGATGTACTGCACCCTGTTCGGCAAGTCCCCGGTGGGGTTGCCGGGAAAACTGACACTGAAAGGAGTCCGGCTGTGCAATGTCCCGCAGGCCAGGGCCAAAACACTGCAAACCGTTGCCCGTGATACCTGCAAACGGCTTTTTGCCGCCCCGGCCGACGCCGGGAAAAAACCGGAAGGGCGCCGATAAATCCCCTGGTGCGGCATAGCGCAAAATCTACTCGCAAAACGGCACGCCGGCCCCTATCATTCCTTGCGAACACTTGCACACACTATGAGCGAACAAGTCATTATCATCGGCGCGGGCTGCGCGGGCTACACCGCGGCCATCTACACCGCCAGGGCCAATCTCTCCCCCCTCCTGATCACGGGCTCCCAGATAGGAGGGCAGTTAACTACCACCACGGAAGTAGAGAATTTCCCCGGCTTTCCGGACGGCATCATGGGGCCGGACCTCATGTTCCTGATGCAGCAGCAGGCGGAAAAGTTCGGTACCCGCTTTGCCTATGAAGACGTAAAGAGCGTCATCAGGGATGAAGCCACCGGACTGTTCACCGTCAAGACCAGCGGCCAGAATTACGAAGCCCGCAGCATCATCGTCGCTACCGGGGCATCCGCCCGCTATCTGGGCATTCCGGGGGAAGAAGGGCTGATAGGCCACGGGCTGACGGCCTGCGCCACCTGCGACGGCGCCTTTTACCGGGACGTTCCCGTCTGCGTGGTTGGCGGAGGAGACAGCGCATGCGAAGAGGCCGCGTTCCTGACCCGCTTCGCCTCCAGGGTTTACCTGATCCACCGCCGCGATACCCTCCGGGCCTCCAAAATCATGGCGGAACGCACGCTGGCAAACGAGAAGATTTTCCCGGTCTGGAATTCCACCATCGCGGCTTACAAGACGGACGACAAGGGAGAACTGGAAGCCGTGATGCTGAAGAATCTCGTCACCGGGGAGGAAACGGAACTGGCCGTCAAATGCGTGTTCATGGCTATCGGCCACACGCCGAACACTTCCTTCCTGGGTGATCTGGTAGACCGGGACCAGTCCGGCTACATCGTCCGGGATCCCGGCCTCATGACCACCAGGACGCCGGGCCTTTTCGCCGCGGGCGACGTGGCGGACCCCCACTACCGACAGGCCATTTCCTCCGCCGGCATGGGCTGCGCCGCCGCCATTGAGGCGGAACGCTACTTGCTGGGCGTGTAAGGAAACAATCTTCCGGAAAGGGCCGGGTTCCCGCGGGAATTCCGGCCCTTCTCCGTCACGGGAAGAAACGGACATGCACCACTACAGCATTTTTGAGCTTTTCAGCATCGGGATAGGCCCCTCCTCCTCCCACACGGTAGGCCCCATGCGGGCGGCGCACCGTTTTCTGGAACAATTGCGCTCCTCCCCCCACCTGCCGGAAATAGAGGGCATCCGCTGCGAATGCTACGGCTCCCTGGCCGCCACCGGGCACGGCCACGGCACGGACACCGCCATCATGCTGGGCCTGCTGGGGGAAGAACCCCAGACCGTCGTGCCGCGCGACATTCCCGGAATGATAGCTCGCCTTCACCAGCAGGAAACCCTGTCCGTTACGGAAGACAAGACTGTCCGCTTTTCCCCCTCCCGCGACCTGGACCTTTCCCATTACCAGCCCCTGAAGCTCCACCCGAACGGGATGCTTTTCACAGCCGTCGGCAAAGACGGCGCCCCGGTGGAAGACGCCGTATTTTATTCCACGGGCGGCGGCTTCGTCGCCTCGGAGCAGGAACTGCTGCATCCGGCGGAACCGGACCGGGAGCCGTTCCCCGTGCCCTACGAATCCGCAGAGGAACTGCTGCGCATGGCGGACGAACGCCATTGCCCCCTTTCCTCCATCGTGATGGCCAATGAATGCGCCCTTCTTCCGGAACGCGACGTGCGCGAACGGCTGGACCTGATCTGGACAACGATGAAGCAGTCCATCGCCAGCGGCATGAGCGCGCGCGGCAACCTGCCCGGCGTACTGCAAGTGCCGCGGCGCACCAAGACCCTGCGCAAGTCCCTGCTCGTCCACGGGGAGTCGGCCCTGAAAGACCCTCTCTCCATCATGGACTGGATCAATCTGTACGCCATTGCCGTGAGTGAGGAAAACGCCGCGGGCGGCCGCATCGTCACCGCCCCCACCAACGGAGCGGCGGGCATCGTTCCCGCCGTGCTCAATTACGCCACCAAATTCTGCGTTTCCCCGTATCCGGACGCCATTCACCGCTTCCTGCTCACCGCAGGGGGAATCGCCATCCTTTACAAGAAAAACGCCTCCATTTCCGGCGCGGACGTAGGCTGCCAGGGGGAAGTGGGCGTGGCCTGCTCCATGGCTGCGGCCGCCCTGGCGGAATACTTGGGCGGCACACCCCACCAGGTGGAAAACGCCGCGGAAATAGGCATGGAACACAACCTGGGCCTTACCTGCGACCCGATTGCGGGACTCGTTCAGATTCCCTGCATTGAGCGCAACGCCATTGCGGCTATCAAGGCCATCAACGCCGCCCGCATCGCCATGGGAGGCACCGGCGCGCACTTTGTTCCATTGGACAAGGTCATCCGCACCATGCTGGACACGGGACGGGACATGCAGTCCAAATACAAGGAGACGGCCCAGGGCGGCCTGGCCGTGAATGTGGTGAATTGTTAAAGGGAAGCGGAAATCATCCCACGGGAACCCATATGTGTCTGTTCCCTGAAAAAACGTTCCTCCGGGTTGACAGGCAAGGAGAGCGAATGTAGGGTTGCGGACATGTTTTCACGCCTTCTTCTTGCCCTGGCGCTGGTGCTGGGCGGTACGGGAATGTCCCGCGCCGTCCACGTTGTCATGTGCGGCGGTCCGGCCCTGAAACAATGGGAAGGACTGAGAATACAGCCGGACAGACACGACAACTGGTGGGCCAACTTCGTCCGGGCGTCCACCGTCCGCATCTCCCAGATCCAACAGGCGGACCCCGGCGCCAGAATCACGTGGATCGTATACCGTCCGGGTTATATAACGCGCGGCAAGGAGGACGGAAAACCCTACACGAAGTGGATTTCCGACCTGGCCGCCAAATACAAAACCAAGCTTGTCTGGGTGAACACCGCGGACCAGGCCATCCGCGCCCTGAATTCCTCTCCCCGCTTCCAGGGGGACAAGGTGGAATCCTTCTACTACTTCGGCCATTCCAACTGCTTCGCCTGGATGCTGGATTACGGCAACAATATCATGGCCGTTTCCACGGAATGGATTCATGAAACGGACTTGAACCGCATCCGCCGGGATATTTTCTCCCCGCAGTCCGACTGCCGCAGCTTCGGCTGCTACACGGGGGCCAGCATGTCCGGCTGGTGGAAGCGTCTCGTGGGCGTTCCCCTCTGGGGCAATATGGAATCCACCCGCTACGCTCCCGTTTCCAACGGACGCCTGCCAGAAGGCGCGGGCAAGTGGGTTAAGTAGAGTTAATAGTTAATAATTAACAGTTAACAGGATTTTTTAATTTTACGGTTCCGGATGGAGTTTCCTGCCACCTGATCCCGTATTGCTTTCCTCTCCCAAAACCCTTACAATAGTCCGCATGCGGAACGGATTCCGCCATTTTCTGACACAATCATGAACCAAGCACCCCATGTTGCCATCGTTGGCGCCACCGGAGCGGTGGGCGTCGAGATCCTGTCCTGCCTGGAAACCCGCAACTTTCCCGCCGGCTCCCTGAAGCTTCTGGCCTCCGCCCGTTCCGCGGGCAAACAGGTAGCCTTCCGCGGGGAAATGCTGACTGTGGAAGAATTGACGGAGAAGTCCTTTGAAGGCGTGGACATTGCCCTGTTCAGCGCGGGCGGCGGCATTTCCCTGAAGTTCGCCCCCGTTGCGGCGGCGGCAGGCTGCGTGGTTATCGACAATTCTTCCGCGTTCCGCCAGGACCCGGACGTTCCCCTCGTCGTGCCGGAAATCAATCCGGAAGCCGCGTTCAATCATCCCCGCAACATCATCGCCAATCCGAACTGCACCACCATCATCACGCTGATGGCCCTGTTCCCCCTGCACCAACAGTTCGGGCTGAAAACCGTCATCGCTTCCAGCTACCAGGCGGTTTCCGGCAGCGGGCAGCATGGCATCACGGAACTGGAATCCCAAGTGCGCGCCGTGGTGGACGGCCACCCCGTGGTCAAGAATGTTTATCCGCACCAGATTGCCTTCAACCTGCTGCCGCAGATCGACTCCTTTACGGACACCGGCTACACCAAGGAAGAGCTGAAGATGCTCAATGAAGGCCGCAAAATCCTTTCCCTGCCGGAACTCAAGGTGACGTGCACCTGTGTCCGCGTTCCCGTGTACCGCTCCCATTCCATCTCCGTCACCGCCCAGTTTGAACAGCCCGTGGACCTGGAAAAGGCCCGCCAGGCCTACGAAGGCAAACCCGGCGTGGCCCTGATGGACAATCCCGCGGAAGGCCTGTGGCCCACTCCCCTGGACAGCACCAACGGCGACACCTGCTACGTGGGCCGCATGCGCCGGGACATGGCCATCGACAACGCACTGACCCTGTGGGTTGTAGGCGACCAGGTGCGTAAAGGCGCGGCCCTGAACGCCGTGCAGATCGCAGAACTTTTAATCAACCGCTGAATCAAGACAAATCCTACCCCGCACCCATTTTATAACGCCATGTGTGAACAATCGCTGAAAGATTACATTACCGAGCAGTGCGCCCTGATCGACGCGGCGCTGGACAGACTCCTTCCTGCCGAGGACGAAAGCCCCGAAACCATCCACAAGGCCATGCGCTACAGCATGTTTGCGGGTGGCAAGAGAATGCGCCCCGTGCTTTGCCTGGCCGCGGCGGAAGCCTGCGGCGGCCTGGCCGTCAACGCCCTGATCCCCGCCTGCGCGGTGGAAATGATGCACACGTATTCCCTCATTCACGACGACCTGCCCGCCATGGACAACGACGACCTGCGCCGGGGCAAGCCCACCAGCCACAAGGCCTTCGGGGAAGGCATCGCCATCCTGGCCGGAGACGCCTTGCTGACGGAAGCCTTTGCCGTCATCGCCCAGGTGGACGATACGGAGCACTACACCGTCCGGGACTATGTGGCGGAACTAGCGGCTACCGGCGGCAGCAAGATGCTCATCGGCGGTCAGGTACTGGACCTGGAAGGAGAGCACAAGAAGCTTTCCGAGCCGGAAGTGCGCGCCGTATACGAAGGGAAGACGGCGGCCCTGGTAACCACCGCCCTCCGCTTTGGAGCCATGTCCGCCGACGCTACGGAAGCCCAGCTGGAAGCCGTCACGGACTTCGGCTACAACCTGGGCCTGGCTTTCCAGGTGATCGACGACATTCTGGACCTGACCGCCTCCACGGAAAAACTCGGAAAAACCGCGGGCAAAGACGTGGATTCCCAGAAATCCACCTGCCCCGCCCTGATTGGCCTGGAAGGAGCCCGTTCCGAGGCCAAGTGCCGCACCCAGGCCGCCCTGGACGCCCTGATGATTTTCCCGGAAGAACGCCGTACGCGCCTGGTGGAAATAGCCAATTACCTTCTCAACCGCGAATATTAAGCAACTTTTCCCGTTCATGCCCGCAGAAAACGTATCCGACAACGTCGCCGCGCTGATCGACATGGCGCTGGCCGAGGACTTCGGCCCCGGCGACGTGACCTCCACCTACTTCGTTCCCGAGCACCTGACGGCCAGGGCCATCCTGACGCCCCGCAAGAAGGGCGTTCTGTCCGGCGTCAATGTGGCGGCGGAAGTATTCCGCAAGGTGGACCCCACCCTGAAAGTGGAAGTGTACCTGCACGACGGGGAGGCCGTGGCGCCCGGCGCCGTGGTCATGCTCATCGAAGGGTCCGCCCGCTCCATTCTGGGTGCGGAACGCACGGCCCTGAATTTCATCCAGCGCCTTTCCGGCGTGGCTTCCCTCACCCGGAAGTACGTAAAGGCCGTTTCCCACACCAGCGCCCGCATTCTGGACACCCGCAAGACCACTCCCGGCTACCGCCTTCTGGAAAAGGCCGCCGTGGCCCACGGCGGGGGCACCAACCACCGCATGGGACTTTACGACCGGGCCATGGTGAAGGACAACCACCTGATGACGGACGGCAATACGGAACATCTTCAAAAGTGCATCAATACCCTCCGCGCGGAAAAGCCCGGCGTGGAAATCCAGCTGGAAGCGGATACCCTGGAACAGGTGGAATCCTTCCTCAAGCTGGAAGGCGTGGACCACATTCTGCTGGACAACATGACGCCGGAAACGCTCAGGAAGGCCGTCGCCCTGCGCGGGGACCGCTCCACCCCCCTCTTGGAAGCCAGCGGCGGCGTCAACCTGGACACGGTGGCGGCCATTGCGGAATCCGGCGTGGATTTCGTCTCTGTGGGCTATGTCACCCACTCCGCTCCGTCCCTGGACCTGGGGCTGGATTTCAGCGTGGAATAAAACCATCACTTTTCCCATATCATGGACCTGTCCAATTTCAGAGAAGAATACCTCAAGGGCCAGCTGCACAGGAAAGATCTGGCGGCCAATCCCTTTGAACAATTCCAAACCTGGTTTGACCAGGCTCTGAAAGCGGGCATCCCGGAACCCAACGCCTTTTCCCTGGCCACGGCCAACGCCCAGGCGCGCCCTTCCCTGCGTACGGTGCTTCTCAAGTATTTTGACGAAACCGGTTTCGTGTTCTTTACCAACTACGGCAGCCACAAGGCCCGCGACATTGAGGAAAACCCCCAGGTCTGCATGATGCTCCCCTGGGTCATGCTGGAACGTCAGGTCATCATTTACGGAAAAGCCGTCAAGGTTTCCCGCACGGAATCCCTGAAGTATTTTCTTTCCCGCCCCAAGGATTCACAACTGGGAGCATGGGTTTCCCAGCAAAGCTCCGTCATTTCCGGAAGAAAACTGTTGGAAATGAAGCTCATGGAGCTGAAAAACAAATTCTCCAAGGGAGAAATTCCCCTGCCCTCCTTCTGGGGCGGCTTCAGGATCATTCCGGAAGCCTTCGAATTCTGGCAGGGCGGTCCCGGCCGCGTTCACGACCGTTTCATGTACACGCGGCAGGAAGACGGTTCATGGACGATTGAACGACTGCAGCCATGATTTCCGAACGCGTTACAGACCAGGGGCTGACCTTTCTGGACGTGGAAACGCCGTTCTGCACGGCATCCCTCTGCATGCAGGGAGCCCACCTCGTCTCCTGGAAGCCTGCCGGACAGCAAGAATGCCTGTTTCTTTCCCCCAAGGCGGTCTTTTCCCGCGGAAAAGCCATCCGCGGCGGTATTCCCGTCTGCTGGCCCTGGTTCGGAGCAGCGGAAAACGGCCCTGCCCACGGCATTGCCCGTACCTCGGAGTGGCGCCTCCATCATCAGGAAACGGACATGCGGGGCAATCTTCTTCTTTCCCTGGCCCTGTATCCGGATGACGCCGGACAGCCCGCCGCCATTCTGCGCCTGACGCTGGGTTCATCCCTGGCCATGAAGCTGGAAACCACCGTCCGCAGGCTCCCGTGCAAGCTCACCGAAGCCTTCCACAACTATTTTGCCGTCGGCAACCTGACCAAATGCCGCGTTCTGGGGCTGGAAAACGCCCCTTTCCGGGAATATGCCGCCCAGCCCATGAAACACGGGGAACGCCCCCTGGCGCCCCTGGGCTGTCTGGACCGCGTGTACGATTGTCCGGACCACACGGGAAAAATCATTCTGGAAGACCCGGTCATGAACCGTTGCATCACGGTGGAGAGAGAACATGCTTCTTCTGTCATCGTCTGGAACCCTGGCCAGCAGGGCGCGGCGGGCATGGCCGACCTCGGAGCGGATTCCTGGAATAAATTCCTTTGCGTGGAAACGGGCAACGCCGCTCCCCGCACTTTTCATCTTGCTCCGGGGCAGTCCCATACCATGTGCCAGAAGATTTCAGTGGCTCCCCTCGTTTGATCAAATAATTTCCGAAAACTGTTCCGGAAGACTTCCGAGTCTGTATTTATCTGGCAGTTTTTTCCGGTGACACTCTGTTTTAAACGTTTATTTTAATAAACTTACCTTAACGAGAAAAGAAACTGCGGATTTCTAATCCGGAGTCAATCCATATTTTTAAGGGGAAAGCATTTGGGCTGAAACCCCTTTTTATTTAATTGGAAAATGCTACCGGGAAACTGAAGCCAACCGGCTTTCACGATTAAATCATTTCCGAAGCACAGGGAGAGGGAAATCTTTCCTGCTACTCATCTTTTCAAGACTTTGAAAAAGCCAAAAAACACTTACCTCCTGCATATTGCATCATCATCTCAAACTGGGAGGAACTTATTAATTCTCAGGAATAAGAAGTTCTGATCCCACCGCAAAAAAGCCATTTGATTACCCAAACAGGATACTCCGGATTAGAAATCCGCATAGAGTATCATTGTTATGAAGATCAAACTTCCCTTGACTCTGCTGGCCTATGTCTTTGCAACTCTTCCCTCTATTGCCAATGAAGCTTCCGCCCCGACAGATGGAGAAAATATTTCCATTACTGAAAGTGTCCGTTACATACTCGATACTGATATGGAGTATGGAAAAACCGTATTCCAGGCAGATCCTTCCACTCCCCAGGCACAATTTGAAGTCTCGTTTGAAGGGGACGGACAGCAGGATCTTACGCTGAACAAGGAAGATACCACCGACAAAACCGCCCAATTCCTTTTCCGTTCGAAAGACACTGATCCCCGTATTGACAAGTTTACCCTGTCTATTTCCCAATTGGACAACCTTCATCTCGGCGGGACATACGGAGCCGTTGAATTAAGCAACAACCAGGGAGATTCCATATTTTCCATCACCGATATCAACGGAAACGTGTCTCTGGATAACAACACGATTGAACGCAGCGGAAACACGGCGGATGCCCTGGTCTCCCTGCACTCTCCCGGGAGTAATACCATTCTCATAGACAATGTCGGAGGAACCTTGTCCATCAGCAATAACACAAAAACTTCCGGTGCGGCACAATCCGGGTTGGGATTGCTTATTTACAGCCACAACACAACAGAAAACAGTTCCAACAGTTTGATCCAAATCACCAATATCCGGGGAGGAATTGATGTCCGGGACAATACCTTTTCAGGCGGCCAGGGCGTCATCAGCATTTTCAATGATGTGAAGACCGGAAATGCCACCATCATGGTGGACAACATCGCCGGTGGCATTCGCTTCGTGAACAACGACGCCGGAGGTAATGCCTTTGGGGCCTGCCTGACCGCAGGCTGCAAAGTTGTCTGGGGTGAAGAATTATTCAGCGGCCATGCAACCATCCAGCTTTCCAACATTCAGGGAGACATCCTTTTCCAGAACAATAGTTCCTATGCCGGATCCGCCATTTTTGTCAATGGCACGGAAAGCATGCTTTCCATTTCCGGCGTGAAAGGCAGCGTATCATTCACCGGCAACCGCGCGGATACTTTCGGCGGCGCCATTTATTTTGAAACGGGTTCTGTCTCTGAAAACAATGTATTATCCATCCAGCACGTGCAGGGAGACGTCCTGTTTGAAAACAATTCGGCGACATATTTCGGAGGGGCCATTTGCAGTTCCGCCCCCATAGAGGATGAATATGGCCGCCCCACCGATCCTGCCGACGCCCGGATCATGTTATTGGCCGACGGAGGCGATATCACATTCCAGAACAACGTCATGTATGCAGGCGGGACAGAACCCATCGCCAACGCCATCCTCACGGATGGAAAACACACCATGGAACTGGGCGCCGTGGCCGGACGCACCATTGCCTTCTACGACCCCATCGTCATGCAGGATGAACAGGATAACGCTTCCTCCCTGCATCTCAACCAGGGGGGGAACTGCCAGGGGAAAATCATCTTCTCCGGCAGGGATTATGCAGACTCGGAAGACGCTGCCAATTACACCTCCACCCTGACGGGGGATGCCTTCCAGTACAACGGCACTGTCCGGCTGGACCAAAGGGCGGCACTGGAACTGG
>JAJQCV010000134.1:49412-52488 GCA_021202525.1 Akkermansiaceae bacterium | reverse complement strand
ATATAATATGGATATTGCTCACCGTCAGGAACAATCCGGAGAAGAAGAACCCCTCCATACGGAGAAGGAAGATACAAGCCGTATCAAAGGCCATTTGAATCGCGTTTCTGAATTGGCGGAGCAATTTGCATCTGAGCTTTCCTTTTATCGTCCAGAAGAATGGAGGAAATGGGGAAAATTGATTGGACTATGGCATGATGTAGGCAAATATTCCCGTGAATTCCAGCGCTATATCCGCAGTGAGATTCAGGGCAGATATAATCATTCAACCGCCGGTGCGCTTCATGCAGTCCATCAATTCCCTGTCTCCGGGGATTTGATGGCTTACGCCATAGCCGGCCATCATGGGGGCATGCCGAACGGAACCGATCTTTTCGGAGAGAGAATGAAAGAGGATATACCGGAATGGGAGAAGTACGTTCCCAAGAGCGTACTGAATGCCGGACGAGAAAAACCCTCTCCCCTTGTCCGGTTTTCTTCCCAGGAAGAAATGCACCGCGGCCTAGGTTTCTCCCTGGCGATGCAAGTGCGCATGTTGTTCTCCTGTCTGGTCGATGCAGATTTTCTCGCCACAGAGGCGTTCATGAATCCCGTCCGGAGCAAGGAACGCGCCTGCTGGCCGGAAAATATTTTGGAACGGATGAGCGCAGTCCTGGAAGAATATCTTTCCAATAAGGAACAGGAGGCCCGAACCGTACAGGAAATATCCGGAAATATTTCCGGCTTGAGGGCCAGGATACACAAACGTTGCCTGGAACAAGGGGAAAAACTGCCTAGGGGCGTTTACCGGCTGGATGTTCCCACTGGCGGAGGAAAAACGCTTTCCTCATTGAGCTTTGCATTGAAACATGCATGTACCCATCATTTGAACCGCGTTATTTACGTGATCCCGTACACAAGCATCATCGACCAAACTGCAGAAGAGTTTCGCAAGGTCTTTGCGGATTTGTCCGCAGAACTTGGGGAGGAATGTGTTTTGACACATCACTCAGGTCTCGCTCCTGAATTGGATTCCGACACCATCCGGTTAATGAGTGAAAATTGGGACGCTCCTCTCATTGTGACAACGGGTGTGCAGTTGTTCGAATCCCTGTTTTCAAATAAACCGTCGCGCTGCCGCAAGGTTCATCGCTGCGGAAATGCCGTGCTCGTTTTCGACGAGGCCCAGACCCTGCCATCAGGTTTATTGTCCCCGTGTCTTGAAGCCATGAAATGCATGAACCGGGATTACGGGAGCACGCTTGTGCTGTGCACGGCCACACAACCGTCTTTTGAACGCAACGATGATTTTCCAATAGGCTGGAAACAGGGAGACGTTCAAAGTTTGCTTGGGGAAACATTGGAACGCGAATTAAAAACCAACATGCGGCGCGTGAAGGTTGTACGGTTGCCGGAACACCTTTCCTGCCCGGAGCTGGTAACGCACTATGGCGCGGCAAAGGAGAGAAACTCTGTGCTGATGATTGTCAATACAACCCGCCATGCCCAGGAATTATACAAGAGCATGCGGGCCATAGCGGATGACGATTCCTTCTAACACTTGTCGGCAAGAATGGTTCCCAAACACCGCACCTTGGTACTGGATGCCGTCCGGGAACGATTGAAGGAGGGAAAAAGAGTCGTTTTGATAGCAACCCGCGTCGTTGAAGCGGGAGTCGATCTTTCTTTCCCTGTGGTATACAGGGCCCAGGCGGGTCTGGATTCTCTGGCCCAGGCGGCTGGACGCTGCAACCGCCACGGGGAATTTTCCGAAGGCGGAACGGTTTATTCGTTTGAGTCGGCAGACTTTCCCATCCCTTCCAGGCTGAAAGACATGGAAGCCGCCTCTGCCGCAACGCGAGACGTATGGAAGGAAGGATGCGATGTTTTTGACGACAAGGTCATTTCATCTTTTTTCCAATTGTATTACGACAACCGGAAAATCCAAACGAACACGTGGGATAAATGCCGCGTTTCTTCAAAATGCAAGGTTAACATGAATTCCCTGAATGGATTCAGAACCATTCAGTTTAGAGACCTGGCCGAACAATTTCACATGATTCCTCCCGGCCAGCGAGAAGTTGTACTTGTTTTCGGCGATGAACAGGAGTACATTTGGAAAGAATTGAAAAATCTGGAAACTCTTCCTGAATCCAGCCGTTATCCAAACCGGGAATTGAGAAGGAAAATTGCGCAATATACGATACAAGTGTATGACAACGAATATAATATTATGCGGCAAAGAAGAATTTTGGAATCCTATGCGGAAGGCTCCGTTGAAGTTGTTACCGATATAAAGAATGTTTACGATATGAATATTGGTTTTTTACCGATGGCGGATTATGATTCGCTCCATTGCAATTAAGTGTATTGAGAAATGAGTAAAGGTTTTAAATTGCGCGTATGGGGTGATTACGCCTGCTTCACTCGCCCGGAGTTGAAGTCTGAACGTGTTTCCTATGAAGTGATGACTCCGTCGGCAGCCATAGGCATTCTGTCGGCAATTTATTGGAAACCGCAAATACGCTGGCGCATCGACAAAATCCACGTCCTGAACCCGATCCATACCATTCAAGTGAGAAGGAATGAACTGGAAGGGAAAATACCCTCCCCCAAGGCAGCTCTCATCAAACAGGGAGGGGAAGCAGAACTGGGCATTTATATTGAAAAGGACAGGAAACAGCGGGCTTCTACGATTCTCAAGCAAGTAGACTACGTTATCGAAGCACATTTCGATCTTTGCCACAGGAATGAGGAAGACAAACTTCATGCCGAAGCCAAGCACGCAGAAATTTTTCACCGGCGCGCCTCCCGCGGTCAATGTTTCCACCAGCCCTATTTCGGCAACCGTGAGTTTCCCGTCAATTTTGAACTTCTGGAAGATGGACTTATTCCCGAATCCCATTTGCCAGAAGATCAGAAGAACCGCCCGCTAGGCATGATGCTCCATGAAATTGTCTATATTCCGGATAAAAAGGGAAAAATCAAAAGCGGACTGGACGGAAGCATGCTGACGGCCCATCCTCATTTTTTCATGGCGGAATTGAAAGACGGAATCCTGGAAGTTCCTTCACTTCAACAAACTGTATATTGAGAT
>JAJQCV010000134.1:0-49402 GCA_021202525.1 Akkermansiaceae bacterium | reverse complement strand
GAATTGGCCAAATTGTATGACCGGCTTTCGGACGATTCCGATGCAGAAGTTCCGGGCCGCGGAACAAGTATCCAGAATATCGGATTCCGGATTACTTTGGATGAAGAGGGAACGCTGGTTGGAATCGACGATATTCGTGCCGTCCAGAAAGGCAAGAGCTCCTTGGTGTCCGTCCCCATGCAGGTACTGGGTGGTGGCAAGTCTTCCGGGTCAGGGTTCAACGCTTCCTTTCTTTGGGACAACTGCGGTTATTTGCTGGGTTTCAAAGGGAATGGCGACGAGAACCCGGGTAGAACGAGAAAAGCGTTCGAGGCCCTGCGGGACAAGCATTTGCAGTTTGAAGAACAAATAAGCCATCCTGCCTTTTCAGCTGTCTGCCGATTTCTGGAACAATGGAATCCCGATAAGACATTGAGCTATCTGAATGACGAGAAACTCTGCCTCTGCAACGGGATTTTCCGGATTCAGGGGAATTCCCGGCACGTGCATGAACTTCCGGAAATCAGGGACTGGTGGCTGAAGCAGGGAGGAATGGAACTATGGAAAGGAGAAGGAGAAGACCAGGAAACCGGAATGTGCCTGGTCTCCGGAAGAATTGCTCCTCTTGCTTTACTGCATGAGCCAGTCATTAAAGGGGTGAGAAATGCTCAAATGTCCGGAGCCAAACTGGTTTCCTACAATTGTGCTTCATTCCTTTCTTACGGAAAGGAAAAAAGCTTCAATGCCCCCGTCAGCGAAGACCGCGCCTTTGCCTATTGCTGCGGTCTGAATTACCTGTTGTCCCGGCAGGAAACCCGCATATTCATGGGGGATGCCACCATGGTTTTTTGGGCGGACGCTCCTGTAGCGGAAATGAATGCGATCATGGCGGAATTCATGGCAGGCATGGTCCCTCCCCAGGATTTTTCCCCAAATGCCGTTCCCGCCTCCGCCATGGACGAGAATGTTTTGCAAAAAACGCATGCCCTGTTGAAAAAAATGGCGCAGGGCAAGCTGGGATACGATGACCTATCTCATGGGGATGTACGCTTCTTCATTCTTGGACTTTCTCCCAACTCGACCAGGCTGGCTGTCAGACTTTGGTATGAGTCCACCTTTGGGGGTGTCATGAAGGCACTGCAGTCCCACTACAGGGACATGCAGTTGCAGCGGCAATGGACGGAAGACAATTCCAGGCATCCGGAACCTTTGTTGCCGTCTCCCTATGCGGTTTTGCGGGAAACGGCACGTGAAATGAAGGACGTGTCCCCGCTCCTGGCGGGGGCTTACATGAAATCCATCTTTTTGAATATTCCCTATCCCGATTCTCTTCCCTTGTCCATCCTGCGGAGAATCAAGGCCGACCGGAAGATATCCTATATCCGCTGTGCCGCTTTAAAGGCATGGCTTGTTCGGCGGCAAAAAAAGCACTCTCAACAACGAACCATTACACCCATGCTGGATATTGAAAACAAACAACCGGGGTATCTCCAGGGGCGCCTTTTTGCGGTTTACGTCAAAACGCAGGAAGACGCTTTTCAAGGAAGAACTCTCAATACGACCATCCGTGACAGTTATTACGCGTCAGCCTCCACGTCACCGTGCTTCGTCATGTCCCGTCTGGCGCGGCTTTATTCCCAGCATCTGGGAAAACTGAGCTATCCGGAAAAAATAGCAAGAGAAAAGCTGGTCCAGGAAATTCAGGATAAAGTAGATATATCCACTCTTCCCAAATTCCTGGACCTGGAACAGCAGGCCTACTTTAATTTGGGATATTACCATCAAATAAACGATTTTTATAAGAAAAAAGAATCCACACCAACAAAAGAACAATAACAAACAACCTGAGTTAGATGATGAACAAGATTGAGTTTATTCTTATTTTCGACGTACTGGACGCAAATCCGAACGGAGACCCTGATGCGGGAAACATGCCCCGCGTCGATGTGGAAAGCAACCAGGGCCTGGTGACGGATGTTTGCTTGAAACGAAAAATCCGCAATTTCATTCAATTGACGAAAAAAGACGTACCCGGATATGATATTTATGTCAAAGAAAAGGCCATTTTGACAAACGAGCAGAAAAAGGCTTACGAAGCATTGGGATTTGATCCGAAAAAAACGGGAGAAAAGGAACGCGACGCCGGGCGCCTCTGGATGTGTAAAAACTTTTTCGACATCCGTACATTTGGAGCAGTCATGTCTCTCAAGGAAGCCAACTGCGGCCAGGTCCGCGGCCCGGTACAACTGTCTTTTGCCCGTTCCGTAGATAGTATTATCAGCGCGGAATATGCCGTAACCAGGTGTGCGGTCGCCACGGAAAAAGAGGCCCAGGACCAAAAAGGCGACAACAGAACCATGGGGCGGAAATTTACGGTCCCCTATGCTGTTTACAGCGCCCGCGGCACCATGAATCCTTTCCTGGCCGAGCAGACAGGATTTTCCGAGCAGGACTGGCAAACGCTGGTGGACGCCATGGTCCATTTGTTCGATTTCGATGCCTCTGCGGCCCGTCCGGCAGGTGCGATGGCTGTTCGCAAACTGGTTCTTTTCAAGCACAACAGCCAATTGGGTAATGCCCCAGCGCACAAATTGATGGATGCTGTTTCCATCACAAGAAAAGCGGATGTGAAGGTAGCCCGATCCTTCAAGGATTACGAGGTGACAATCGACCAGTCTGCCATTCCGGCGGGAGTGACCGTTGAAGTAATTGAAAATTAGTTACTGCTGCTTCATTCTACAGATCATATAACAATGAGGGCGAACCGTGATTGGTTCGCCCTCATTGTTATGGAAAGAAAGGCTCCATGCACAGAATTCCTTCCCGTGTCCAGATTTTCTTTCCCTTCCTTTTCTTGCCACAAAAAGCCCGGTCCGCAACAAGCGGAACCGGGCGAAAGAAAGGATATAAGGAATGCCTGATTTTACCGCACACGGGCAATGAGCCAGTGCAGCAGGTCCTTGACGGCGACGCGTTCCTGTTCCATGGAGTCGCGGTGGCGGATGGTCACCGTGTCCTTGAGGGAAGGATCGTTTTCTCCGAGGGTTTCGAAGTCCACCGTGATGCAGAAGGGAGTGCCCACTTCATCCTGGCGGCGGTAGCGGCGGCCAACGGCGCCCGTTTCATCGTAGAAGACGGTCATCCAGGGCTGGAGGGTCTTTTCAATTTCCCGGGCAATGCGTACCTGTTCCTCGTTTTTCTTGAGGAGCGGGAAGATGGCGGCCTTGATGGGAGCGATGCGCGGGACAAAGCGCAGCACCGTGCGCACGTCCTTTTTGCCCTTGTCGTCCACAAGTTCTTCTTCATCGTAGGCTTCACAGATGATGGCAAGCACGGTCCGGTCGCATCCGGCGGAGGGTTCCACGACATGAGGAATGAATTTTTCCCGCGTTTCTTCATCGAAGTATTCCAGGGGACGGCCGGAACCTTTCTGGTGGCAGGTCAGATCGTAGTCCGTGCGGTAGGCGATGCCTTCCAGTTCCTGGATGCCGAACGGGAATTCGTATTCCAGGTCATAGGTTTTTTTGGAGTAGAAGGCGCGTTCGTCATCCGGCACGTCCAAAATGTGGATGTGTTCACGGGGAACCCCCACTTCGTCGTAGAAACTGAGACGCTTTTCCAGCCATTCGTCCACCAGCCTCAGGCCGTCTTCCGGACGGCAGAAGTATTCGATTTCCATCTGCTCGAATTCACGGGAGCGGAAGGTGAAGTTGCGCGGATTGATTTCATTGCGGAAGGATTTGCCGATCTGGGCGATCCCGAACGGCAGTTTCACGCGGGAACTGTCCAGAATGTTTTTGTACTGGCAGAAGATGGATTGAGCCGTTTCCGGCCGCAGCCACCCGGTGGCGTTGGGATCGTTTTCATCGGAGGTAGCCCCGATGGTCGTCTTGAACATGAGGTTGAATTCGCGGGCTTCCGTCAGCAGGGAGCCGTTGGCGGGGTTGTACATGGTGGAGTCCGTGACGGGTTCCATACGCTCTCCCTTGAGTTCGATTTCCTTGTAGGATACGTCCTTGCCGGCCAGCTGCGCGTAGTACTGGGCCGCGGTTTTGCGGGCCTTGTCCGCCTGTTTTTCATTTTCCACCAGCACGGAGTATTCCTTTTCCATGCTCCAGGAGCCGTCCTTTTTCGCGGCTCCCGTGTAGAAGAATCCCATGCCGCTCTGGGCCGGCACCTGGTCGGCGCGCAGGCGTTCCTTGGTCAGCAGGCAGTCGCACATCGGGTCGGAGAAGCCGCCCACGTGGCCGGAGGCCACCAGCACGGAGTTGTGGGTCAGGATGGAGCCGTCCATGCCCACCACGTCGTCACGTTCCTGGACGGTTTTGCGCCACCAGTATTCCTTGAGGTTGCGCTTGAGCTCCACCCCCATGGGACCGTAGTCCCAGCAACCATTCAGACCGCCGTAGATTTCGGCTGCCTGGAAAATGAAACCTCGCCTTTTGCAAAGGCTTACAATTTTCTCCATTCGGGCGGGATCTGTATTGCTTCTGTCTGCCATGATTGAATATAGGTTGGGTTGGCTGTGCGGGGGTATTGATGACCTCAAACGGAGGGCAGTGAAAGCAAAAAGCGTGTCTTCTCAAGAATTCCAAGGGAGGGGAATGTTCCTGAGCAGCTGGGAGTCATAGCCCGCTTCCACGAGCGTGCGGAAGGCTTCCATCGCTGCCGGAGTTACGAACTGTTCCGTGGAAAATCCCTGCCGCGGGTATTCCAGGATTCTCTGAAAGTCCCCCACCATGGCGGAGACAACCAGTTCCTGCGGCAGTTCCGCGGTCAGATATTCCCGAAAAGTGACGGGAGGGGAGCTGACCGCCACCCGCGCTTCCGGCCACTGGGCCTGGAGCGTGGCCAGCGTGCGCCGTTCCATGTAGGGCTTTTGCAGAGCGATGAGGCTGACAGGCTCCCCGATTCCCGCCCGTTTCAGCACTTCCCGTGAGAAGCGGACATTTTCCCCGGTGTTGGTGGATTTGTTTTCTATCAGGATGCGGTTTTCCGGAACGCCCGCTTTCATGGCTGCCTCGGCAAAGAGTTCCGCCTCCGGGACGGCCCAGCCTCCCGTGAAACGCCCCATGCCTCCGGAAAAAAGAATGACCGGGGCCAGATGCCGCCCATAGAGTTCCGCCGCATATTCCGCCACACGTACGTCATTGCTGCCAAGCACAAAGATGAGGTCCGACGGACGGAGTTCCTGCCCGACGTGATGGTAGTCCCACAAGATTTCCATGGCTTCATCCGGAGTCATCGCGCCTGTGTACCCAAGATCGGCCCCTCTGTAAATGCCGGATTCACCAGAGTCCGCATTTGCCCCATTCCAGAGCGGCCCAGCCCAGCAGGGCATTGGCCACGGCGTGCATCACGATGACGGCGCACAGGTTTTTCTGCCAGACGGCGAGCAGATAGGCCAGCGAGCCGTAGATGAAGGCGCCGCAGTAGTCCACGGGCTGGTGCACGGCCATGAAGCAGAGCGTAGTGATCCAGTACGCTTTCCAGGAGTGCGTGCCGAACGGGACTTTCCACGGATGGTCGGGATTGACCAGGAAGCGCATGAAGTACCCGCGCCAGAAGAGTTCCTCCACCACGGCCACCACGATGACGGCGCGGAAGAACCGCAGTGCCAGAGCCGCCAGCCAGCTCCAAGATCCCGGAGAAAAGACTGCCGAAGGATCAAATCCCTCCGGCCGGGCGTCGATTCCCAGCAGATAACGGTACCAGGGCCATTCCGGATGGCCGAACCACGCATCCGGGCCGCCCGGCAGGCGGTCCGCCGCCATAGTGGGGGCCAGCCAGCACAGGATGCCCAGCACGCCGAAGAGGATTCCCCACGCCGCAGGCTTTCCTTTCCAGTCCCAGTCCACGGATGTTCTCCACCAGAGGACCAGAATGAAGCAGACAACGGCCTGGAGCGGGTACAGCCATTGCTCGGGGGTCCTTCTCCACCACGCGGCAGCCGGATGGTCCCATTCCAGGAAGGGGCCGCCGAATTGCCAAAGGAGGGTGAATCCCATGAATACCGCGAACGGCGCCACATACGCCTTCGTTTTCTGGTACTCCAGGTCGGAGCTCATGAGAAGACGGGGTCAGGAGAGTGTCTTGACGAAGCGCTCCATGCGGTTGCAGGCTTCCTTGATTTGATCGTAGGCCGTGGCATAACAGCAGCGCAGGAAGCCTTCCCCGCTTTCCCCGAAGGCGGTACCCGGCACGGCCGCCACTTGTTCCTCCATCAGGAGGCGCGTAGCGAATTCCTTGCTGCTGAGTCCGAATTTGGAGATGCCCGGGAAAACGTAGAACGCGCCGCCGGGCATATGGCAGTCCATTCCTATTTCATTGAGGCGCTTCACCAGGTAGTCACGCCGCTGGCGGTAGCTTTCCCGCATCTTGAGCATGGCATTCGTGCCGTTTTCCAGTGCCTCAATGGTCGCCTCCTGGGAGGTGATGGGCGCGCAAAGCATGGAGTACTGGTGGATTTTCATCATGGCGGAGATGAGGGGCTCCGGCCCGCAAGCGTAACCGAGACGGAATCCCGTCATCGCAAAAGCCTTGGAGACGCCGTGCAGCAGCAGCGTACGTTCCCTCATGCCCGGCAGGGCGGCGATGGAGACGTGCGGCTTGCCGTCGTAGCGCAGTTCGCTGTAGATTTCATCCGTCAGCACAATGAGATCGTGCTTGATGCAGATGCGCGCGATTTCCTGGAGGGTTTCCACCGGAGCCACGGCCCCGGTCGGGTTCGTGGGAAAGTTGAGCATCAGCACCTTGGTTCTGGGGGTGATGGCGGCTTCCAGCACGGCGGGATTGAGGGCGAAGAGGTCCTCCTTGCTCGTAGGCACGGCGGTAGCCACCCCGTAAGCCATTCTGACGCTGGGCGCGTAGGAGACGTAGCAGGGTTCGTGGTACAGCACTTCATCCCCCGGATTCAGGACGGCGCGGAGAGCCAGGTCAATGGCTTCGCTGACGCCCACCGTCACCAGCACTTCGTTCAGAGGGTCGTAGTCCACATGGAAGAAACCGCGGACGTATTTGACAATAGCCCGGCGCAGGGTTTCCAGGCCGTAGTTGGAGGTATAGGAGGTATGGCCTTTTTCCAGGGAGTAAATGGCGGCTTCCCGGATGTTCCACGGCGTGACAAAGTCCGGTTCCCCGACGCCCAGGGAGATAATGTCCGACCTGCCCGTAACCAGGTCAAAGAATTCCCGGATGCCGGAACGGGGTATGGAGCCTACCTGCTCCGCAATTTTATTCTGCCAGTTCATGATGTTTCCTTTCTTGACGGCAGGGGCTTACGGAGCAACGACGAGGCGCTCCGTCTGCGCGGGCGCCTCAAAGATGCAGCCGTTTTTCTTGTAGGTTCTCAGATGGAAGTGCGTGGAGGTGGAGAGCACCCCTTCCAGCGTGGAGAGTTTTTCCGCCACAAACCGGGCAATGTCCCGCATGCTTTTGCCTTCCACCAGGACGAGCAGGTCGAATCCGCCGCTCGCCAAATAGCAGGAGGACACTTCGTCAAAACGGGAGATGCGCATCGCCAGGCGGTCGAATCCGCCGTCGCGTTCCGGAGTCATCTTTACTTCGATGAACGCCGCCACCTTGTTGTCGTGTTCGTATTCCTCGTTCACCACGGCCTGGTAGCCCACGATCAGCCCTTCCCGTTCCCATTGCTCGCGCTGGGCCCGCACGGCTTCCTCAGTCATGTCGAGACGTTCGGCCAATTCGCCATCGCTCAAGCGCGCTTGAGTCGCCAATAACTGTAAAAGAGGTGCGGAGGACATAAATTTTCAGGAATAAAAGACTCTTTTGGAGCGGGTGTGTCAAGGATACATATTCCGGAAGGCTGACATTATGCTTTCCCGGACCATTGCATTCAAGTTCTACATTTGAAGCGGAGCTTATGCCTGTAAAAAGGGAACGCCATTGTTATCAAAACAATAAGAGCGGGTTCAAACATTCGTTAGAATTAATTTCAGAGAATAGTTGCTCTAATCCACCTTTTGTGCCATAATAAAGTGCATAGACCTATAGCGTCCTTTTTCCGGGGAACGCTGGACACCAATTTTTATATGACAGTTTGACATTATGAGCATGGCACTTAATCCTGACAGGGCTACCCTGAACTTTCTCAATGCCTTCCCGGAAGAAATCCGGCTACGCGGTGAAAAGCTGCAAAAAGACGGAGCAGTTACACAAATTTTCGGCAATCATTTATATATTCAGGGCCGTGTGGAAGACACGCACGGCGTCCACCGGGTGAACCTCCGCCTTCAGGGGAACAGATGGTTCGGAGCATGTTCCACGGAAGATGAGGATCTGGCGGGCGCCGCCATGTACGCCACCATGCTGGAACGCATGTACCGCGGCCAGGACCTTCCGGAGTCCCCCAACGAGCTGAACGACGTTCCCCTGCTGGATATTCTGGAAGAGAAGCTGGGCCGGGAGCTGGACGACAAGGAGGCGGATTACGTAGGCAAGCTGGAAAAGCGCTACCGCCGTTTCGCCATTGAACAGGAAATCCATGACCACGACATGGTGCGCCTGAATCCCCGGTGGGAAATCACTACCTATGATCCGCTGGAGCTGTGGCCCGTCCCGCCCACGAACATTCTGGAGTTCTGGAATTACATCGCCTACGCCTTCAACAAGAGGCGCCTGCCCTACCCGGAGTTCATGGAGAGCATCACGGACCTGGAAAAGGTGCAGCACAAGATTCACGAGTGGGAACGCTCACGGGAGGTGGGCACCTGGTATGACCGCATCCAGTCCGTCAACGAACGGCCGCCCCAGCCTCCACGCGGCGAGCTGTTCATGCGGCTCGTCTCCACCATCAATGAAGGGCACTTTGAATACCGTCATTCCCTGAAGCAGGACTGGATTCCCGTCCGGGAAAAACAGGACCTGGAACATCTGGAAAACCTGCATGAACGCGCCGCCGTGCGCATGGACGCCCAGACGGAAATCCTGCTGGTGTCCCTGGCCGATTACGCCCATGAGGAAGATGCCCTGACGCTGGACCTGGACCAGGAGGCCGCCTGCGCCCTGATGAACAAGCTTTTCCACCAGCCCGCACTGAAGGGGTATCTGGTGAATCTGGATGAGAATTATTTCAAGGTGGTGGACGAACCGCTCAAGTGGGTCTGCCAGGACGATCCCATTGAGCCGGACTGCTACGCGCTCCAGCTTGTCACTTCCTCCGGCATCAACGTTTCCCACTCCGTCAGGCAGCTTCCCGGCCAGCAGGAATTGTACCAGTCCGACGAAACCGTTTTCCCCGGCCCTCCCCGCTGGCTGGAGAGCACGGAAGTGGAACCCCGCTATTCCATTCCCAAGCAGGTCATCGACAGCCTGGAAGGCGTGGAATTCCTCCGCAAGATCGGAGCCACTCTGCCCCCCAGCATGGAGGACCGCGTAGTGGACATCGACCTGCGCGGCAGCTTCGACATGAAGATCGTGCGCGGCCTCACCTCCGCGGAAACGGAACACGTGCTGTGCGAAGTGACCGCCACGGACGCTTCCGGCTACCGCACGGAAAAACTCGGCAAGGACGGCTGGGAAGTGGCTCATCAGGAGCCCATGCGCAACAAGGCGCTCCTGCGCTTCATCCGCGAACACCTTTACCCCATCCCCGGCCTGCTGGAAGAGATGGGCTTTTCCTACGATCCCCAGGTAGGGGCTTTCAAGGCGCGCGTCACGCGCCAGTTCCCTGAAAAGTTTGCGGAATGGGCCAAGCACCTGCCCGAAGAACTGACCGTGAACATGGACGAGAAGCTCAAGACGCTGCTGGCGGACCCGGTGGCAGCGGCCGTCCGGTTCGAGGTAGTCAACCAGGAGATCGACTGGTTCGACCTCCGCATCGTCATCGACGTGGAGGGTGTCCAGCTTTCCAAGGAACAAATCCGCGCCCTGGTGGCCGCCAGAGGCGGCTACGTCCGCATGGACGACGGCGGCTGGATGCGCCTGGAAATCAAGCTGGACAACGACCAGCGCGACGCCGTTACCCGCCTGGGCCTGGACCCCTTCGACCTCTCCGGGGAAACCCACCGCATGCACGCCATGCAGCTCGCGGACCCCAAGGCCGCGGAAGTGTTCGACCCGAAGGCATGGAAACGCATCAAGGACCGTACCGCGGAAATCCAAATCGACGTCAAGCCGGACGTTCCCAGCCAGCTTCAGGCCACCCTGCGCCCCTACCAGATCGACGGCTTCCACTTCCTGGCCTATCTGGCCACGAACGGGTTCGGCGGCATTCTGGCGGACGACATGGGCTTGGGCAAAACCATCCAGTCCATTACCTACGTTCTGTGGCTGCGCGAGGAATACGCACGCAAGAACAAGTCCAGGAAAAAGCTCGCCGTTCCTCCGGTGCTCATCGTGTGCCCCAAATCCGTGCTGGACGTATGGGCGGGGGAAACGGAGAAATTCGCCCCCGGCGTGCGCGTTCTCGTCATCCGCAGCAAGGACCAGGCCAATCTGGAGGACATCAACAAGAATTACGACATGGTCGTGGTCAACTATGCCCAGCTCCGCGTCTGCGGAGAAACCCTGAACCAGATCAAATGGCTCACGGTCATTCTGGACGAAGGCCAGCAGATCAAGAACCCGGATTCCAAGGCCGCCAAGGCCGCGCGGGACATCGTTTCTTACAACCGCCTTGTCCTTTCCGGCACGCCCATTGAAAACCGCCTGCTGGACATGTGGTCCCTCATGGCTTTCGCCATGCCCGGCGTGCTCGGTTCCCGTTCCTATTTCAAGAAGAGGTTCGACAAGCGCAAGGACCCGCAGAGCCAGAACCGCCTGGCCGCCCGCCTGAAGCCTTTCCTGCTGCGCCGTACCAAGTCCCAGGTGGCAAAAGACCTTCCGCCCAGAACGGAAGAGGAAGTGTACGCCAAGATGGAAGGCATCCAGAGCCAGCTTTACAAGGCGGAACTCCGCCGCATTCAGCAGGCCCTGCTCGGCCTGGATTCGGACGAATCCGTGAAGAAGAACAGCTTTGCCATTCTTCAGGGCCTCATGCGCCTGCGCCAGATTTGCTGCCACCCCGGCCTGGTGGACCCGAAGTACGCCAAGGAGGACAGCGCCAAGATGACCGCCCTGTTCTACCTGCTGGACCAGCTCCGGGAGGAAGGGCACAAGGTGCTTGTCTTCTCCCAGTTCGTTTCCATGCTGGAAATCATCAAGAACCGCCTGGAAGCGGAGAACCGTCCGCTCAACTACCTCACGGGCCAGACCAAGGACCGCCGCGGGGAAATCGAAAAATTCCAGACGACCAAGGACCCGTCCGTCTTCCTCCTTTCCCTGAAAGCCGGCGGCGCCGGCCTCAACCTGACTTCCGCCTCCTACGTCATCCTGTACGATCCGTGGTGGAACCCGGCTGTGGAAAGCCAGGCCATCGACCGTACGCACCGCATCGGCCAGAAGAACAAGGTAATCGCCTACCGTCTTCTGACGAAGGATTCCGTGGAAGAGAAAATCCGCATCCTCCAGCACCAGAAGAACCAGCTGGTTGCCAACGTGCTTGGAGACGAAGGCTTCACGTCCAGCCTCGGCATTGACGACCTGAACTTCATCCTCAACCACGGGGACGACGAGGAAGGTTAAAGCCGTCCGGCACTGCCGGATGGCAGTGGTCCATATGATTAAAGACCAAGGAAAAAAGGGACAGGAATCCTGATCCTGCCTGCCGATCTTTAATCATTGGTATTTGGTCACTGTTTCAGCGGCATGGCCGCTGAAACGCCACGCGCCAGTCAGCCTCACCAAGTCAGGCTGACGGGGTCCGTATGGTAGAGCATGCCGCCCTCGTCCCGGACAAGAAGTGTAAGTTGGATGCGCGCGGGAAGGCGAAGCATCTGAAGGCCGTTGAAGGCGAAAATCTGCCCCTGGCACAGCAGGGGGCGGGAACCGAAGAGTTCATCCCCCTCAATGACCTGCGTGCCGTCCTGGTGGGAACGGACGGTCCATTTTTTGCCGATGATGCGCACGGCCCCGTCCCCCATGTTGCGGATGCTCACATTGTAGGGCACGGGGATACGCCCGTCGTCGCTCGCCATTTGCTGCATTTCCTGATCCTGGGAATACAGATTGCGCGGAGAAAGACGCACGTCCAGGCTCGTCAACAGGGGAAGCACCATAAGGACAGGAAGAGTTATGATTCCGCGGGCGCCAGCGCCGCCTTCATCAGTTCCAGCGTCGTCTTGCGCAGGGCTTCCACTCCCGCCTTCGTGGGCTTGGCTCCGGGAGCCAGCGTCATCTGCTCCTGCAATGTGGCCAGCAGTTCCATGATTTTGCCGATGTCCCGGCGCTCCTTCATTTCCGGCTCCACGCCGTCCAGAATGTAATGGAAGTATTCCGGGACATCCGGCTGGAAAATGACTTTGGCCTTGTCTTCGGAGAATTTGTTGTCCAGGGCCGCCGTAGCGGCATCCAGCGCCCGAATCCAGCCGCCCAGGCCGATCAGGTTCGCCATGTCGGAATCACGCAGGGAGGCAAGCTCCTGCTCCACGTCAGACTGGATCAGGGCCAGGTTGTTCTTGAAACTGCCCAAATCGCCGTCCTCCGCATTTTTCAGCAGGCTGGCGGCGTGGCGGTTTACGCGCTCTCCGGCCCCTATCGCCTTCGCGTAGTTGGAGAGGTCCAGCGCAATGGGCTTCACCTCGTTCATCTTGCCGCACTGCACGATGACAAAGCCGTCCGCCATCATTCCCCCCAGTTGAAGAGCCAGTGAGCAGCGGTCCATCGGCGGCCGTTCCGGACGCGGACGCAGGGCCGCGTTTTCCGGGATTTCCGGCAGTCCCTCCAGGTCTTCAAAGATCTTGCGGATGGACGGGGCGGTAAATTCGTTGATTCCCAATTCCTCATTCATGTGGGAGTCGTCCAGCAGGCGCTCCGGAATGGACGGCTGGGACTGCCTGTCAGGCTGCGGAAGCTGGATGTCCAGCACGGCGCCGTCCCTGTCAGGCGCTTCCTCCTTCGGATCGGCAAATGCCATTCCCCCCGTCACGGATACGGCCGCGGCCAGCAGATAAAATCTCTTCATAACAACATTCAAAAAGGTTAGGCAAAACTGAATATGTCTTGACTCTCGGCTTATGGTGTCTTATACGGGCGTCGCGTCAAGGAAATCCCTTGCGTCTGACGCAAAAAGGATATTGAACAACCCATCCGCCCTGCATGAACTACAATTTTATCTGGCTCTTGTGCTATCTTCTGGTCCTCGTAGGCCTCGCCGGCTACGGTTTTCACCGCCTCACCATCGTTTACCTTTACTGGAAGAACCGCAACAACAAGCCGCAGCCCAAATCCCGCTTCCAGGAGCTTCCCGTGGTCACGGTCCAGCTTCCCATGTTCAATGAAAAGTTCGTCGTTGACCGCCTTCTGGAATCCGTCGCCGCCCTGGATTACCCCAAGGACAAGCTGGAAATCCAGATTCTGGACGATTCCACAGACGATACAACGGAACAGTGCTACCGGAAGGTGGAGGAATTGAAGTCCCGCGGCTTTGACGCCGTCTGCATCCACCGCACGGACCGCACCGGCTTCAAGGCCGGAGCGCTGGAAGCGGCCACCAAGGTGGCCAAGGGGGAATTCCTGCTGATCCTGGACGCCGATTTCGTCCCGGAACCCGACCTTCTGCAAAAGACCATTCATTATTTCACGGATGAAGGCGTCGGCCTCGTCCAGACCCGCTGGGGCCATATCAACCGGGAATACAACCTGCTTACCCGCGTTCAGGGCATGTACCTGGACGGCCACTTCGCCATGGAACAGACGGCCCGCAACCGTTCCGGCCGCTTTTTCACGTTCAACGGCACTGCCGGCATGTGGCGCAAATGCGTGATCGGCGACGCTGGCGGCTGGTCCCACGATACGCTGACGGAGGACATGGACCTTTCCTACCGCGTCCAGCTCAAGGGATGGCGCTTCATTTACCTGAACGACGTGGTGACCCCCGCGGAACTTCCCGTGGACATGGACGGATTCAAGTCCCAGCAGCACCGCTGGACAAAGGGTTCCATCCAGGTCTGCCAGAAGATACTGCTGGACATCTGGCGTTCCAAGGCCCCGCTGAAGGCCAAGGTGGAGGCCACCACCCACCTCACCTGCAATTATTCCTACCTTCTCCTGGCCCTGCTCTGCTTCCTGGTGTACCCCATCTGCACGCAGCGCATCCCGGAAAATGAAACGGTGGTCATGTGGTTCGTGAACGTGGCCCTGTTCTTTCTGACCAGCGTGGCCGTCTGCATCTTTTACATGAGCGCCCAGATCGTGGTGCGTCCCAAGTCCTGGTGGAAGGAACTTCCCTACCTGCCTCTTCTGCTCACCCTGAGCGTGGGCATGGCGGTCAACAACGCCAAAGCCGTTCTGGAAGCCATCTTCGGCCATCAGTCCGCCTTTGTCCGCACGCCCAAGTACGGCGTGGAACAGAAGGAAAACAGGCAGCATGTCTCCCAGCTCAAGCGCAACGGGTACAAGGCGATCAAATCCGTCGTCATTCCCGTGCTTGAAATCGCCTGCGGCACCTTCTTCCTGAACCTGATCATCCTGATGATCCGCCAGGGCCACTATATTTCCCCCATCCTGATGATTCCCTTCCTGGGATTCTATTACACCGGGTTCTGCTCCCTGGGCCGCATGATTTCCAATCTGATGCCCGCCCGGCAAACCGCCAAAGCCAAGAACTAGCCGCCTCCCATGCCTGCGCCTCTCTCGCAAGCACGCCTGATTCAACTGACCGCCGCCGCTGTTGCGGTGCTCGGCACCCTCGTTTCCTGCACCGGAAGGGACTACCAGCCTACCGCCGTAGTCAAGGACGGCGTGGTCGTCAGCGTCCGGGACCAGAAAATGGCCGTCATGCGCGGCGGCAAAGTCGTGAAGACCTATCCGGTCAGCACCTCCAAATTCGGTCTCGGCGACAGCAAGGGAAGCTGCCGCACTCCGCTGGGCGCGCACCGGATTGCCGCCAAGATAGGGACGGACCAGCCCAAGGGCATGGTGTTTAAAAGCCGGAAGCCCACCGGGGAATGCGTGGCGCCGAATTCCCCCGGCCGCGACCCCATTGTCACGCGCATCATGTGGCTGAAGGGCGTGGAATCCCGCAACCGGAACGCTTATTCCCGCCTGATCTACATCCACGGAACGGCGGAGGAACGCACCATCGGCACCCCCGCCTCCTACGGCTGCATCCGCATGAAGAGCGACGACGTGTATGAAGCTTTCAACCTGGTCAACACCGGAGACCCCGTGGTGATTGAACGCTGCTCCATCAGCGCTTCCCTGAAAGCGCTGGAAGAGGCGGAAAAAATGCAGAACACCCCCCTTCTGGTCATGGCCCCCGCTCCGGCAGCCGCAGAACCGCACAATACGGCTTCCCTGGTTTCCCACCGCCACCGGTCTTCCCGCCCCCCTGCCGTGGCCCTGACCCACAAGCAGACCGCCGCCAAAAAGAAGGCCGTCTCCCGGACTCAAACCGTACAGTCCCGCAAGGTGAAAAGCGGCAAGTCCGCGTCCCGCGCCTCCAAAACGTCGCGGTCCCGCCGCGGCTGAATTTTCTCCGTCCGGCCCCCTTCCCCTCACGGCATGCCTGACACGGCTGTTTGAACGCGCGGTTGCGCGCCTTCGTCACATTTGTTAACATGCGCATATGGAGATGATGGAACACGAAGATATCAGCAACGCTAATCTGGCCGGGCATCTGCTGGTGGCCGCTCCCTACCTGGAAGGCGGTGGATTCCACCATTCCGTCATTTTCCTGAGCCGGGTGGAGGAGGAATTCGTCATCGGCTACATTCTGAACCATCCGGCCAACATGACCGTAGGGGACGTAGCCCCCAGCACGGACATTCCGGCCTCCCTTTATTCCGTCCCCATCTTCAAGGGAGGCCCGGTGGAGCGCAACCAGCTCATTTTCGCCGCCTTTTCCCGCACGGAGGAGAAATTGCGCGTCCAGTTCCACCTTCAGGAGGAACAGGCGCTGGAATACGCGGAAGACCCCCATGTCATGCTGCGCGCCTATGTGGGGCACAGCGGATGGACGCTGCCCCAGCTGCGCAGGGAATTGAACGACCGCGCATGGTACGTTTCCCCCATGGTTCCGGACCTTTGCCTGGAGCCGGATTACTCCAAGGTGTGGGCCATGGCCATGCGCCGCCTGTCCCCCCTGCACCAGATCATGAGCCACGCGCCCGCACAGCCTTCCCTGAACTGATATCACCCGTCATGAGCATCCAACAAAACCTGGAACACATCATCTCCCGCATCCGCGCCGCGGAAGTCCGCGCCGGACGCCCGGACGGGTCCGCCCGCCTGGTAGCCGTCAGCAAAACGTTTCCGGCCTGCGACGTCCGGGCCTGCTACGATGCGGGACAGCGCGTCTTCGGAGAAAACAGGGTTCAGGAAGCCCTGGAAAAGATTCCCGCCCTGCCGCCGGATACAGAATGGCACCTCATCGGCCCCCTCCAGCGCAACAAGGCGCGCAAGGCCCTCGAACATTTCACGCTGATCCATGCCGTGGATTCCCTGCGCCTGGCGCAGTTTCTGGACACGGTAGCGCAGGAGACGGGCAAACGCCCCCGCATCCTGCTGGAAGTCAATGTCGGGGCGGAAGACAGCAAATTCGGGTTTTCCCCGGAGGTCCTGGAACGGGATTGGGAAGAACTGGCACGACTCGGCCACATCGAGATCGCCGGCCTGATGTGCATCCCCCCTCCCGTGGATGACCCGGAGGAGGCGCGCCCCTATTTCCGCCGCCTGAGGGAGCTGAGGGATTCCCTGGCCGCCAGAAGCGGAATGCCGCTTCCGGAGTTGTCCATGGGCATGAGCCACGACTTTGAAACCGCCGTGGAGGAAGGAGCCACCCTCGTCCGCGTGGGCACGGCCATTTTCGGCGGCAGGACGTATGCCCCGGCGCCGTCATTTTAATTGGACAGAAGGAATTGCGGCGTGTAGGGTTGCTGAAGAGGGAGAGAAAGCCCGGACGGTTCTTTGATTTCATAGCCCATGCTGACAGGAGGGAAAAATGTGATTCCGCATGCGGTGCGGGACGTAGCGGATGCCGCCGCGGCATTTTCCGCGCGCATTGGTCCGGACAGGCATTTCGACTCCCAGAAGGATGTGGAGGAAGCGCTGGAGGAATGCTGCACTCCGCAGAACGTCACCGTCATCGGCCTGACGGGGTCCGGCAAGTCCTCCACGCTGGACGCCCTGGCGGGGGGACATTTCTGCTCCCGCGTTTCCAGCGAGGCCACCCTGATACGCTGGCAATACAAGCCCAACCCCGCTCCGCACACCCACGAATGGGTGGAGGACCGCTTCTACCCGTCGGATTCCCTGCTGAACCTGGAGTTCTGGGACACCATCGGCCTGGAACAACCTGCAGCCCCCCAGCGGCTGAAGCACATCGTCCCCAAGTCGGACGCCGTGCTGGTCGTCATTTCCGCGAAAGACGGCAATGAACCCGCCATCTGGGAGTATTTGAAAACGCTGGAGGAACGGCTCCATTCCCGCATGGTGCTGGTCATCACCCACGCGGAGCTTCTGCCCTTTGAACAGCTTCAGGCACTGAAGGAGGAGATGCGCTCCGTCTCCCGGGAACATCTGGGCGTCCAGCTTCCCCTGTACCCCATCACTCCCGCCGGGGAGCGCGCGGGCGAGGGAGTGGAAGCCCTGAGAACCTGTGTGCAGGAGGTGCTGAAACGGAGCCCCCTGACGGACAGACGCGTGGAACGCCTGCTGCTGGCCACGGACCGCCTGCTGGAGGAACAGGGAAAGGTGCTCAATGAACTGCACCGCCTTTCCAAGCTGGATTCCGGCTTCCTGACTTCCATCGACCGGGAAATCGACCGCATCCAGCTTCAAATGGAGGAGGAAATGCCCGCAAGGCTGAAGGCATACGCGCAATACGTCCAGGATTGCGTGCCGCGGCTGGGCAAAAAGTCAGCACGGCAGCTGGGCCGCTTCCTCTCCATCAGAAGGACGATGATCCTGCACAAGCTTCCTCCCGTCATCGACGAATGGTTTTATGAACTGGTCAAGTCGGGCATCGAAGAACGGCACGCCTACTACAACAAGGAGTTTCTCAACATCTGCCAGACACACTGGAACCACGTGCGCCCGCGCGTCAGGGAGCAGTGGGATTGCGACATCGGGGAATTCCCGGCAGCCCGGCTCCAGGCGGACCTGGAGGTGTACAAGGAACGGCTGGGACGCTCCGTGTACATGCCGCTGAAGGATTTCGGCATCAAGCCGTGCCTCAGCAAGCTGTTCCTGGACCAGGAAGACGTGATGCGGACGGAGCTCAAGCTGATGCTCGTCATGGTCATTCTGGGCGCCCTGCTGGGCTGCTTCGGGGAACACGGGGCGGGATTCGCCTGCCTGGGAGTGGCCCTGGTCCTGTGGCTGGGGAGCAACCTGGGACTGGCCTGGATGCAGTACCGGCTGTCCAAACAGATCGTCTCCGCGGCGTCTGAAATGGGCATTGCGATTGACTGCGGCCTGCGCACTCCCCTTTATGAAGCCATGATCAGCGGCCTTTCAGAGTACCGCAAGCTGTACGCAGATATCCGCGGCCAGGTGGCCGGAGGCGTGGAGCACCTGACGCCCCTGCTCAATGCACGCTATGACCTGTTCTACAAGCTGACCGTGCAGAAGCACCGGTTCCGCATTTAACCCCACTACCTGTGCGGGCGCCCTGCCCGCTCCCGGAAATTTCCGTTTTCCCTTCCATTCGCACTTCCGCAAACGGGCTTTTGCCGAATACGCAGCTATGTGCATTATTCCATGCCGGGGATGACGACTATGTCCACCTTTCTGTCGTGCGGTTCCACAGGCAGGTCGTCCAGAAGCTGGCAGGGGAAGCAGACGCCGGCCAGCGGAACGCCGCGCGCCGGACCGGCCAGCAGGGTATCGTAAAAACCGCCTCCGTAGCCCAGCCTCCTGCCGTCCCGCGTGAAGGCGGCTCCCGGCAGAACAACCAGGTCCAGTTCCCCCGCATGCAGTTCCGGACATGCCGGACCGGGTTCCCGGATGTCCCAGCTGCCCGTGACAAATTCCCCGCCATGGCACACGCGGTGAAAACTCAACCGGCGCCCTTCATGCACCAGCGGAAAATACCATTCCCGTTCCGGCATCATGTCCAGCAGAGGCAGCAGGTCCACCTCCCCCGGCCTGGCGGCAAAAACGGCCACGCGCCGATAGTCCTTTTCCCGTGCCAGGGCCGCCAATTTCCGGCAGATGTCCAGGGACATGGCCTGCCGGGCGGCGGCGTCCAGCTCCGCAATCCTTCCCCGGATCATGCGGCGCAGTTCCCGCTTGAGGGCCGGCAGTCCTCCTATTGTTCCGGATTGGGGTGCTTCGCTTTCCATTCCAGCAGGCTTTTAAGAAATACGCTTTCCAGTGAATTGCGGGGATGCCCGTCCTCCAGCCACACGGCGCGCCCGTCTTCCCGCACCATTTTTTTCAATTTCTCCAGAAGACCGGGGGAGGCGTGTTCCAGCAGGATTTCCTGCTTGTCGGAGTCCCTCGTCAACTCGTTCATGGAGCCTTCCGCAATGAGAAGGCCCTTGAAGATGATGCCCACCCGGTCGCATACTTCCTGAACCTGTTCCAGAAGATGGGAGCACAGGAACACGGTCATGCCGCGGTTCTTGAGGTTTTCAATGATGTTCCGGATGTCCCGGGAACCGAGGGGGTCCACCCCGGCGGTCGGTTCGTCTAGCACCACCAGGCGCGGGGACTGCACCAGGGCCTGGGCCATGCCGACGCGCTGGAGCATTCCCTTGGAATACCCGCCCAGGCGGCGGTCCGCGGCGTCCGACAGCCCCACCAAGTCCAGCAGCTCCCTTACTTTTTCCTTCAGGCTTCTGCCGCTGAGGCCGCACAGCTTTCCGTAAAAGGCCACGGTTTCCGCCCCGGTCAGGAATTTGTAGAAGTACGGGTTTTCCGGCAGAAAGCCCACTTCCTCCCTGCTGTCCGGGGACAGGCTGGATTTACCGAAGATGGAGCAGGAGCCCCGCGTGGGCCTCACCAGACCCAGCAGGGCCTTCATCAGCGTGGATTTGCCGGATCCGTTGGGACCGATCAGGCCGTACACCTCCCCCTGCCGGATGCTCATGTCCACCCCGCGCACGGCGTGCACCACGGGCTTGCCCAGACCGGTCTTGAAGGTCTTGTGCAGGTTGACTATTTCAGCGGCGGCAGGCTGGTCCATAGGAGGAGGGGGATTACGGTTTGATCTGCCCCAGGCGGCGCAGGAGTATCTGGCTCATTTCTATTCCCTTGGTGAACAGTTCCACGGAGAAGTTTTCATTGGGGGAATGGATGCGCGCGTCCGGCAGGCACATGCCCAGCATCAGGGCATCCGCTCCCAGCACGTTTTTCATTTCCTCAATGATCGGGATGCTGCCGCCTTCGCGCACCAGCACCGGCTTGCGCCCGAAGGCTTCCTCCAGGGCCTGCTGCGCGGCGAGGCCGAATTCGGAGTTGGGATCGCAGACATAGGCCCTGCCGCTGTGCTCCCGCTTGAATTCCACGGACACCCCCCTGGGCGTATGCGTTTTCACGTGCTCTTCCAGCAGGGATTCGATCAGTTCCGGGTCCTGTCCCGGCACCAGGCGGCAGGATATTTTGGCGAAGGCGCGGCTGGGGATGATCGTCTTGCTGCCCTCTCCCTGGTAGCCGCCGCCGATGCCGTTGAGCTCCAGCGTGGGGCGCGCGTAAATGCATTCCGCCCCGGTGAATCCGGTTTCCGTCACCACGGTATCCACTCCCGTCAGCTTCGCCAGCTCTTCATTGCTCATGCCGGGCACCGTGGCCCACATGCTGCGTTCCCAGGTGGCGATGGGTTCCACGCCGTCATAAAATCCTCTCACAGCCACGCGGCCTTCCGAATCATGAAAGGAAGCGATGATTTCCGCCAGAGCGGTGATGGGGTTGGCTACCGCCCCGCCGAACACGCCGGAATGCAGGTCGGCGGACGGTCCCTTCACGATGATTTCCGCGCCCGCCAGGCCGCGCAGGCCGTAGGAAAAGGTGGGGGCGTCCGGAGCGGCCATGCCGGTATCGGAGACAACGATGACGTCGCAGGCCAATTCATCCCTGTGCTCCTTCAGGAAGAGGGAAAGACTGCCGCTGCCGACTTCCTCCTCCCCTTCCAGCAGGAAGATTACGTTCACGGGCAGATGGCCGCCGTTCTGGCGCTGGAGTTCCTCCACGCCCAGAATGTGGGCGAACAACTGGCCCTTGTTGTCCGTGGCTCCGCGGGCATAAATTTTGCCGTCGCGCACTTCCGGTTCAAAGGGGTCGGATTCCCACAGCTCCACCGGGTCCACGGGCTGCACGTCGTAGTGGCCGTAAATCAGCACGGTCGGCCTGCCTTCCTCCCGGGGGCTGCGCCCCACCACGACGGGATGCCGGTGCGTCTTGTGCGCCACGGCTTCAAATCCCATGCCGGAGAGCTTGTCCACCAGCCAGTCCGCGCAGTCGCTCACGTCCCGGGCATGCTCCTTCTGCGCGGAGATGCTGGGAAACCTTAACAATGTAGCCAATTGATCCAGTCTGTTCATGGCACCATGAGACCATGCCTGGGCCCTCAAATCAACAGGTAAAGTGTGGCATTCCCTTCCGGAACGGGGCTTTTTTCAAAAAAAATGGGCCATCGGGACGGTCCGGGAATATATTTGATTGCCCTGGAGCTTCGTTTGTCCCTTTAATAAGCCTATGTTCAGTAAATCCAAAGTGAAAAAAGTGGATTTCGTCACCCTGTCCAAATTTTACGGCAAATACAAGGAAGCCCTCCAGCTTGAGCTGATCAACAGCCCGGCGGGCCTCACCCGCCACATTTGCGAACCGGCGCTCAACCGCCCCGGACTGGCCATTGCCGGGTTTTACTCCTACTTCGCCAACAAGCGCATCCAGGTATTCGGCTCCGCGGAGCTGGCCTACCTCCAGAAACTGCCGGAAGGCATGCGCAAATCCCGCATCCAGCGCATGTTCCGGTGCGAGGTGCCGGGCATCGTCTTTTCCCGGGACCAGGACCCTCCCCAGGAGATCGTGGAACTGGCGGACGAAGCCGGGGTCTGCGTCTTCCGCACCAGCCTGGTCACCATGAAGTTCGTCAACTCCGCCACCATCATTCTGGAAAACGAATTTGCGGAAAGCATGACCCTGCACGGCTGCATGGTGGACGTGCGTGGCGTGGGGGTGCTGATACGCGGCAAGAGCGGCGTGGGGAAAAGTGAAACGGCCCTGGGCCTGATCGAACGCGGGGCGGCCCTCGTGGCCGACGACATGGTTTACGTGCGCAACGTGGGCGGGGAACTGGTGGCAAGTGCGCCGGAGATGAGCCGCGGCTTCATGGAGGTGCGCGGCCTGGGCATTGTCAACATCACCACCCTGTTCGGACTGAAGTCCCTGCGCCACAACAAGCGGCTGGACCTCATCGTCACGCTCATTCCCGCCAGGGACCAGGAACAGCTGGACAGGCTGGGCCTGGAGAGGGAAGGCCTTGATGTTCTGGGAGAAAAGGTGCTGCACGTCCAGCTTTCCGTGGCCCCCGGCAGGGACATCGCCCGCCTGGTGGAAGTGGCCGCCATGGACTACCATCTCAAGGACATGGGCATCGACATGGCCGGGGAGTTCAACCGCCGCCTCATGTCAAACTTCCAGGCCCCGGAAAGCGGCGACTGACAAAAAACTCTTGGAAAAAAGCTCTTATTAGTGTACTTACCGTTTTAGCAACCGCTTCACCCCTTACTTCTATTTCCATGGTTACCAAGGAACTCACCATCATCAACAAACTCGGCATCCATGCCCGCCCGGCTGCTCAATTCGTCAAACTGGCCAGCAGCTTTGATGCAGACATCGTCGTGGAAAAGGATGGCGAAGAAGTTGATGGAAAGAGCATTCTGGGCCTCATGATGCTGGCCGTGGGACACGGTTCCAAGATCACCGTCACGGCTGAAGGGAAGGACGAGCAGCAGGCGCTTGACGCGCTGGAAGACCTGGTCGCCCGCAAATTCGAAGAAGATTGAACATATTCCGGCTCATGGCCATGAGTCCGGGCCAGAAAGCCCGCAGATGATTCAGGAACCCATTTCCACGGAAGAAATACATCTCCAGGGCATTCCTGTTTCTCCCGGCATCGCCCTTGGTAAAATCAAGATCCAGATCAAAGGGTCCAAGGAACCGGTCGCCTACGACATTGAGCCGGACGAAGTGGATTCCGAACTGGTGCGCTTTCACCGCGCCCTCCAGACGACCGCGGCGCAGATCAGGGCCCTGCGCGAGCGCATGATCCAGATTTCCGGGGAAAAGGAAGCCGCCATTTTTGACGCCCACATCCTCCTCCTCCAGGACAAGATCATCCTCGACCAAGTCCGCACGGAACTGGCCAGGCGCCTCCAGAACGTGGAACATATCTTCTACGTGGTCATGCAGAACTACATGGAAGTCCTGCGCCGCGTGGACGACCCCTACCTGCGCGCCAAGACCGCGGACATGGAGGACATCATGCAGCGGGTGATCAACAACCTGCGCAGCACGGAACCCCCGGAGGAAGACGAGGAGGACGAGGAAGAACCCGAAATCCTCGTGGCGTACGATCTGACGCCCTCCGACACCGCCGCGGTGGACGCCAGCCAGATTCACGGATTCGCCACGGAAATAGGGTCTTCCGTTTCCCACACGGCCATTCTTGCGCGCTCCATGGGCATTCCCGCCGTGGTGGGGCTGGAACAGGCCCTGCTGAACGTGGAAAGCCACGCTCCGGCCATTCTGGACGGCTACAAGGGCGTCCTTATCCTCAAGCCATCCACGGAAACCGTGGAATACTACAAGCGGCTCCAGGTGGAGAAGGAAAAGGCGTACAAGGCCCTGGAAGCCCTGCGGGACCTGCCCACCGTCACCCGGGACGGCCGCAGCATCCGGCTCTCCGTCAACGTGGAATTCCCCCATGAATACTCCGGCATCAAGGAGGTGGGGGCGGAAGGCGTAGGGCTGTTCCGTACGGAATTTTTCCTGCTGGGCAATCCATCCGGCATGCCGGATGAAGAAGAGCAAATGCATTATTATAAAAAACTGGCGGAAGGCTGCGCCCCCCACGGCGTCATCTTCCGTACGCTGGATTCCGGAGGCGACAAGCTGCCCAGCGAACGGCTCGACGCTCCGGAACCGAACCCCTTCCTGGGCTGGCGCGGCATCCGCGTTTCCCTGAGCCGTCCGGAACTGTTCAAGCAGCAGCTCCGCGCCATTCTTCGCGCCTGTGCGGACACGCCCGGCTGCGGCATCATGTTCCCGATGATTTCCGGCTATACGGAAGTAATCACCGCCAAGCACATCCTCCAGGAATGCAGGGAAGAGCTGGAACGGGAAAAAATCCCCTACGCGCGGGACCTGAAAGTGGGCATCATGATTGAAGTCCCCAGCGCCGCCATCATGACGGACGTGCTTGCGAAGGAAGTGGACTTCTTTTCCGTGGGAACCAATGACCTGACCCAGTACACGATTGCCGTGGACAGGGTCAACAACCGCGTGGCCAACATGTTCCGCCCTACGCACCCGGCCGTGGTGCGCATCATCGGCATGACGATCGCCGCCGGGGACAAGGAAGGCATCCCGACGGCCATCTGCGGGGAAATGGCGGGCGACATCACCCTGCTGCCCCTGCTGGTGGGGCTGGGAGCCACCTCCATGTCCGTGGGCGTCCACCTGGTTCCCATCATCCGCTACGCCATCCGCAATCTGGACTACGGCCAGTGCCGGGACATGGCCGGGAAAGCCCTCTGCGCACCCAACAGCCGGACCATCGTCAATCTGAGCCTGGCCCTGGCCCGGGAATCCTATCCGGCCCTGTTCGAATAAAACCGAAAACCGGGGAACGGCCGGAAAAACGGCCTATCCCGCATCCGGTAAAAAACATGGCCGGGCAGACATGCAGTCTTGACAGATTCACGCATCGCGTGCGTTATATTACTATTAGCATTTTCACCATGAGATATTCCAAAACTGCCGCCTCTCTCGCCCTGTGCCTGCTCGGTACTGCCTTTTCCGCCTCCGCAGCGACTCCGGCGACAACTACTGCCCCGGCTGCCCATAAACGCCCCAACATCATCTTCTTTCTGGTGGACGACATGGGCTGGCAGGATACCTCCCTGCCCTTCTGGAGGGAAGCCGACGGCACGCCCAAACCCACCTTCCTGAACAAACGCTACCGCACGCCGAACATGGAGGCCCTGGGCAAACAGGGCATGGTCTTTACGGACGCCTATGCACAACCCATCTGCTCCCCCAGCCGGTGCAGCCTCATGTCCGGCATGAACTCCGCCCGGCACCGCGTAACGAACTGGACGCTTCTGCGGGACAAAACCACGGATGCGGGCCACAAGGTTTTACAGGCCCCCCCGGACTGGAGCGTCAACGGCATCCAGCCGGCAGGCACCAAATCTTCCGGCACCACCCGTCTGCCGCTGACGGAACAGGAAATCCGGTACAAGATGGACAAGCCCTTCACTCCCGTCCTGGCCCTCCCCGCCCTGCTCAAGAAACAGGGATACACGACCATTCACTGCGGAAAGGCCCACTTCGGCAGCAAGGAAACGCCGGGAGCCAACCCCAAGCTCTTCGGGTTCGACTATAACATCGCCGGCACGGAAATCGGCGGTCCTGCGGACTACCGGGGCTCCCAGAAATACGGCACCGGCAACTTCCGTGTCCGGGGCCTGGATGAAAACAACTATTATGAGAACGACACCTTCCTGACGGAAGCACTTACTCTGGAAGCCCTCAAACGCCTGGACGCCATCCGCAAGGACCCCAAGGAGGCCAACAAGCCTTTCTATCTTTACATGTCCCATTACGCCATCCACGCCCCCTTCAACATGAACGGCTATGACAAGCGTTTTGCGGAAAACTATTCCAACCCCAACGACGGCCACAAATGGTCCGACAACGAGAAGAGGTATTCCGGCCTGATCGAAGGCATGGACAAAAGCCTGGGCGACATCCGGGAGTACCTGAAAAAGAACAATCTGGATAAAAACACCATCATCATTTTCATGGCGGACAACGGCGGCCTGGCCATCAGCGGACGCATGGGCAACAAGGAATCCAACTATCCCCTCAGCTTCGGCAAGGGGTCCAACCGCGAGGGCGGTATCCGCGAGCCGATGATTGTGTACTGGCCCGGAGTCACCAAGGCGGGAAGCGTCTGCACCACGCCCGTCATCATTGAAGACTTTTTCCCCTCCATTCTGGAAATGGCGGGAACCACCAAGGTGAAAACGCCCCAGGTCGTGGACGGCAAGAGCTTCGTTCCTCTGCTGAAAGGCGGCAAGATGCCCGCCAACCGTCCCCTGCTTTTCCATACGCCGAATGTCTGGGGGGAAGGAAACGGCAACAACCCCCTTTATTCCCCCAGCACCGCCATGCGCCAGGGCGACTGGAAGCTGATTTACTGGCACCCTACCCAGAAGTTCGAACTGTTCAACATCAAGGAGGACATCAGCGAAGAAAACAACCTGGCGGACAAGCATCCCGAACGGGTGAAAGCCATGGCCAAGGTCATGACCGCCCTGCTCAAGGACCGCAAGGCCCAGATGCCCACCTACAAGAAAAACAACCCGGCGGGAGCCCGCGAAGGCTCGCCCGTGCCGTGGCCGGACCAGGCCGCCGCCAGGCTTTAAAGGCATTTGCACCCCTCCCCGGAAAGCCGCATTATTCCCTTTTCTTTTAAAGGAACCGGGAGTATGGTGCGGCTTTCCTGTTTTTATTCCCTTTCCAACATATGAAAAACCTCCTTTCCATAGAACAGCTCACCGGAGACGAAATCAGGGACCTGCTGGCTCTGGGCCACAAGCTCAAGGCGGAACGCGGCCATCATGAACACCTTCCCCTGAAAGGCCAGACCTGGGCGCTGATCTTTTCCAAGTCCTCCACCCGCACCCGCGTTTCCTTTGAAGTGGGCATCAGCGAACTGGGGGGACGCCCCATGTTCCTTTCCGTCCATGACATCCAGCTGGGGCGCGGAGAACCCGTCAAGGACACCGCCCGCGTGCTGGGCCGCATGATCCACGGCGCAGCCATCCGCACCTACGGGCAGCAGGAAGTGGAGGAATTCGCCTCCTTCTCCGGCATTCCCACCATCAACGCGCTGACGGACGAGGAACACCCCTGCCAAATCCTGGCGGACCTGCTGACCATTGAAGAACTTTACGGCCCCGGCTCCTGGAAGGACATGAAAATCGCCTTCGTCGGAGACGGGGACAACAACATGTCCCGCTCCTGGATGTGGGCGGCCAAGCGGCTGGGCTTCACGCTCGCCATCGGCGCGCCCGCCAATTACCTGCCGCTGGAAGACTTCCGCAGGCATCTGGACTGCGACAACGTCATCCTGACCACGAACCCTGTGGAAGCCGTCCGGGATGCCTCCGTCATCAACACGGACGTCTGGCTCTCCATGGGCCAGGAAGCGGAAGGACAGTCCAAGGAAAAACACTTCTACCCCTACCAGATAAACGAGGAACTGCTGGCCCACGCGGCCCCCAGCCATTCCGTGTTCCACTGCCTGCCCGCCTACCGCGGGAAGGAAATCACGGAAGACGTGCTGGAACGCTTCGCCCCGGTCATCTTCCAGGAGGCGGAAAACCGCGTGCATGCCCAGAAAGCCGTTCTCGCCACGCTTGCCGAAGCCAGCAAGGCATAACCAGAGTTTTTCCATCCCCGCCATGAATTACGAAGAACGCCTGCAAGACCTGCTGGACGAACTGGAACTGTTCCAGGACTGGACGGAACGCTACGAATACATCATCAGCCTGGGTAAAAAGCTTCCCCCGCTGGAGGAGGCGTACAAAACGGACGAATCCCTCATCAAGGGCTGCCAGTCCAGGGTGTGGGTGCATACGGAACAGGACAGCAATGGCCTTCTGAAACTCTACGCGGACAGCGATTCCCTGATTACCAAGGGCCTCATCGCCGTATTCGTACGCCTGCTTTCCGGCCTGCCGCCGGAAGAAGTCCTGAAAGCGGACATGTCCAAGCTGGACAAGACCGGGCTCAAGGACCACCTGGCACCCACCAGGGCCAATGCCCTCAACTCCATGGCAGCCCAAATCAAGCAGGCCGCCATGCGCATGGTTGAAAACAAGTAACCGCCCCTTCCCCGATGTTTCTCAGACTCCTTCCCCATCTGGCCCTTCTGACCTCTGCAGCCTGTTCCTGCATCTCATGCAGCGGCACTTCCGGAGACATGACGATACGCAGCATTCCTTCCGGGGCCAGCCTGCGCGTCAACGGGGAATACGTGGGGCAGACTCCCGCCACCCTTTCCCTGAACAGGCACAAGCCCATTCACGTGGCGGCGGATAAGCCGGGCTACTACTCCGCGGAAAAAACCTTCCATCCGGAAATGACCACGGGAGGGGCCATTCTGTGGGGGCTCAACAACGAGAAGTCTAAAAACTTCAAGACCGATACCCTGACCATCCGCCTCAAAAAGAGGAATTCAGAAGCGCCCCCGCTGGAGAAACTGCCCCCGGCGTGGGAGTAAGGCCATAAGCTTTAGAATAAGGGCACGGGCCGGAAAAGTTGATTCATCCACAGCCATTCAGAGAGGCAGAGGCCATCCTTTTTCCATCAGGAACTGCAATACCCGGACTTTCCCCGGCTTCCCCGGGCATCAGGAGAATATCCCTCCCCTTCTTTTGTAAAACGGCAAAACCGTCCGCCATTTCCCCAATCCGCATCTTCAGGGAATCCGGAAAAGGCGCCGGCGCGTTCCTCTCACCGGACAGTGAGGGGACTCCGGCATCCGCTAGGCATCCGGAGCAGCGGGACGGGTCATCACGGCGGACCCCACCCTTTTCAGCACCAGGGCCGTGCGGGGAAGAAGGTACAGGGAGAGCCTGCCCTCTTCATCCGTGAAATGGTGTACGGCTCCGTCCTGCCGCCCGAATCCGCCGAACCGGGCGTTGTCCGTATCCAGCACCACCTTCCATTCCCCCTTCTGGGGTGCGGGCAGCGTGTAGTCCATGATCGCCCGGTCCCCGGACCAGTTGAACACGAAGACAAGCCCCCCGCGATGGAAGGCCATGATCTGGTTTTCCTCGTCAATATTCAGCGGGAACGGAGGGGGATTGTTCAGCAGGCGCGCCTCCAGGGCCAGCTGCACCATGGCATGGTCAAAAGCGTTCAGGAACTTGAACCTCAGTCCGGGATTGTCCACCAGCGACCACTGGCGGCGGCAATGGCTGTAGGACCAGCCGTTGCCCTCTCTCGGAAAATCAATCCATTCCGGATGCCCGAATTCGTTGCCCATGAAGTTCAGCCAGCCTTCCCCGCCCGCGGCCAGAGTCACCAGGCGGATCATCTTGTGCAGGGCCATGCCGCGGTCAACGACGACGCTTTGCTGGTCCACGGCCATTTTCCAATACATTTCCTCATCCATCAACCGGAACGCCAGGGTCTTGTCCCCCACCAGGGCCTGGTCATGACTCTCGCAGTAGGCCACGTGCGGTTCTCCGTAACGCCTGTTCGTCAGCGTGTACCACATGTCTCCCATGCTCCATTCCTCGTCCTTCCTCTCTTTGAGCAGCTTAATCCAGTAATCCGGAATGCCCATGGCCAGCCTGTGTGAAAAACCGATGCCGCCTTCATCCACCGGACGGCACAGCCCCGGCATGCCGGACATGTCTTCCGCAATCGCGATGGCGCCCGGCTTCACCCGCTGGATCAGCGTGGAAGCCAGCTGCAGGTAGGCGACGGCATCCGGATCAACAGAAGAGCCGAAATACGCGCCCAGCTCCCCGAACGGCTCATGCCCCCTGTGAAAGTACAGCATGGACGTTACGCCGTCAAAGCGGAAACCGTCGAACCGGAACTCTTCCAGCCACCACCGGACGTTGGAGAGCAGAAATTCGATCACCTCGTCCCGGCCGTAGTCAAAGCAGCAGGAATCCCAGTCCGGATGGCGGCCGCGCTCCCCGGGCAGGAAATACATGCCGCCGGAACCGTCGAAGTCGTTCAGCCCCTCGGCCTCGTTCTTCACGGCGTGGGAATGCACCACGTCCAGAAGCACGGCAATGTTCAGGCCGTGCGCCTGGTCGATCAGGTACTTCAAATCCTCCGGCGTTCCGAAGCGGGAGGAAGGCGCGAAAAACGAAGAAACATGATAACCGAACGAGCCGTAATAGGGATGTTCCTGCACGGCCATCAACTGGACGGTGTTGTACCCCAGGGCCGCGATGCGGGGAAGCACCTGGTCCGCAAACTCGCGGTATGTGTGTACGCGCTCCTCCTCTCCGCTCATCCCCACGTGCGCCTCATAAATGAACGGCACGTCCACGCGGGAAGGGTCAAATCCGGAGTTCCTCCATTCGTAGGGGTGTTCCGGCATCCATATTTCCCCAGCAAAATCATAGGTGGAAGGGTCCTGGACCGTCCTGGTAATCCAGGCGGGAATCCGGTCCTTGCCCGTGCCGTCCGCTCCCACCACGTGGACTTTCACCTTCTGGCCGTGGGCGAGGGAATCCGGAGGAAGGGTGATTTCCCACACGCCGCGTTCATTCCGCACCAGCGGATGGATCCTGCGGTCCCAGCCGTTGAAATCCCCCGTCAGGAACAATCCGCGCGCGGCGGGCGCCCATTCCCGGTACGTCCATTCCCCCGTCTCCGGGTCCCGGTTGAATCCGTAATAGCGGTATCCCTCCGCATGCCTTTCCAAGGTCCCGGAACGCTGGATGATCCTCTTCATTTTCAGATCAAACAAACGCTGGCGGTCGCGGATCTGGCGCGCATACGGCTGCAGCCATCCGTCGGCCATCACCAGGCCGGGAATCGGGGGTCTTCTCATTATTCAATGATACTCCGCCATAATCAGCAGGGTCAAGGAGAAAGACCATCCTCCCGGCCTCGCGTCATGAACTCCCCCCACAGCGGAAAAAGGAGGAAAAGGTGCGGAGCGTTCCCGTACGGCCTCAGCGGCCTTCCGGCAGCCGGCCCGTATCCCGCATGTACAGCATTCTACGGAGAACTTCCCTGGGAATCCGGTTCAGGTCAAAATGCACGGGCGGGGAATCCGGCAGAACGCCCCAGTCCCCGTATTGCCCGTATAAAATCATTTCAGGCATTCCGGGTCCCGGAAATGCCACCCCTTCAAACTGAACGACGGACAGGGGAAACATCCATTCATGCCGGAAGGAATGGCGGCAGGGACCGGCAAAAGGAATTTCAAAGCCCAGGAAGACGTTCCCTCCTTCCACAGGCTTCCTTCCCTCCATCACCAGCCCGTCCCTGATCTTCATCTTGTCCTCATAAGAACACAGCGTCTGATAACTCCGGGCGGAGCCGACTTCATAATCAATAAGTGCTGATGCCTTGTAACCGCGCAGCAGCCATTCCCACTCCTCCGGATCGTCCGGAGACCAGGAGCCGGGAGCAACGTCATAAGGGAAAATGTCCACATTGCACAAGGTCCCGGGCAGCCCAATCTGGATAAACGGTTCCAAATTGACGGAAAAGCCGCGGGAACCAAACAAGTCGGCGGCATCTGCCCTCAGCCGTTCATAATCGCTCCGCAGCATGGCGATGTCCAGATCATCATCCCACGGAATAAACCCCTTGTGCCTGACCGCCCCCAGGAGGGTCCCGAAATCCAGCCAGTACCGGTAGCCGTTTTCTTCAAGGAGGCTGCCCACGTCCTTCAAAAAAACCGTCATGGCCTGCTGCACAATCCTCAGCACGCCGGACGCCGCCGGTATCTCTTCCGCACGGACGGTGGTTTTCACCAGTTTTCTCAATTGCGCATGCTCATTTTCCTTCCCCACCCTGAACCGACCGCAGGGAATGCCGAAAAGCCTCACGGTGCGCTTTTTTCTATCCGTGAACGAAGAGAGTACCTTCATACCGCAGCAGCGCACCTCCGTCACCCACAAATGCTTGTTTCCCATTAACTTTCCAGTTCTTCTGGCTGTGATGAACGAAGGCAATTTCATAGTAAACAAATCCAGTCCCCTGAGGCGGACCTTATCCCCCGGCGACCATAAGTCAATGAAAAACAATGCGGACCTTTTCATGAAAAGACAACCGTTCCCGGATGTTCAAACGATTTTCTCCCCGTTAAAACATGGGAGCCGAATTCCTTAATCCACCCTCTTTCCGCTTTTGCATTGCACGCGGATTAACAATCCGCTAAACATGATTTGCAGTTCCTTTCAGGTTCTGGGAGCAAATCAGGATTATTTATGCAGGCGATCATTTTAGCGGCCGGAATGGGGAAAAGGCTGGGAAATCTCACACGGAACAATACCAAATGCATGATTCAGATCAACGGCGTTACGCTGATTGAACGCATGTTGAGACAATTGGACAATCTCTCCCCTTCCCTGGAAAAAATCGTTGTCGTCACGGGTTATGAAGGAGAAAAGCTGAAATCCTTCATTTCCCTGCTGGATATTTCCACCCCCGTGGAATACGTAGACAACCCTCTGTACGCCACCACCAATAACATTTACTCCCTTTACCTGGCCAAGGAACACCTGCTGCGGGACGATACGCTGCTCTTTGAATCCGACCTGATTTTTGAAGATTCCGTCATTGACGTCCTGCTGCATCATCCCTACCCCAGCCTGGCCCTCGTCGCCAAATTTGAAAGCTGGATGGACGGCACCGTCGTCACGCTGGATGAAGACGACAACATCAAGCGGTTCATTCCCGGCAGCAAATTCTCCTACAAGAAAAAGACGGAATACTTCAAGACCGTCAACATCTACAAATTCAGCCGGAACTTCTCCCACAGCCATTACGTGCCCTTCCTCTCCGCCTACAGCACGGCCCTGGGCAACAATGAATATTATGAGCAGGTGCTCCGGGTCATCGCCCTGCTGGACAAGCCGGAAATCAAGGCCCTGCGCCTCGGCAGCGAGGCATGGTATGAAATAGATGACATTCAGGACCTGGACATAGCCGCGTCCATGTTCACCCCGGACCAGGAGGAACACCTGCACCTGATGGAATCCCGGTACGGCGGCTACTGGCGCTATCCCGGCATCAGGGATTTCTGCTACCTGGTCAATCCGTACTTTCCGAACAAGCGCCTCATGTCCGAGCTCAAGGCGAACTTCGAGCACCTGGTGAGGGAATACCCGTCCGGCATGAGAGTCAACAGCCTGCTGGCCGCAAAATACTTCGGCATCAGCCAGGAATACGTGTGCGTCGGGAACGGAGCGGCGGAACTGATCAAGGCGCTCATGTCCCGGCTGGAAGGGAAGATAGGCGTCATTTACCCCACCTTTGAGGAATATCCCAACAGGGCGGACCCGGACATGGTGGTTCCCTTCCACACCGCTTCCCGGGATTTCAGCTACACGGCGGACGATCTGATGGAATTCTTCTCCGGAACGGACATCAACACTCTCCTTCTCGTCAATCCGGGCAACCCTTCCGGCGTTTTCCTTCCTAAGGAGGACGTGCTGCGCCTCTGCCTGTGGACAAAGGCCCGCGGCATCCGCCTGATTGCGGATGAATCCTTTATAGATTTCTCCCGGGGCATGCCGGACAACACGCTGCTGAGGGACACCATCCTTGAGGAACATCCCCATCTGATGGTCGTGAAAAGCATTTCAAAATCCTACGGCGTTCCGGGCCTCCGGCTGGGTGTACTGGCCTCCGCAGACCGGGAACTGATTGCATGGATGAAAAAAGACGTCTCCATCTGGAACATCAATTCCATTGCCGAATTCTACATGCAGATCTTCGGGAAATATGAACAGTCCTACGTGCGTGCGTGCCTCCGGTTTATGGAGGAACGGGACCGCTTCATGCAGGAACTTTCCCATATCCCCTTCCTGAAAGTACTCCCCTCCCAGGCAAACTACTTCATGTGCGAGGTGAAACCGCCCCTGAAAGCCCGTTCCCTGACCAGCCTCCTGTTGAAAAACCACTCCATTCTGATCAAGGATTGCAGCCGGAAAAAGGGGTTTGAAGGCAGGGAATTCATCCGCATCGCGGTCAGGGATACGTCGGACAACAATGCCCTGATCCGCGCCATGCAGGAAACGGCTGCTTCAAACGCCCCATCCAACAATTAAAATATCTTTCCAAACATTATCCCACATACTCCCATGCTGTCCATTCCCCATGAAATTATTTCTTCCCTCGGCATTTCTCCACGGCAGGCTCTTGAATGGGTGAGGGAAAGCTTTCGCATCAAGGAAGAGGGCTCCGTCTTCCTTCCCCATAAAACAAGCATTACGTTTGAACAGGGCAAGTTCATGAATACGATGCCCTGCATCGTGCCCGGCCTGAATGCCATGGGCGTGAAAATCGTAACGCGTTATCCGGAACGTTCCAGAACCATTGACGGGGAAATTCTTCTTTACGATTACCGTACAGGAAGGCTTCTGGCGCTCATGGACGCTTTTTGGGTCACAAACGCACGCACGGGGGCAGTAGCCGCTCTGGCCCTTCAAACATTCGTCAATCCGGATTTCCGGACCATCTCCCTGATGGGATTGGGCAATACGGCGCGGGCCGCCATGGCATGCATCCTGTCACTGTATCCGGAGAAAAAATTCACGGTACGCCTTCTTACCTACAAAACCCAAGCTTCCCGGTTCATCGAAGAATTTCAACATCATGGCAACGTCCATTTTGAAGAAGTGGAAGACGTCGGCAGATTGATTGACGGGGCCGATGCCGTCATTTCCTGCATTACGAATGCGGAAGGCATCCTCGCCGAAGAAAGCTGTTTCAAGCCGGGCGTTACCGTCATCCCCGTACATACCAAGGGGTTTCAAAATTGCGATCTGTTTTTCGACAGGGTATTTGCCGATGACCGCGACCACGTCAAGGGCTTCCGCTATTTTGAACAATTCCGTCAATTCGGGGAAATATCCGCGGTTCTGGCCGGAAAAACTGCGGGAAGAACTTCTGCTCAAGAACGCATCCTCAGTTACAATATCGGACTGGGACTTCACGACATCGTATTCGCCAGGCATATTTACGATCTCCTGGTCAATGCTGAAGAAAGGGAGGAACAGCCTTCTTCCTTTCATTTCCGGCAATCCATGCGCTGACCGGCGTCACCCAATCTCTTCAACATGACCGCCTTCCCGGAACTGCCGGGTGACGTCAGCCATGAACAGGGAATCCTCCCGGGACATGAGGCGCTCTTCATGGCTGCAACCATGGCTCCGGCGCAAAAACGCGGCCAGCTCATAGCGAAGGCCGTCGCCCTCAAACCTGATAAAATATTTCCTGTTCTGCCGGGAGTCTTCAAAACGCACCTCAAACATCTCCGTCTTCCACCACGGGGAGGGTACGTAAATATAGCCGCGCGTTCCCGTGATGCACAGGTCCCCCTCCCGCTTGGCTCCGATGGCGACCGTGGCGGAGGCTGCCGCATTGGGATAAAGGAAATCAGCCCGCGTGAAAAGATCCACGCCCGTCTGCGGCTTTCTGCAAGTCGTGAAGCGGATGCGGCGGCTTTCCGTCCCCAACAGCTTCCCGATGACGAAAACGGGATAAGCTCCCAGTTCCGTCCACGCTCCCCCGGCCTGCATGGGATCGAATTCCCTGCTTGAATCATCCTCAATCAATTTGGTGAATGCGGCGTCCACCACCTTGATGGAGCCGATGACGCCGCTCCCCGCCACACCCAATAACTGCTGGAATGCCGGGAAAAATGCCGTTTTCAGCGCTTCCAGTAAAATGCATCCCTTTTCGGCGGCAAGCCGGAACAACTCCTCCACTGCCTCGCGGGAAAGGGCCAGCGGCTTTTCACACAGCACATGCTTCCCCTTCATGAGGGCCTTCCTGGCCAGTTCCTCATGCAGATGATGCGGAACGGCAATGTACACGGCATGGACCGTTTCCAAAAACCGTTCATACTCCGTGTAATATTCCAGAAGTTCATAGGATTCAGCGAAACGGCGCACCTTTTCCTCATTCCGTCCGCAAACGGCCGCTATCTCAATGCCGCTGACATATTTGGACTCCTGCAGAAAACGGCCCGCGATCCTCCCATGACCGACTATTCCCATGCGGACAATGGAATTCCGGGAAGAACGGAGATCGGTTGAAGAAACGCCCTTGGTGCGTTCCAGATAAACCACCTCGCAATGTTCGCGGAGAAAATCAAACTTTCCCGTCCAATCCGAACCGATAGCAAAAATATCCGCTTCATACTTCTGGATGTCATGGAGCTTCTGCCCTTCCAGTTCCTCCGTAATAATGAGGTCCGCCAGTCCTGTCTTCCGGACATTCTCCATGCGCTCCGCCAGGCTCTGCATCACATTCAGCTTGCCCCGGCTCTGGTCATAGCTGTCCGTGGTCACGCCAACAATCAGGCGGTCTCCAAGAGCCCTGGCCCTTTTGAGCAGGTTGAGATGCCCCGTGTGAAGCAGGTCGAACGTGCCGTAGGTGATGACCGTTTTCATGAATGGGGTGTATCGATCTGCCTGCCGTAAATGTCAATGAAACGGTTGACCGCCGTCTCAAAGGGAACGTGTTCCATCATATGTTTCACGGAAGGGTGCTTGAACTGTATCCGCGGCGGATAGGACATGTAGTCGCCATAAAAAAATTGCAGGTACTGGCGCGCATGGTTGGGCACGGAAAACTTCCATCCCTCAAAGTCCATGACACCGAGGGGGAAGAAGGTTTCATAGGGAAGATGGGTGTTTTTCGTAAAGGTAATGGCCGGGGAAAGAAAAATTCCCGGGCTGTCTTCCTCTGGCGCCGGTTCCTTTCCTTCCAGAATCTCACAGCGGATTTTCCGCTGAATCTGTTCGTCCGTCATGTTCATCCGGTCATCCGCCAGCACCACGCCCTTCTTGAACGCGGTCAGCCGCCCGTCCAGGCTGTCGTGCTGTTCCGGGGATACGAGGCTTTCCGAATAAAAATGATAGGGATACACGTCAATGTTAAGGGGAGTGCCCTCGTACCCTATCTGCAGGAAGGCATGCCGCTTCCAGGTAAATCCTTCCTCCCGGGGGAACAGGGCGGGCAACAATTCCAGAAGGCGTTCATATTCCGGCCTCATCATGCTTGCGTCCAGATCATCGTCCCACGGGATAAATCCCCTGTGCCGCACCGCGCCCAGCAAGGTGCCGTAGTCCAGCCAGTAGCGAAGCCCGTTCTCCCGGCATTTCCGTGCAAAAAGAGCCAGCAGAACGGTATTGCCATCCTGGAGCAGCCTCAGTTTTCCCGTTGCCGGAGGAACCTGGGAAACAGGATGATTGTAAATGAGAAGATTGCGGATATCCTCCAGCTGCGCCGTCAGGGACCTGTCTTTCCTTTTTCTGCAAAAACGCGTGACGCGGCTGACCATTCCCCGGAAACAACCGGGCAGCGTGCGTGCCACCACATATTTCATGCGAGAAAAGCTTATCATATATTATCCGGATAAATTAAAACCATCTCCTGCCCAGCTCCATCCTTTTGGAAAGAGAAGAAGGTAAGTATAATGCAACCAGGGGGCAATGCAACGTTTATTACCCGGCACGGGCGAAAGCCGGCCGCCTTTCCAGCAGCATGCAGCAAAGGTACAGGAATTGATCGCCGGATGCCTGAATCTCCCCAAATTCCCATGGAAATACCTTGAAACAGGGTCCCTTTTCTTCCCCCTTAAAAGAATAAGCCTTCCAGTTCCGTCCTTCCGGAAAATTCAACATTCCCTCTTTAATCAACGCCCTGAATCATGATCGCAACGCCGGCGTTCCCCGCAACCTGGGCACCGTACATGGAAAGAACACAGTTGGAGGAGAAACAGCCCTCCCCGGCATTCATGGGGAAGCCTTTTCCCGCACAGCATTATTTACTCTAATCTATTATTTTTTAGAAAAACAAAGAAAACAACGGATTGTTAATCCGCAATTCAAATTAAAAACAAACAAAACACCTCATCATCAATTGATTTTAAACATCACTACTTCTCCTTTTCCCTCCGGCAGCCTGCCGCCGTCCGTCCCATCAGGCCCGAAATTCCAAATCCTCCTGCCGTCCCCTTGAGGACAGGCGTGGAAAGCGGCAGCAAGACAAAAGGAATGTTGCGCCTATTTTTCCGAAGGATAGAAGGAAGTTTCGGACAACGGAGCTCTCCTTTTTCTTTCCCGCAACAGAAGTTCCCGAGCAACAAACAGCATCAGGATCATGGCCGCCAAAGCCATGACGGAAAGTAACAAGATCGGGAAAGAGACAGAATCCTCCATCATCAGTTGGATCATGGCACAGCCGAAGAAAAGGAAGGAGGCGGCAGCGGTTCCCGCATAATACCGGAATTCCAGGCTCTTCCCCGTTTTTTCCGGAGATTTTCTCACGCGGGCCAGAACGGGAAGCCATACCAGAAGACAGGGGACAAGAACATACAACGCAACAGCCACCAGATGCAAACGGCCAAAAAGAAAATCCGGGACCTTCCTCCGCACCGTTACCAGCCAGCTTCCCCCCTCAGCGTCAATGTTCAGCGGAAGCACCGTTTCATCCCCCTGCGCAAATCCCCTGTCCAATTTCAGGATGGCGTCTTTCCGGTCGGGAGAAAAAAATAAAGACACCCGGTAATAAAATTCCTCTTCCCTGCGTGAGGGACGCTTGCCCTCCTTCCACAAAAAAGGACCTCCATTCATCTTCGTCCAGCAGGAGACATCCGGGCTTTCCCCCCATTTGCGGAAAGCGCCCCATCTCCGCAGAGATTCTTCCTCTTCATCCCCGGAAGGGACATTCCCGGCAGTTTTCAGGCCGAATCTGTGGATACATCCCTGAAGCCAATCCTCATCCGTCCTGCACAGGAACCAGCTTGTTCCGCATCCTCCGTCAAAGCGCCCGTACAAGTCAAAACGCCTTACTTCTCCGGAAGGCACCTCCAGCCCCACCAGGTTTTTCCACTCCCCCCAGCCCTTGTCAGGGAACAGAACCGGATAAACCATGTTCCCCAGCATGAACAGGGTAAATGCGAGGCTGCACCACCAGACAATTCCTGCGGAACGTTTCATCCGCTTCAGCAGTTCCTACAGTTTATCCTTGGCGGCACGGCCATAAGCCGTGTTCGGGTACTTGCTGGCGGCCTCCCGCCAGTATTTCACGGCCTTCTCCGGATTATTGAGCAGGGAGGAATAAATTCCCCCTATTTTATACAGGAAAAGGGCCCGGTCCTCCTTCCTCCATCTTCTGGACGCCAGTCCTTCCTGTAATAATTCAACGGATTCCGCGTACCTGCGCATGTCATTCAGCAAACCGGATTCCATCAGCCAGGGGCGCACCATTCCGGGATTTTCCTTCCGGTTGCGTTCCAGAAGCTCCAGGGCTCCCGCCGCGTCTCCGGCCCCCAGCATCCGCCGGGCCGCGTCCACCAACACTTCCTCGTCCGTGGTGATGTTGGACGCGTACAGGGTTTTCGTGACCACGTCGCTCATGCCCGGAAGCAGGTACTTGACCACCAGCCATATTTCAAAGGCAATGACCGGAATCAGCCCGCACAGGGCCTGAAGCGGGCTCAGGGGAATGGCCCGCACCAGAAAGGCAAAGATCCCGAGAGGGAGCAACAGCCACAACAGGCGTATGAAGGTATGGCGGGCAAGAATAAGAATTGTTTTCCACATGGCGGCATCTTTCATTAACTCATGCATATTCCCCGGCCGGGCCCGGAAACGGCAAGTGCCGCCGAGGGTTTTCTTCCTCCCCGGCAGGGGAGGAAAGATGCCCCCGGAGGCCGTTGTCAGAACCTGTACACGGCTTCCACGCCCACGCGGATGCGGAAGTCTTCAATGGTGCTCATGCCGGTGTAGCGGCGGATATCGGAACGCGTGTTTCCCGCCCAGTCAAACTGGATGAAGGGAATGACGCGGAATCCGTTCTGGGAATCCACGCCGGAAATGCGCACGGGAGCCGCCAGCTTGACGTTGAACTGGTCGAACCCGGCCACGCCGGCGCCCCAATAGCTGGAAGAATAGCTGGTGCCCGCGCTCAATTCCAAATCCACCTTTTCATGAATCAGTCCGCTCCAGCGCTTGCCCGCATTCAAATCGATGCGCCAGCCCGTCATTCCGTAAAAACCGTACTGGACATCCAGAGCGCCGAAATAGCCGTGCCCCGGATCGTCGTACGCCAGCCCGGCGGTAAAGGATTGGGCCACGGAATGGGGGGCCTTGCCCGTGTATTTGCTCAGATAGCCGGGAAGGCCGCCGTAATTGAATTCATAACCGCCCCGGAAAGTCAGGTTCGGGAACAATTCCTTCACGGCCTTCCAGTCCGCATCAAAAGCGTTCTTGTCGCTCAGCAGGCCGTCGCAGAAGGCCAGGTATTCCGCGCCTATTTCCTGCTTCCAGTCCTTGACGAGGTTCAAGTCCACTTCCCCGCCGAAGGTGAACACGCCGCTGCGGTTCAACAGGGAGGAGGCCACCAGGTCCTTGTAGGCATAGCGTGAATCGTAGCCGATTCTGGCCGCACCGCTGATCGTATCGTTGTAGGAGCTTGCCGGCCGGGGATCATATCCGTATCCCTCATAGGCGCCGGCAGAAACCGCGGCCAGGGCTCCGGCCGTCATGAACAGGGCTGTTGCTTTCATAGTAAACTTATCTTAATCATTCCGCGCCGGCCAAAGCAAGCAGAATCCCGGACGCATGCGGAAAATGCGCAAGGGACCGTTTCCCCCGCCGGGTTTATGGTGAAATAATGCAGCGTTCGTCTTGGAGAAAAAGTCCGGAACCTGTATGCTGGCGCCGTGATGGACTGGAACGCGGATTTTTATGAAAACAAGCACGGCTTTGTCGCGGACTACGGGAAAGACCTGCTCTCCCATATTCCGGACAATCCCGGACAGGCCATTCTGGACCTGGGCTGCGGCACGGGCGCGCTCACGCAGGAATTGCTGGCCAAATCCGCCCATGTCGTCGGGGCGGACGCTTCCCCGGACATGGTGCGCAAGGCGCGGCAGCTTCACCGGGACATCGATTTCCGGGTGGTGGATGCCTGCCGGATGCCGTGGTCCAATCGGTTCGACGTCGTTTTCTCCAATGCCGTTTTTCACTGGATTCCCGATCAAAAGACCCTGCTGGAAAACATTTTCCGCGTGCTGAAGCCGCAAGGAAGGCTGGTCTGCGAATTCGGCGCCGTCCGCAACATACACCGCATCCAGCAAGCCTTTCAATCCAGCCTTTCCCGCCGGAAAAGGCATCATGAAAATCCCTTTTACTTTCCCACTGTGGAGGAATACCGGAAACGGGTGGAACAGGCCAGACTGCACCCGGAACTGGTCATGGATTACGACCGTCCCACGCCGCTGAAGGACGGGGAGAACGGCCTGCGCAACTGGGTGCGGCAGTTTTTTGCCTCCGATTTGGCCCCGCTGCCGGAAACCTGCCGCATCCGGATTGTTGAAGAGATGGAGTCCGCCCTCCGGGACGAGTTGTGGAACGGCGCCCAATGGGTGGCCGACTACCGGCGCATCCGGGTCATAGCCGTGAAATGACGTTTTCCGCACCGCTTTTCCACGAAAGGAAGGTTTCCTTTCCGTGCAGAGCTGCCACGGAAGCACGGGATATCCTGTTAAAGGAGGTTTTTGCGGAGCCACGCCCGGACTTTTCCTTCTTTTCCTTCCCGCATCCGGTCATTCCGGGTAAAAAGGGGAACTTCCGGGACTGCATTCCGGGTACGCGCATAATGCTTGAGAGTTCTCCAGTCATTTTGTACAACCCCCGGCAATGAGTACGTTCACTCCTTTTGAAGAAAAGATGGAGTCCGCGGGCATCTCCACCGCAGCCATCAAGGCATTTTCCCGCTGTTACGAAGCTCTCGTTTCCAACCATTCCGGCATGATACCCGAAACGGACATCAGTCCGGCGGACCAGGTGGCGGACTGGACGAACATCACGGATTCCACGGCCCCGGCCGGGAAGGACCTGATTTCCCAGTGCGTCTGCATCAAACTCAACGGCGGCCTGGGAACGGGCATGGGGCTCCAGAAAGCCAAGAGCCTGCTCAAGGTGAAAGGAGAGGACACTTTTCTCGATCTGATCGTCAGGCAGGTGAAACACCTGCGCGCCGTATCCGGAACCCCGGTGCGACTGCTGCTGATGAATTCCTTCTCCACCAGCGCGGACACGCTGGCTTATCTGGAAAAGTATGCGGCGGACGGCTTTGCCGACGCCCAGCAGGTGGAACTGATGCAGAACCGCGTGCCGAAGATTTTGGCGAATACGCTGGAACCAGCCTCCTATCCGCAGCAGCCCGAACTTGAATGGTGCCCGCCCGGCCACGGGGACCTGTACCCGGCCCTGCTGGGTTCCGGCTGGCTGGACCGGCTTCTGGAAGAAGGCGTCAAGTATGCCTTCATCTCCAATTCCGACAATCTGGGAGCCCAGCTCGACATGAATTTCCTGCGCTGGTTCGCGGAAAGCGGAGCCCCCTTCGTCATGGAAGTCACGCGCCGCACGGAGGCGGACAAGAAGGGCGGCCACCTGGCCGTCAGAAAGTCCGACGGACACCTGATCCTGCGGGAGGTAGCCCAGTGCCCGGACGCGGACATCCCCGAATTCCAGAACATTTCCAAGCACCGTTATTTCAATACCAACACGCTCTGGATCCGCCTGGATTCCCTCAAGCAGATTCTGGACGCCAACGGCGGCGTACTCCCCCTCCCCATGATCCGGAACAGCAAGACGGTGAACCCCAGGGACCCGGAGTCCGCCAAGGTGTTCCAGCTGGAAACGGCCATGGGCGCGGGCATCGAATGCTTCCCCGGCGCGCGCGCCGTCAATGTGCCGCGCTCCCGCTTTTTCCCCGTTAAAACCACCTCCGACCTGCTCCTGCTGCGTTCCGACGCCGTTTCCGTGGATGCAGACGGCAAGGTGGCCCTGGCTCCGGAACGGAACGGAGCCGCCCCCATCGTGGACCTGGACCCCAGGCTGTACAAGCTGGTGGATTCCCTGGACAGCCTCGGCCTGCCTTCCCTGGTGGGGCTGGACAAGCTGACCCTGCGCGGCCGCTTCCATTTCCAGGACGGGGCCGTCCTTCAAGGCACCCTGCTGATGGAGAATAACACGGAGGAAACGAAGGAAATCCTTCCTGGCGTCTATGCCGGAGCCTGAACATACTTCATCCGCAACACTTCCGGGTCCGGTGAAAACCGGCCTGGGGGTGGACGATATCCGCCACATTCCCGTGCAGGAACGGGAATTGCGCTTTACGCGCAACCGGGCGGGAGCCCTGCTGGCCGGGGCGGCTTTCCTGCTGATTGCAGCGGCAGGCTTTCTCCAGCTTGCGGGGCACGGCACCATCACGCCCTATCTTCCCGCCCCCCTGTGGGCCATGCAGGCCGCTGCCCTGGTCCCTGCTGCCCTCTTCCTGTATCTGGGACGCCGCTGCCTGAAGCATGCAGCCGTCATCGTCACGCCCCTGGGCGTGGAAATTCTCCCCTTTGTGCGTCCGCGCCACACCATGCAGTGGCACCTCTGGCAGCAGATATGCTCCGCAGAGCGGGACGGAACCCGGCTGACGCTCCGCCTGGCGGACGGAACAAACGCTGTCATCGGCATGGCACCCCTGGCGGCGGCCAGCCGGGACATGCTGGTCCATGCCGTTCAGGCGCGCCTCAACTCCCTGCATCACTCCGGTTATGGTAAGGCCTGAAAAACTCGCCGCCCTGAAGAAGCGCATGGAAGCCCTGGGAATCCGGGAGCAGGACCTGGAGGAGAGTTTTGTCAGAGGCGCCGGGCGCGGCGGCCAGAAGGTGAACAAAACCAACAATTGCGTTTATCTGAAGCATGTCCCGACGGGCATCGCCGTCAAGTGCCACGTGGACCGTGCGCGGGAGCTCAACCGCTTTCTGGCGCGCCGGGAACTGTGCGACGCCGTGGAACGGCAGCAGACGGGCCAGTGCGCCGCAAAAGCCCGCGTTATCCAGCGCATGCGCAAACAGAAGGACAGGCGCAGAAGGCGTTCTTCGGCACATTCCCGACCGCCTGCGGAAGACATGTAAACGAACTCTGTGGGGCACGCCGCGGCATGTATCCCCGTCCTGTGGGCAATTTCCGGCATTCCCCGTTCCGCCGAACGAAACCGGTTCCAGTATTGACTTTAAAGTGAAGCATGATATTTTTAGTCCGAAATCAGACTAATTTCATCACATGCATCCCGACCTCAAATCCACGATCAGGCGTTACTACCAAATCTGGCTTGAAACCAACAAACTTTATTCCCAATGGGCCGAACAGCACGGAATCACGATCAACACGCTTCTGGTCCTGTACATGGTACGGAATACCGAACGCTGTACCCAGACGGACCTATGCAGGATGCTCATGCTTCCCAAGCAGACGGTGAACAGCATCCTCAAAAACCTTGAAAGCCGGGGCTACATTTCACAGCAGACGGACAGCGCCGACAGGCGCAGCAAGATCATCATTTTTTCCCCTGAAGGCAGGAATTATGCGGAACATGTCCTGGCCGGACTTTACGAGGCCGAATCGGAAGCTTTCAACGCCATGAGCCCCGAAGAGGTCAACGGGCTGATCAGTCACAGCCGCGCGTACCTCCGCCATTTCCGGAAAGCCGCTCATCAATAGGAGACCGCCATGCCGTATTTGTATTTGCTGCTGTCCATAGCGGGAGAACTGATAGGAACGCTCTTCCTGAAATACGCGGAAGGGTTCACTCGCCCGTGGCCGACGGCGGGAGCCATTGCCGCCTATGTCATCTGCTTCTTTTTCCTGTCCAAATCCCTCAGGGGCATAGAACTGAGCATTGCGTACGCTTCCTGGTCCGGCATCGGGATGGTGGCCGCCACCTGCCTGTCCGTATTCCTGTTCAAGGAGCATCTGAATGCCGCAGGCGTTTTTGCCATCGTCCTCATTGTAACGGGCACCGTGCTTCTGAATGTCTCCGGCACGACGCATTAGGGCGGAGATTTTGAGCCGTCAAGGTTCTGAGAAATTTTCCCCGGCCGGACGGAGGAAGAGGCGCAGGGAATATCCCTATTGCCCGCCTTGCCGGCGCATTTCCTCCGTCAGGGTTTTATATTTCTTCTTGAGCAGGGCGAACACGTTCGGGGGAACGTAGCGGCTCACCTGGCTTTCCCAGCCTTCCGGCCCGATCAGCCCCTTGATCATGCTGGAGGACAATTCCGCCGTATCGCGCGGGGGCATCAGGAACACGGTGCAGACCTTGGGAGCCATGTCCGCATTGATATGGCGCATCACGCGTTCATATTCATAGTCCTGCGTGGAACGGATGCCGCGCAGCATGAAGGAAGCCTCATGCTCCTTGGCAAAGTCCACCAGAAAGCGGTTGTGGAATTCGGCGATGCGGACGTCCGGCATATCGGAAAGCGCCGTCCGGAGCATGTCCATGCGCTCTTCATGGGAAAACGTGTAATGCTTTTCCGGATTGTCGCCAATGGCCACAATCAGCTCATCAAACATCCGCGCCCCCTGCCTGATCATCCACAAGTGGCCATTGGTCAGGGGGTCGAAACTACCGGCGTACACGGCGATGCGCTTCATCCGTGCATGCTATACGCCCTCTTTTGGAAAATACAATCCTTTTTCATCATACCTTGTGACCACCCTTGGAAACGGCATGGCCGGACCTTCGCCTTTCATCGGAATCCGTCTTGACAGTTTCACGGAAAGCTTTAAAGAGGAACCGTTCCCCGTGCCTCCGTGTGCAGGGAAGCCTTCCTGTCCACCCCTCTCCCGACAACTCCCATGACAGACCAGCCCCCTCCCTTTCCGGAACGCCCGTCGTTTCCGTCAATGCCTTCAAACACGCCCATCCGCCCTCCGGCTCCGGCACTCCCTCCTTCCTGGTGGAGGCACGGGAACATACCGCTTCTTGCCCTGGTATGCAGCGGTTTTGCCGCGGATTTCATGTTCGGCACCCTGCAAGGGCTGGGAATCGGCACCGCGCTGGGCATCCTGCTGTACACCGCGGCCTTCCTCATGCTGCGGACGGATATCAGCCGCACGGAACAGTGGTTCCTGGGCGTCATGGCCGTGCTGAATGCCACCGCCGCCGGCCTCAACCTTTCCCCGGATTCCCATTACAACCTGCTTGTCGCCATGTTCCTCCCCCTGGCCGTCATTTTCCTGCCGCGGAAGGAGGGAAACGGCTATGTTCCCGGCACAAGGTACGTTTCCTGGCTGAAATACAGATTTTTCCGCATGAACCAGGCGCGGAAAGCGGCACAGGGAATCAAGGGGAAACTCCCTCTTGCCGCCAGCGTCGCCATCGGTATCTCCCTGTTTCTGTTCTTTCTCTCCATCTTTGCGGGCGGGAATCCGGTCGTCGCTTCCATCAGGACCGCCATGAACGAGCTGGCCGTGCGCTACCTGTCCTGGCTGCTTCCGAGCAGGGAGACGTTTGTCCACATCCTTCTGTGGGTACTGGGTTCCCTGTCCTTCGGCATTCTGACCATGCACCGCAAATGCGCCCCCTTTGGCGAGGACCGGCCCATCCGGTCGGAGAAGCCGTGGCTGCCCTCCCTTCCGGCCATTTCCCTGCTGTTCATCAACCTGGCGTTCCTGGTCAACAACGGGACGGACATCGCCTTCCTGTGGAGCGGGACGGTGCCGGAAGGTGTTTCCCAGACAGGCTACCTGCATGAAGGGGCAGACTCCCTCACGCTGGCGGCTATTCTTTCCGCCCTCATCCTGCTGGTCATGTTCCGCTCTTCCGGGTCCGTCCGGGCGTCAAAAACGGGAACCGTCCTGGGTTTCCTCCTGGCTGTCCAGACAGGGCTGATTGCCGCCAGCGTCTCGGTGAGGCTGTACAACCAGATAGAAGACTTCGGCTTTTCCCCCACGCGCGTTACCGCCGGAATTTACCTGCTTATGGGAGCCTGTTTCCTGGGCCTCCTGTTCGCCTACATGGGCGGCAACGGCAACTGGGAACGCTACGGGGTGCGCTGCGGGGCAGTGTCCCTCGTCTTCCTGTGCCTGGCGGGGTTCCGCAGCCCCTCCCAGTTGAGCGGAGACCTCAACCTGATGACCATGGACAGCCATCCGGAGTGGTATTTCAGCGACGGCGACCTGCGGCGCTTCGGCATCCGGGACAATTTTCCCTTTGCCGCAGCCGTTTACCAAAGGCTGGGAGGGGATACCTTAGCCGGAGCGAATGCCTACCGGATGATTGAAGAGGCCATTTCCTGCCATGACATTTCCAACTGGAGATCCCTCAATTTGCAGGGATGGCGCCAGAAATGCCAGAACGAGGCCTTCAGCCGCCTTCCCGTTCCCACGGCGGAGACCACTTACGGGACCAAGGCCTGGAAACCCTCCAGGCGCCCCACGGGAATGGGGCCGGGAGCCTAATGGAAAACCTCCTCGCCCCGCTTCAGGAAGATTTTCATCCCCCGGCTTGTCAAGAGGCCGTATTTTTTGCATCATTCTTTTCCGTTATGCAGAAACGACGCGTCGTTATCCTGGGCTCCACGGGTTCCATCGGAACCAGCGCCCTGAAAGTAGCCCGGGACATTCCGGACAGAATGGAAGTGGTGGGCCTGGCTGCCGGCAGCAATGCGGAGACGCTGGCCCTCCAGGCACGGGAATTCGGCGTTCACAACGTCTGCATTTATTATCCGTCCAAGGTGGAGGAACTCGCCCGCGCCCTTCCCGGCTCGCAGGTTGAGACGGGAGAGGAAGGCCTGTGCCGCCTGGCCCGGCTCCCGGAGGCGGACATGGTGCTGATTTCCATCGTGGGCACGGCGGGACTGCGCCCGGCGCTGGCCGCCATTGAGGCGGGGAAGGACCTGGCCATCGCCAGCAAGGAGATTCTGGTCATGGCCGGACAGATCGTGATGGAAAAAGCGAGGCAGGCCGGAGTGCGCGTACTGCCCGTGGACAGCGAACACAACGCCATTTTCCAATGCCTGAACGGCAACCACGGAGGGCCGGAGGCCGTCTCCCGGCTGATCCTGACGGCCTCCGGAGGCCCCTTCCGCACCTGGAAGAAGGAAGACCTGGAGCACGTCACTCTGGAACAGGCGCTCAAGCACCCCACATGGACCATGGGCCGGAAGATCACCATCGATTCCGCCACCCTGTTCAACAAGGGGCTGGAAATGATCGAAGCCCGCTGGCTGTTCGACGTCCCCATGAACAAGGTGGACGTGATCGTGCACCCGCAGAGCATCGTGCATTCCATGGTGGAATACATGGACGGCACCGTGCTGGCCCAGATGAGCAGTTCGGACATGTGCTTTCCCATCCAGTACGCCGTCACCTGGCCCGACCGCGTTCCCAATTCCCTGAAACAGCTCAATTTTGCGGAGATCGGCCAACTGGTTTTCGAGGCTCCGCGGCCAGACGCCTTCCCCGCCCTGGACCTGGCGCGCAGGGCCGGAGAATGCTGCGGCACGATGCCCGCCGTGTACAATGCCGCCAATGAAGTGGCGGTGGACGCCTTCATCCGCGGCGATCTCCGCTTCACCGGCATCTGGAAGCTGGTGGAAGCCGTCATGAACGACCATGCGAACACGGACCCCCGCGGAAACCTGGCCCCCATTCTGGAGGCGGACGCCTGGGCCAGGAGCCGCGCCGCCGCGCTGATACCTTCCATCCCCTGATTTCCCCTCCTCTCATGACAGCCCGGAGTTCCTCCGGGGCCCCCGCTCCCGCGCCCCGGATCACCATTCTTGACATTCTCAGGGCGCTGGCCCTGCTGGGCATCGTCATCGTCCACGCGCACGACCATTTCAACCTGTACCTTCCCGCTTTCCCCGCCGCGGGATGGCAGGCCGCAGCCAACGGCGCCGCGGACTGGCTCTACGAACACCTTTTTGTCAGCAAGTCGTTCCTTCTCTTTTCCTTCCTGTTCGGCCTCAGCTTCTTCATCCAGCTGGACAGGCAGGAGCAGCGGGGCGTGGATTTCCGGAAAAGATTCATGTGGAGGCTCGTTCTGCTATTCCTGCTGGGCCTAGTCCACACCCTGTTTTACGACGGGGACATTCTCACCATCTTCGGAGTCCTTGGATTCGCGCTGGTTCTGCTGTACAGGCGCAGCACCCCCTTTCTGGTCATTCTGTGCCTGCTGTGCCTGATACAGCCCGTCAATATCATGGATGCGCTGGCCCGCGCCGGAATGGCGGAGGGCTGGCCCCATTCCTCCGGCTGGTTCCTCCCGGATTCCCCAGCGGCGGGACCTTCTCGGGAATTCCTGTACGCCGGCGGCACCTGGGGTGAGGCGGCTTGGTGGAACCTCACCCGGGGGCAGCTCGGGAAATGGCAGTTTTTCCTGCTCAGCGGCCGTATCTGGCAGACGCTGGGGCTGTTTATCCTGGGCATGCTGGCAGGCAGATGGCGGCTCTTTGCGGACGCTCCCGGCAAGCGTGTGCTGTTCCTCCGGCTGCTGGGAGTTTCCCTCTTGCTATTCCTGTCCCTGCTGGCCGTGCGGACGCTCCTTGTTCCGCTGACGTCATCCCCCGCGGGCTCCGACCTCCGGCAACTTGTCCTTCAATGGGAAAACC